>JAXECZ010000148.1:0-29594 GCA_034104845.1 Faecousia sp. | reverse complement strand
AAAATCAAAATCCTCGTCCTCGGACAGAAAGTCCTTGGGATCGAAGCCGTATTCTTCTTCAAAATCAAAATCGACATCGAAATCGTTCTTATCCATCGCTCGTCCCCTACCTTTATGGTGATGTCACATCTATTCTAGCATTGGTCAGAAAAAAATGCAAGTGGAATTGACATAAAACCTCAAAATTCGTGGCGGTAAAGAAAATCTTAATCCGCCGGTATTTCCGACTGGCTGAACAGGCCGTCCCGGGTGATGTTCTTGGCCCATTTGCCGCTGCGGTAGTGGCTGAGCACCCAGGGCCACTTGACAAATTCATCTGTGCAGAGCAGAAAATACACCCAGAGCACCGGCAGCTTCAGCACAAAGGCAGCGAAAAAGCCCAGTGGAACGGCATAGCACCACATATCGATGGTATCGCATATCAATCCAAACCGGGTATCGCCGCCGGCCCGGAAGACACCGGCAATCAGAGAGGTGTTCACCGCGCCGCCCATGATGTAATAGGTATTGATCCAGAGCATGACCTTTAAATAGCCCATGGCCGTCTCCGACAGGCTGGTGGAGGCAAACCGAAGCACCAGCGGCATGCAGGCTATGAGAATCACCGCTCCCACCAGGCCGGTAATCACCGTCATTTTCATCACCTGGGAGGCATACGCCTTGGCTTTCTCCAGCTTCCCCTCGCCCATTACATTACCCAGCAGGATCCCGCCTGCACTGGCCACGGCAAAGCAGAATGTGGAGCTGAGATTCCGAACCACAACCACCATGGAGTTTGCCGCCACTGCATCATTGCCCAGGTGACCCAGGATAACGGAGTACATGGAAAAGGCCAGGCCCCAGGACAGGTCATTGCCCAGCGCTGGCATGGCCAGCCGAATGAAGTCTCCGGTGAGCAGCTTGTTCCGGTGGAACATATAGGCAGGATTCAGCTTCACATCCTTGGAATAGGCGGACACCACAAAGCAGCCTATCAGCTCCACCACCCGGGACGAAGCCGTTGCAATGGCCACGCCCTTGGCCCCCAGCTTGGGAATGCCAAACAGGCCAAAGATAAATACTGCATTGAGCACAATGTTCAATCCAAAGGCCATCACATTAAGCACCATGCAAACCGTGACCCGTCCGATGCTTCTGAGAACTGCCAGGTATATCTCAAGGATGCCCCAGCAGAGGTAAGTTATGCTCATGATCCGCAGATAGTCCGCACCTATGGCGATAAGCTCCGCGTCCTCGGTGAACAGGCGCATCATGGTCTTCGGAATTGTGAAAGCCAGGGCGGATATGACCACAGTGAGAATCAGGGAATAGCGCAGGGCAATTCCCTCCACCACCCGGATGGCCTGGAAATCCTTTTTCCCGTAATATTGGGCGCAAAGCAAGGTGGCGCCGGTACCCAGGCCATAAAACACCATGCTCAGCACACTGGCATAATTGGCCGCCAGGGATACGGCGGAGATGGAGGACTGACCCACATAGTTCAGCATAATGACATCCGAGGAGCTCACCGCCGCGCTGAGCAGATTTTGTATCACCAACGGAATCAGCAGCTTATACATTTGTCTGGTAAAACCGTTGTCCGCCGTCAATCTTCTTTTCATACCGTTCCTCTTTCTTGTTAGGTTCCGTTGCCCCGGAGCTCGATGATCTGATCCCGCAGAACGGCTGCATATTCGAATTCCATCATCTTTGCCGCCTCTTTCATCTGCTTCTCCAAACGGGCAATCTCCTTTTCCTTCTCTGCCTTGGTCATCTTCACGCCGTTTCTTCCCTTTCGCTCGGCGGTGGGAGAGGAAATTTCAATCAGATCCCGGACGGATTTGATCACCGTTTTGGGAACGATTCCGTGGGACTGATTGTAGCGGTTCTGGATCTCCCGGCGGCGCGCGGTTTCATCCAGTGCCAGCCGCATGGATGGTGTTACCGTATCGGCATACATGATCACCTTGCCCTCGGCATTTCTGGCAGCCCGCCCGATGGTCTGAATCAGGCTTGTTTCACTGCGGAGGAATCCCTCCTTGTCCGCGTCCAGGATGGCAACCAGGCTCACCTCCGGCAAATCCAAGCCCTCCCGCAGCAGGTTGATGCCCACCAGTACATCGAATTTCGCCATGCGTAGATCCCGAATGATTTCCATGCGCTCCATGGCTCCGATGTCCGAGTGCATATACCGGACCTTGATGCCCGCCTTGGTCAGATAAGCCGTCAAATCCTCCGCCATTTTTTTTGTCAGGGTGGTCACCAGCACCCGCTCCTGCCGGGCGGTCCGCTCATTGATCTCCCCAATCAGGTCATCGATCTGGCCATCGATGGGGCGCACCTCCACCACCGGGTCCAGCAGTCCCGTGGGACGGATCACCTGCTCCACGATCTGCCCGGAGCGGCTGCGCTCATATTCCGCCGGTGTCGCGGAGACGTAAATTACCTGGTTGATTTTTTGATCGAACTCACCAAAGTTCAGCGGCCGGTTGTCATAGGCCGAGGGAAGCCGGAAGCCGTAATTCACCAGGGCATCCTTCCGGCTCCTGTCTCCGGCGTACATGGCACGGCACTGTGGCAGGGTCACATGACTTTCGTCGATAAACATGACGAAATCCTTCGGGAAATAATCCAGCAGCGTGGTGGGCGGGGTGCCCGGTGCTCTGCCCTGAATCACCCGGGAATAGTTTTCAATTCCGTTGCAGAAGCCGATTTCCGTCATCATTTCCAGGTCGAAAGCTGTCCGCTGGGCAATGCGCTGGGCCTCGATCAGCTTGTTGTTGTCCCGGAAAAACTGCACCTGCTGGTCGCATTCCCGCTGGATCTCCAGCATGGCCCGCTGAAGCTTCTCCCTGGATGCAACATAGTGACTGGCAGGATAGATGGCCACATGGTCCACATACCGCTCTGCCACGCCGGAAACCGCGTTGATCTCACTGATGCGGTCGATTTCATCTCCAAAAAACTCGATCCGGATGGCCCGACCGGACCAGTAAGCAGGGTAAACCTCCAGGGTATCCCCCCGCACCCGGAATTTGTTACGGGAAAAATCCAGATCGTTACGCTCATACCGGATTTCCGTCAGCTTCCGCAGGATCTCATCCAAAGGCCGCTCCTGCCCCACCCGCAGAGAGATGACCATGCTCTTATAGTCGATGGGGTCGCCCAGACCGTACAGGCAGCTGACGGAAGCCACTACGATCACATCCCGCCGCTCAAACAACGCCGAGGTGGCGGAGTGCCGCAGCCGGTCGATTTCCTCATTCACCGACGCATCCTTCTCAATATAGGTATCGGTATGGGCAATATATGCCTCCGGCTGGTAATAATCGTAATAGCTGATAAAATATTCCACCGCGTTTTCCGGAAAGAACTCCCGGAACTCAGAGCAAAGCTGGGCAGCCAGGGTCTTGTTGTGCGCCAGAACCAGAGTGGGACGATTCAGCTTCGCAATCACCGAGGCCATGGTGAAGGTCTTGCCGGAGCCGGTGACGCCCAGCAGCGTCTGCTCCCGAAGCCCAAGGTTCACCCCCTGAACCAGGCCCTCGATCGCCTGGGGCTGATCGCCGGAGGGCTGATAGTCTGAAACGAGCTTGAAGTGATCCACTGTAATCTCCTTTTATCCATTGGCAGCCGGGAAGGTATATCCCGACTGAGCCAGCGATACGTAGTCATCATCCGTAACCAGGATATGATCGATAAATTGCACATCCACTGCCTGCAGTGCGTCGGCAATCCGGGAGGTCGTCTGGACATCCACATGGGAGGGAACCGCCAAACCACCTGGGTGATTGTGGGCCAGTACCACACTGGAGGCATTGGTGCTCAGCGCCGTTTCCACAATTTTCCGCACGGACAGGGTGGCGCTGTTCACATCCCCCTCCGAAATCTTTTTGCAGCAGAGCATTTTACATTTGGCATCCAAACAGAGCAGGTACACCGTTTCTACATTCCTGCCGAAGAAAAAGGTTTGCAGATACTTGGCGCAGCTGTCCAGGGTGGGCAGAATTTTTGATTTGGACGCACGATCTGTCAGGTAGTATCTGCCCACCTGGGTGATCAGCTTTAGAAAAACCGCCGTATTCTCCCCGATTCCATTCACTTTGCACAGCTCCTCCACCGGCGCCTCCAGCACCTGGGAAAGGGAGCCGAAATGATTCAGCAGTTCATGGGCAATGGGATTGGTATCCTGTCGGGCAATGCAATAGAACAGCAGGATTTCCAAAACCTGAACGTCTGTGAATTGGTCCAGCCCCTCCGCAAGGAAGCGCTGCCGCATTCTTTTTCTGTGGCCATCGTGAAGTGACATGGATTTTTCCCTCCATTTTAATGGATACGGTTCTAATGGATACGGTGAAGTATGATCAGGGCGCTGACCCGGGGACAGATTTTTTCATTCCCGATTCCCAGTTTGGCCCTTGCTATTTCGATTCATTTCCGCTAGAATAGCATTACCCGTCGAAACCTGCCGGGAAAGTTTTCCCGTCTTCTGCACATCCTATGTTCGTCAGGAGGAACCCTCATGGAACAACAATCAGGCGGAATGCAAATGCTGGACTTTATGGTCTATCCAGCCTTTTGCGTAAAAAACAGGATCATTACCAAGCTCAATATCCCGGCGGCCAAGCTGTTCCTGCGGGAGGGGCTCTCTTTGGATACCATTCTGGATTCAGGTGCCGAAGCTTACGATGCCTTTTCCTCTGGAATGCTCTGCCTCACCCTGTCCATCTGCGGCCAACGCTTCGGTGCCTCGGTGATCCGGGTGGGCGAAGAGGATGTTTTTACTCTGGACCGGCAATATGAAAGCGAGGAACTGCGGGTACTGGCCCTGGCTGCGAGAGAGCTGCGGGGGCCCTTGTCCGGTGCCATGCTGGCAGTCCAGCAGTTGGGGATCGAGAATCAGCTGCTCTCCCGTTTGAACAGGAGCCTGCATCAAATGCTTCGGATTGTGGGCAATATGTCCGATGCCTCCGGGGGCAGCCCGGTCTTCCGACCGGAGCCGCAGAACATCGATGCCATGTTCCAGGAAATATCCGAGAAAGTCGCCGCGCTGTCCAGCTTTTCGGACATCACTTTCTCCTATCAGGGCCTGGGTGAAGCGGTCACCTGTCTTGTGGACCGGCAGCAGATGGAACGGGCCGCGCTGAACATGGTCTCCAACGCGCTGAAATACACCCCGAAGGGAGGCAACATTCAGCTCGCCCTCTGCCGCAGCGGAAAACAATTCCGTTTTTCCGTAACCGACAGCGGCTGCGGCATCCACGAAAAGGAACGGGCTACCCTGTTCAGCCGCTATCTCCGGGAGCCGGGGATCGAGGATACCCGCCATGGGATCGGGCTGGGCATGCTTCTGATTCGTCTCACCGCTGCCCG
This sequence comes from Faecousia sp., assembly GCA_034104845.1. Lineage (GTDB taxonomy): Bacteria > Bacillota > Clostridia > Oscillospirales > Oscillospiraceae > Faecousia. The sequence goes on along the minus strand of JAXECZ010000148.1, from coordinate 24,242 downwards.
CCACGGCGGAGCCGTTCTGGTAGACTTTCCGAAAGAGGGCGGCACCCGAATCAGCCTCACCTTTTCCAGTGTCTCTGGCAACGGAAATGTTCTGCACACCGCTTTTCTCCCCGCCGACTATGCGGGAGAGCAGGATCACATGCTGATTGAGCTCTCGGATACGCTCCCCCTGGAGCAGTATTGATCATCCTGCACAGCTGTCTCGCTGAATGCGAGGCAGCTGTCTTTTCTTATTCCAGATATTTTTTCAGATAGGCACCGGTAAAGCTCCCATCTGCAGCGGCAATTTCCTCCGGCGTTCCCGCAGCGACCACATTCCCGCCGCCATCGCCCCCCTCGGGGCCAAGATCAATGAGGTAATCCGCCGTTTTGATCACATCCAGGTTGTGCTCGATGACCAGCACCGTGTTGCCCGCATCCACCAGCTGCTGCAGCACCTCAATCAGCTTGTGGACATCCGCCGCATGGAGTCCGGTGGTGGGCTCATCCAGAATATAAATGGTTCTTCCCGTGGAGACCCTGGCCAGCTCCGTGGCCAGCTTGACCCGCTGGGCCTCACCACCGGAAAGGGTGGTGCTGGACTGGCCCAGCTTGACATAGCCCAGCCCGACCTCCTGGAGCATCTGGGCTTTCCGGCGGATTTTGGGCAGATTTTCAAAAAAGTCCACCGCCTCCTCCGCGGTCATATCCAGAACCTGAGAAATATTCTTTCCCTTATAAAGCACCTCCAAGGTCTCCCGATTGTAGCGGGAGCCGTGGCACACCTCGCAGGGAACATACACATCCGCCAAAAAATGCATTTCGATTTTTACAAGGCCGTCGCCGCAGCAGGCCTCGCACCGGCCGCCCTTTACATTGAAGCTGAACCGCCCTGGGCCGTAGCCCCGCATTTTCGCATCCGCAGTGGAGGCGAACAGATCCCGGATGTCGTTAAACAGCCCCGTATAGGTTGCGGGATTGGATCGGGGAGTCCTGCCGATGGGGCTTTGGTCAATGTCAATCACCTTGTCCAAGTTTTCCAATCCCTCCACGCAGCGGCAGGCACCGGGCCGGGTACGGGCGTGATTCAGCTTGGACAGCAGGGTTTTGTTCAGGACCTCGTTGACCAGGCTGGATTTTCCGGAGCCGGACACGCCGGTAACACAGGTAAAGGTACCCAGAGGAATCTGCACATCCACATTTTTCAGATTGTTCTCACAGGCACCCCGTACCGTGAGGAATTTGCCGTTTCCGGCTCTCCGGGAAGTGGGGACAGGAATCTTCTTCGCTCCGGACAAATACTGTCCTGTAACCGAACGGGGGCAGGCAATGATATCCTCCAGAGTGCCCGCTGCCACGATCTCGCCGCCGTGGCTGCCTGCACCGGGGCCCACGTCTACCAGAAAATCGGCAGCACGCATGGTATCCTCGTCATGCTCTACCACGATCAGAGTGTTGCCCAAATCCCGCAGATGCTCCAGGGTTGCCAGCAGTTTATCGTTATCCCGCTGGTGCAGACCGATAGAGGGCTCATCCAGGATATACAGCACACCCATCAGAGAGGAGCCGATTTGGGTGGCAAGACGGATCCTCTGGCTCTCGCCGCCGGACAGTGTGCCCGCCGGTCGGGACAGGGTGAGATAGCCCAGGCCCACATCCATCAGGAATTGCAGCCGGGATTTGATTTCTTTTATGATCTGCTCCGCCACAATGGCCATATTCCCGTCCAGCCGGAGATTCTCCATAAATTCCAGCTCCTGCCGGATACTCATGCGGCAGAAGTCCATAATACCAATGCCGCCCACCGTGACAGCCTGGGCCATGGCGGAAAGCCGGTTGCCGCCGCAGCTGGGGCAGGGTGCGGTGGACATACATTCTTCCAGCTCTTTTCTGGCGGCATCGGACTGGGTTTCCCGATACCGGCGGGAGATGTTATTCAGGATTCCCTCAAAGGGCTGCTCCAGAACGCCCATACCGTTGCCCCGGTTGTAGGTCATGTGGAGCTTTTCCCCCTTGGTGCCATTGAGAATAATATCCATCACGTCCCTGGGAAGCTCTTTTACCGGAACGGTGAGAGAAAAGTGATATTTCTGCGCCAGTGCCTCAAAATACATCCGGAAGATGGAATCGGTTCTGGCGCTCTGCCAGCCGGAGGCCTGGATGGCTCCGTCAAAAATGGATTTCTCCTTATCCGGAATGACCAAGTCCTCATCTGCAATCAGCTGGAAGCCCAGGCCTGTGCAGCTGGGACAGGCACCGGCAGGATTGTTGAACGAAAACATCCGGGGCTCCAGCTCCGGCATGCTGATACCGCAGTCCTCGCAGGCATAATTTTGGGAAAAGCTCAGCTCTTCCTCCTGCCCGGGAATGGAAATGGTCACCAGGCCGCCGGAGTGAACGCAGGCGGTTTCGATGGAGTCGGTGAGCCGGCGGTGAATTCCCTCTTTCAGCACCAGCCGATCCACGATCAGCTCCACGGTGTGCTTTTTGTTTTTCTCCGGTTTGATTTCCTCGGTAAGGTCATACTGAATGCCGTCCAGCCGGACTCTGGCAAAGCCCTGCTTCCGGGCATCCTCAAACACCTTCTGGTGCTCGCCCTTTTTTCCCCGAACCACTGGGGACAGAACGAGAAAGCGGGTTCCCTCCCCCAGCGCCTCCACCCGATCCACGATTTGATCGATGGTCTGGCGGCGAATCTCCTTACCACATTTGGGGCAGTGGGGAATACCGGTTCTGGCCCAAAGCAGCCGGAGGTAATCATAGATTTCCGTCACCGTGCCAACGGTGGAGCGGGGACTTTTGGAGGTCGTTTTCTGGTCAATGGAGATGGCGGGAGAGAGTCCGTCGATGGAGTCCACGTCCGGCTTATCCATCTGCCCCAAAAACTGCCGGGCATAGGAGCTGAGGCTCTCCACATAACGGCGCTGCCCCTCAGCATAAATGGTATCAAAGGCAAGACTGGATTTGCCGGAGCCGCTGAGCCCGGTAAACACCACCAGCTTGTCTCTGGGGATGGTGAGATTCACATTTTTCAGGTTGTTTTCTCTTGCCCCCTGAATTCTGATCGTATCATTCATGGTATATGCTCCTGTTTCGAAATCGTTCTGTTCATTATATCATATTTTGTCCCATCCTACAAGTACTATTTCAAACATAATTTCGTTTTTTCTCTTTGCATCCTTCTGGAAAAAGCTGTCACATCTCGTCGCTTTGCCAGAAGAACCGGGAGAAATAAAATGTTTTTTCAGCGGTATTTTCCTGCCATGTTATATTGCTTTTTCCCGCCCTGTGGTGGTATAATGACCCTATAGAGCGCCTTCTGCGCTGCGGGGGGCGGAAATAGAATAAAGCGAGGTATTTCTTTGATGACTGCTTACGGAGATAACATCAAGATTTTCTGCGGCAATTCCAATCCCAAGTTCGCTGAAACAATCTGCAAGGCCCTGAGCATTCCTCTGGGACAGGCAGATGTCAAAACCTTTGCTGATGGCGAAGTATCCGTGTCCTTGAATGAAACCGTCCGCGGTGCAGATGTATTCCTGATTCAATCCACCTGCAAGCCCGTCAACGATACCCTGATGGAGCTGCTGGTGATGACCGATGCCTGCCGCCGTGCATCCGCTGGCCGTATTACCGCCGTTATCCCCTATTTTGGCTACGCCCGTCAGGATCGTAAGGCCAAGAGCCGCGACCCCATCTCCGCAAAGCTGGTTGCCAACATGATCACCGCCTCCGGCGCCGACCGTGTTCTGACCATGGACCTCCACGCCGCCCAGATTCAGGGCTTTTTCGACATTCCCCTGGATCATCTGCTGGGCAACCCCTCCTTTGTGGACTACTACCTGAAAAAGTTCCCCGAGGATCAGTTCAATCACGATGATTTTGTGGTTGTCTCTCCCGATGTGGGCTCCGTCAGCCGTGCCCGTACCTTCGCCCAAAAGGTTCACATGAGCCTGGCCATTGTGGACAAGCGCCGTCAAAAAGCCAATGTGTGCGAGGTAATGAACGTCATCGGCGATGTCAAGGGCAAGACCTGCATCCTCTACGACGACATGGTGGATACCGCCGGTTCCCTGTGCAACGCTGCCAAGGCGCTGGTGGAGGTGGGCGGTGCCAAAGCCGTGTATGCCTGCGCCACCCATGGTGTACTTTCCGGCCCCGCCTACGAGCGGATTGAAGCCAGCCCCATCCGTGAGATCGTGTTCCTGAACACCATCCCCCAGGTTGGCAACACGCCCAGCCAGAAGATCAAATTCCTGGACGCCGCCCCCGTTTTTGCCCGTGCCATTGAGCACATCCACGGCGGCACCTCCATCGCCGACCTGTTTTAAGCCGTGTTCGGAGCGAAAAAGGAAAGCTGGCTGATCGTGGGCCTGGGCAACCCCGGCAAGGAATACGAGCGAACCCGCCACAATGCAGGCTTCCGGGCCATCGAGCTGCTGGCACAGAAGCTGGACTGCAAAATCGACAAGGCAAAATTTCAGGGCTTATTCACCCAGGTGAATTACAACGGCGGAAAGCTCTTTCTGCTGAAGCCTCAGACCTTTATGAATCTCTCCGGCAGGGCCGTGCTGCAGCTGAGCGCCTACTACAGCATCCCGCCGGAGCGGATCATCGTTCTCTTCGACGACATTTCCCTTTCTCCCGGGCGGCTTCGCATCCGTGCAGAGGGTTCCGCAGGAGGACACAATGGCATCAAGTCCATTATTTCAGAGGTCGGGAGTCAGGCATTTCCCCGGGTAAAAATCGGTGTCGGTGCCAAACCTACGCCGGATTTTGACCTGGCTGCCTGGGTGCTCTCCACTTTCTCCGCCAAGGAGGAGAAGGATTTGAGCTTCGCCCTGGAAAATGCTGTGGAGGCCGTGTTGACCATCATCGACCGGGGCGTTCCCGAGGCCGCTAACCGGTTCAACGGCTCCCACCCATAAATTCATAACGGAAAAAGACGGAAAGTGGAGCTGACTCTGCTTTCCGCTTTGTCGCGTGGAGCCTGTTTCCGGCGAACAGGCTCTCAGGAAAGGAATTTCGATGAATCAAGTTCTGTTTATGCTGAAAACCATCCCGGAATATGCCGCTCTGGTACAGGGACTGAATCAGGGAGAATCCGCTGCAGTAACCGGCATCGGTCAAATCAACCGCTCCCATCTGATTGCGGGCCTAAGCCGGGAGACGAAACGGCCCATTGTCATTCTCGTTCAGGACGAAATGGCCGCCCGAAGATTGCAGGAAGAGCTGAAATGCTTTCTGGGCAGCGAGATTCCTGTGCTCCCCGGGCGGGATTTGACCTTCTATGACGCCGCAGTGGTATCCCGTGCCTGGGAGCAGAAGCGGCTGCGCCAGCTTTATGCCCTTGGGCGGGGGGAGACCCCCATCCAGATTTTCTCCTGGGAGTCCATCAGCCAGCGCACCCTCCCTCCGCAGGTTTTCTCAAAAGCAGTGATTTCCCTGGAAGTCGGGAAAGAATACAAAATGGAGGATTTGCTCTCCGGCCTGGTTGCCGCCGGATACAGCCGCTGCGGCATGGTGGAGGGCGTGGGGCAGTTTGCTCTGCGGGGCGGCATTCTGGATGTCTTCTCCCCCGCTGCCGAAAAGCCCATCCGGATCGAGTTCTTCGGGGACGAGCTGGACACCATGGGCTACTTTGACCCAGGCACACAGCGTCGGGAGGAAAACACCGATTCCTGCGTCCTGCTGCCTGTCTGCGAAACACTGCCCCACTGCCATCCCCAGGGGATCGGCGGCCTGTGCGGCGATCTGCAAGCCCTGATTGCCCGGCAGCGCAGGAGAAAGACGGTGAACGAGTCCCTGGTGTCCACCCTGTCCAAGGATCTGGAAAAATATCAAAATGACCTGAATAATGCCGCCTCAGATCGGTATATGTCCCTGATTTATCCGGAATTCACCACAGCTCTGGATTATGTGCCCAAGGATGCCATTCTGGTGCTCTGCGACCATGGCAGCATCCAGCGCTCTGCCCGGGCCAGAACCGATGAGCTGGGCCTGCAGCTGGACAGTATGCTCCAGGCAGGACTGGTGGCCGGTGAGCTTTGCGACTTTGCTCTGGATTGGGAGGATTTCTGTGCCCAACTGCGAGGCCGAACCGTGGCATACCTGGACACCTTCGGCGGCAGCGCCTATCCCGACGAGTGTCCTCCCAGGCAGCTGCTTCCCATGACCGCCAAACAGCTGCCCGGCTACGGCGGAAGCATGGAAACCGTGGTCAGCGATCTGACCCACTATCAGAAGATGGAATTTGGCAGCCTGGTGCTCTGCGGCACCAGGAGAAGAGCGGAGCTTTTGCAGCAGATGCTGCGGGAAAAGGGGCTTTCCTGCTTCCTGTGCATCCCCCTCACCACCCTGCCCAAGCCGGGGCAGATTCTTTTGGCGGAGGGCTCCCTGCCTTTCGGCATGGAATATCCCCTTTCCAAGCTGGCCATTCTCACGGAGGGGCAGCTGATTGCCAAGGGTGAGCCCAAGCGAAAAGCTAAAAAAACCGGCTCCACCAATCGTCAGAAGCTGAATTCCTTTACGGATCTGACCCCTGGTGATCTGGTGGTCCACGAGAACTACGGCATTGGCCGCTTTGTGGCTATGGAGCAGATCAAGGTGGACGGGGCCGTGAAGGACTATATCAAAATTGCCTACCAGGGCTCCGACACCCTGTTCGTTCCCGCCACCCAGCTGGATCTGGTGAGCAAGTACATCGGAGGCGGCGGAGAGGATGCCAATGTAAAGCTGAACAAAATCGGCTCCGATGCCTGGCAAAAGACAAAAGCGAAGGCCCGAAAGGCGGCAAAGGACATGGCCGGGGAGCTGATTCAGCTCTACGCCGCCCGGAAGCGCCAGTCCGGCTACGCCTTTGCGGCGGATGCTCCCTGGCAGAAAGAATTCGAGGACAATTTCCCCTACCCGGAAACCGACGACCAGCTGCGCTGCATTGCGGATATTAAGCACGACATGGAGAGCCCCATTCCCATGGACCGGCTTCTCTGCGGCGATGTGGGATTTGGAAAAACCGAGGTAGCCCTCCGGGCTGTGATGAAATGCGTGATGGACGGCAAGCAGGCAGCCATTCTGGTGCCCACCACAGTTCTGGCCCAGCAGCATTATCAAACCGCTGTGTCCCGGTTCCGGGGCTTCCCGGTGAACATCGATGTCCTCAGCCGGTTCCGCACCTCCAAGCAGCAGAGCAAAACCATTCAGGACCTGAGAAGCGGCAATGTGGATTTGATCATCGGTACCCACAAGCTGCTGCAGAAAAGCATTCAATTCAAGGATCTGGGACTGCTGATTGTGGACGAGGAGCAGCGCTTTGGCGTCAGTCACAAGGAGCGTCTGAAAGAAATCTCCAAGGGCGTGGATGTGCTGACCCTTTCCGCCACCCCCATTCCCCGGACGCTGAACATGGCCCTCTCCGGCATTCGGGATATGTCCACCATTGAGGAACCGCCCTCCGACCGATATCCCGTTCAGACCTTTGTCACCGAATACAATACCGCCATTATCGATGACGCCATCCGCCGGGAGGTGGAGCGGGGCGGTCAGGTTTATTATCTGCACAACCGGACTGAAACCATTGACCAGTGTGCCGGGGCAATCCGGCGGCGGATTCCGGGAATCACCGTGGGCGTTGCCCACGGGCAGATGAGCGAGGATGCCCTGGGAGATGTGATGCAGGCCATGGCGGAGGGAGAAATTCAGGTTCTGGTCTGCACCACCATCATTGAAACCGGACTGGACATTCCCAACGCCAACACCCTCATCATCGAAAACGCCGACCGGTTCGGCCTTTCCCAGCTGCATCAGCTTCGTGGCCGGGTTGGCCGTTCCACCCGCCACGCCTATGCCTATTTCACTTTCCGTCCGGATAAGAGTCTGACGGAAATCGCCGAAAAGCGGCTGTCCGCCATCCGGGATTTCGCGGAATTCGGCTCCGGCTTCAAAATCGCCATGCGGGATTTGGAGATCCGGGGCGCCGGCAATCTGCTTGGAGCAGAACAGTCCGGCCACATGATGAGCGTGGGCTATGATATGTATTTAAAGCTGCTGGATGAGGCGGTTTTGGAAGAACGGGGCGAGGCACCCAAAGCCCCGGATTGCACCGCCGATCTGAATGTCACTGCCAATGTGGACAAGGAATATGTGTCCCGGGGCGAGGAGCGGATGGACCTGTACCGCCGGATGGCCGCCATCCGAAGCCAAGAGGATGCGGACGATCTGCTGGACGAGATCGTGGACCGCTACGGCGAACCGCCCAAGGGTGTGCTGAACCTGATCGACATTGCCCTGCTCCGGGCGGAGGCCAGAAAGGCCGGCATCAAGGACATACGCCAGAAAGGCGGAGATGTGCTGTTCGTACTGGTGAATCTGAATTTTGAGGCCGTGGGGGCTCTCTGCGCCGATCCGGATTACAAGGCAAGAGTGGTTTTCCTGGCCAACGCAAAAGAGCCCACCCTCCGGCTGAAGCTCGCCTCCGGGGTGGACAGTCTGAAGCAGAGCAAGGTATTCATCCAGCGCTACAGCGCACTCTGCCGGTAGATGTGGAGCTTCCCACCGAGAATTTGGCTTTTTTCCAGGGAATACGGGAAATATCCAGATTCTTTCCAAGAAACAGTTGTATTTCAGAAAACCCCATGATATAATAGGCTGACCCGGAACGCGACACGTTAGGAGGCATTTTCATTGACTGATAAAGAATTATTGGATGAAATTGAGCGGGAATTCGGCTCTCATCCCCCCGCTCCCAAGAATGACGCGGATGATCTGGATGCGTTTCTTGCGGATTTGAAACAGGCAATTGCACCGGAGGCCCAAGCTGCTCCCGCGGAAAAGGATAACAAGCATTCCGTCCGCCCTGCTTCGAAAATGGACAAGCAGAAAGCTCCTAAGAAAGAAGCCAAGGAAAAAGCACCAAAGGCTGCTGCCGCCAAGAAAAAGGCAAGGCAGCACGACCGTCCCGAAAAAGAGCCTCGGGGATTGACCAAGTTTATCATCCGGCATCATGTGGTCATCAACAGCTTCCTGATCCTCCTCTGTCTGGTTCTGGTGGCCGGCATTGCCGCCGTCATTCTTTATCAGGGCAGCGGTGACCCCCTGGGCGACAAGATCATGAACAATGTCTATGTTGCCGGTGTGGACGTAGGCGGCATGACCCGGGAGGAAGCCGCCGAAGCAGTCAACGCCGCCATCGGCACCAACTATACCGAGGGCGTGATGAATGTCCGGCTGGGGAACAATGTGCTCATCCTCTCCCCATCCCAGACCCGTCCTGTATTGCAGCCGGAGGGCGCCGTGGAGGATGCCTATGCCTATGGGCGCACCGGTTCCTCCAGCCAGCGGCAGGAGGATTTCCGAAACGCCCAGTACAGCCCCAAAATCATCTCCCTGGAGCCCTACCTCAGCCTGAACACCGACTATATCCGCAGCTCCATTGCCGGCTTTGTTGAAAGCTTCTCCGGAGAATATACCCCCTCCGGCTATTCCCTGGTGGGAGACCAGCCCCCGCTGGATGCCGACAATTTCGACAGCTCCGTCCCCTGTCAGACCCTGGTGCTCCAAACCGGCACCCCCGGCAGCCAGTTTGATCTGGACGGCATCTGTCAGGCCGTGCTGGACGGCTACTATCAGAATCAGTTTGACATCCAGATCCCCAGCGAATATCTGCCGGATTTCCCGGAAGCACTGGACATCGACGCCATTTATCGTGAGCTCCATGTAGACGCGGTGGAGGCTGTGCAGGATCCCGCCACTGGCGAGGTCACCCCCGGCTCCTGCGGCTATACTTTCTCCCTGGAGGATGCCCGGCTTCAGCTGGAGGCCGCCAACTACGGCGACGAAATTTCCATTCCCATGGAGTACATCGTTCCCGAAAAGCTGGAGTTCAACGGCAGCTACACGGAAACCCTCAGCAGCTACAGCACCCCCATCAGCTCCGTTACTGCCTACAACGAAAACCTGAAGCTTTTGTGCAAGACGCTGGACGGCCTGGTTCTGGAACCCGGTCAGAACTTCTCCTTTAACACTTTCCTGACCCGTACAGAAAAAGGCGGCTACCAGGAAGCCCCCCGGCACGGTGACAAGTGTGCCGACATGGAGATTGGCGGCGGCGCGGATCAGGTGGCAACCACTCTGTATGTGGCATCCATGACGGCGGGCCTTTCCGTCACCGAAAAGCACGCAGCCGATCATCTGTGCGACTACACCACAAAGGGCACCGAAATTTCCGTCAGTGCCAATTGGCAGGATCTGAAGCTGACCAACTCCCTGAAATCCCCTGTGAAAATTCGGGCAAAGGTTACGGGCCAGCAGGTGGTGATCAAGGTTCTCAGCGAGGAGCCCCTGGACTACTACATCAAGCTGGAAACCAAGGAAGGCTATACCTCCGCCCACGGCACCACCTTCGTGACCAAGAAAGCAGCCGACGGCTACAGCACCGGTGATGTTTTTGCAGAGGGTGCCGACGGCGGCCAGGTAACTCTGCAATGGGTAAAGTATGACAAAGCAACCGACAAGGAGCTGAGCAGAACTACCGAATCCGTACTGGTTCCTCCTCGGCACACCATCATTGTCAATGTGTCCGGTTAACATCTCTCCATGAAATAATTCCCCCTGGGATAGATCACCGATCTGCCCCAGGGGGATTCTCTATTCTTCAATTATCTTTCGTCGGTTCTCTCGCCCCGGCCAACGGCCATTACATCATAGGGCACAGTCTGATAGACGATATAGTTCAGCCAATTGGAGAACAGCAGATTGGCATGTCCCCGCCAGCGGACAATGGGGGGCTTGGTTTCGTCGTCCTCCGGAAAATAATTCTGGGGGATCCGGATGGGCTTCCCCGCGTTTTTATCCCGGAGGTATTCCAGCTTCAGCGTGTCGGCATCGTACTCTGAATGGCCGGTGATGAACAGCTGGTGGCCGTACTGGGTAGACATGGCATAAAGCCCCGCCTGCTCTGACCCTGCCAGAATCTTGATCTCCGGAATGGCCGCCACATCCTCCCAGCGGACGGTGGTATGGCGGGAATGGGGCACCCAGAATTCATCATCAAAGCCCCGGAGAAGAATGGGATTTTTATATAGCACCTTGTGGGGAAAAACGCCGAAGAGCTTTTCTTTCAGCGGAATTTTCTCCACGCCGAAATGATAGTACAGCGCTGCCTGGGCCCCCCAGCAGATGTGCAGAGTGCTGTGGACATGGGTTTTGGTCCACTCCATGATCCGGCAGAGCTCCGGCCAGTATTCCACCTGCTCAAAGGGCATTTGCTCCACCGGCGCACCGGTGATGATAAAGCCGTCGAAATACTCGTCCTGAATCTCCGCAAAGGTTCGGTAAAAAGTAATCATATGCTCCTGGGGCGTATTCTTCGGCTGGTGGGAAGAGACCTGAATCAAAAACAGCTCCACCTGCAGCGGCGTGTTGCCCAGCAGACGGGACAGCTGGGTTTCCGTAGTGATCTTTGTGGGCATAAGATTCAGAAGACCGATCCGCAAAGGACGAATCTGCTGGGATTCTGCCCGTGTCTCGGTCATCACAAAGATGTTTTCTCCCTCCAAAATGCCTCTGGCAGGGAGGTTATTGGGAATACGAATGGGCATTTTCTGCCCTCCTTTACGCTAGGTTAATCAATTTGGGCCAGGGCCTGCTTCAAATCCGCGATGATATCCCGGACATCCTCGATGCCCACAGAGAAGCGGATAAACTCCGGTCCAATACCGGAATCGGCCAGCTGCTGATCGGTCAACTGCCGGTGAGTGGTGCTGGCAGGATGGAGGACGCAGGTGCGGGCATCCGCCACATGAACCACGATCTGAGCAAGACGGAGGCTGTTCATCAGCTTCATGGCAGCCGCCCGGCCGCCTTTCACGCCAAAGGACACCACACCGGAAGCGCCGTCAGGGAGATATTTCTCCGCCAGCTCATGATAGGGGCTGGATGGCAACTTGGGATAGTTGACCCAGAGCACCTGGGGCTGGGTTTCCAGGAACTTGGCGACCTCCAGCGCATTTTCACTGTGCCTGCGAACCCGGAGGGCCATGGATTCCAGGCCCAGGTTCAGCAGATAGGCGCTGATGGGGGCCATGGTGCAGCCAAAGTCCCGCAGCAGCTGCACCCGTGCCTTGGTCACATAGGCAGATCTGCCGAACTGCTTGGTATAAACCACGCCATGATAGCTCTCATCCGGTGTGGTAAGCTCCGGGAATCTGCCGGAGGCCTCCCAATCAAAGGTGCCGCCGTCAATCACCACACCACCCAGGACGTTGGCATGCCCATCCATGTATTTGCTGGTGGAGTGGGTCACAATGTCCGCGCCATGCTCAAAGGGCCGGCAGAGGAACGGGGTTGCAAAGGTATTATCCACGATCAGCGGAACCTGATGCCGGTGGGCGATGGCCGCATACCGGGAGATATCAAACACCGTCAAAGCAGGGTTGGCAATGGTCTCACCAAAAACAAGACGGGTGTTCTCATCGAACAGGGCATCCACCTCTTCCTCCGTCATTTTTTCGCTGATATAGCGCACCTCAATGCCCATTCTTTTCATGGTGACGGAAAGCAGGTTGATGGTGCCGCCGTAGATATTGTTCATGGCAATGAGATTCTGACCGGCGGAGCAAATATTAAACACGGCCAGAAGATTGGCAGCCTGACCGGAGGACACCAGCATGGCGCCCACGCCTCCCTCCAGATCGGAAAGCTTCTCCTCCACCGCCGCCAGGGTGGGATTGGAGATGCGGGAGTACATATGCCCCTCCGTTTTCAGGTCAAACAGCTGCCCCAGTGCATCGGCATCGTCATACTTATAGGTGGTGCTCTGGTAGATGGGCAGCGTCCGGGGCTGGGAATTGCCGGGCTTGTAGCCGGACTGGATGCATTTGGTATCAAATTGATAATCAGACATTTTTACTTGCCTCCATATTAGTCAATGAGGGAACGCTCCGCATCCGCCCGGGCACTGCCCCAGACGGTAGAATAATACCCCGGTGCCAGGGGGCGAATCCGGCAGCTGGATTTCATCACATAGGTGGTGCCGGAGGTGGCTGCCGTGTCAATGCCGGTGAGGACTTCCAGACAATGAATGCCATAGTCCTGACTCAGGCGGTTGGGTCTTCCCTGACGCAGGGCGTAGGCCATTTCCGCCACACCAATACCCCGGTTTCCGCCGCCGTCGAAAGGCGTCGGCTCGCTCAGCGTGTTGGAGCCGTCATATCCATGGGTAAAGGGGAACTCTACCTCTCTGCCCTCCGGAAGCTGGAGCGTCACCTTTCCGCCGAATACATTGGGGTCGCCCACTTTCATCCTGCCCAGATCACCATAGAGCTCAAACCGGCTCTGCTCATCCCCCACGGTGTTGCCATTGAAGTGTACGCTCACCAGAGCGCCGGATTCAAATTCCAGCCCGGCACAGACCAGATTGCTGCCAGGTATCTGCCAGGCATTCGGAGCATCTTCCACAAAGAGCAGCTGCTTTTCATAAACCGGAGCCGGAGCGGTGAAGGCGCGGATGGCTTTTACCGGCCCCAGCAGAGCAATCAAAGCACCCACATAGTACACACCCACATCATACGGGAGGCACCCGCACCGGCCCCGCAGGAATGGAAACAGCTCGGACATCAAATTATGGCTCCTGGTGACGCTCACAAAGCCGGAGCTCACCTGCCCAAGCAAGCCGGTGTCCATGATTCTTCGGGCTGTTTGAATTCCCGCACCCAGCACCGTATCCGGCGCGCAGCCGAGGTATAGTCCCTTTTGTTTCGCCAAATCCGCCAGCTCAAAGGCCTGATTTAGCTCCGTAGTAAACACCTTTTCGGAATAGACATGCTTTCCGGCTTCCAGCATCCGTTTGGTTACTTCATAATGGGAGCTAGGTGGCGTCAGATTCACCACCAGCTCAATTTCCGGGTCAGCGGCCAGCTCCTCCAGTGTCAGCACCCTGGGGATTCCAAACTGAGACGCTTTCTCCTCCGCTTTGCTTCGGCTGCGGTTGCAGAGTGCAGCCAAATCAATGATGGAAAACAGGGATTTCAGATTGCGAATGTAAATGCTGCTGATGCTGCCGCAGCCCACCACAGCGGTTTTCACTTTTTGATACAGTTCGGCCACATTGCCGCCTCCTTATTTCCTTTTTTGCTTGTCCGGCGAGTTGCCGATGCCCTTTCCCTTTCATCCGGATGAGAGATTGCATCAATTTACCTCTCGTTGTCGGCCGGCAGCTGCCGTGTAGGATGGTGCTCCAAAAGCGCTCCATAGCGGAAGCAGCTTTCCAGATGGTCATTGATGATGCCGCAGGCCTGCAGATGAGAATAAACTGTGATGCTTCCCAGGTATTTGAAGCCCCGGCGCTTCAGTTCTTTGGCAATGCTGTCCGACAAGCCATTGGCGGCAGGGATATTTCCCAGGGAATGACCGGGATACAAAAGGGTGCAGTTGCCTGAAAAAGCCCAGAGCCACTGATGAAAGGAGCCGAATTCCTCCCGGATTTTCTGGAAGCAGCGGGCGTTATGAATGATGGCCTGAATCTTTCTGGGGGAGCGAATCATCCCGGGATACTCCAGAATGCGCTGCACATCGGCTTCGGTGTAAGCTGCAACGGCATCATAGTCGAAATTGGAAAAGCAGGAGCGGAAAATCTCCCGTTTTTCCATCATCAGATTCCAGCTCAGTCCGCACTGCATGGCCTCCAGCATGAGGAATTCAAACTGCTTCCGGTCGTCATGCACCGGCGTTCCCCATTCCTCATCGTGATAACGAATCATTTTCTCGGTGCCCAGGCACCAGGGACAGCGCTCCACAGGCGACCCCTCCTTTTTCCCGCTTAGTATATCATTTTTCACACAAAAATGCAACAGCCTCGAAATTGCAGAAAGGCGCTTGCATTTCGGGAGCAATTCAGGTATACTGATGGCAAACAGACAAAGGAGACAGATTATGGGTCTGATAAAATCAATCATCAAGGTCGGCATTCCCGTTGCCATCACAGCTGCTGCCTATGCCGTGGCGAAAACCCGGGAGCTGACCCTCCCTGCCAAAGAAAAGCCCCACAGTGACGCGCCCATCATTGTCGCCCTGGGCGACAGCATCACTTTTGGCGCCGGCGTGAAAAAAACAAGAAAAACCGACAGCTGGGAAGCCAAGCTGGAAAAGCTTTTTGGCGGCAGCTATCAGGTGCTGAACTATGGTATTTCCGGTGCTACCTTGCAGGACGAGGGAAACAAGCCCTATTGGAACATGCCGGAAAAGCAGCTTCAGGGGTATCCCCAGGCGGCGCTGGCATGGAATCCCGAAATCGTTATTCTGATGCTGGGAACCAACGACTCCAAGCCCTACAACTGGAACCGGGAACGCTATCAGGCGCAGCTGGATCAGAGAGTAAAGGAGCTGAAGGCCTCCGGCAAGCGGCTGATTCTCATGTGCCCGCCCTTTGCCTGTCCGGCAGACGGCTCCGAGGAAGTGGCCTTTGACATCAAAAACGAAACCATTCGCGATGAAATCGTCCCCATTGTTAAGGCCTGTGCCCAGGAAAACCAGGTGGAATGCATCGATCTGTATGCACTGACCCAGGGGCACGGCGAATACTTTGCCGACGGGGTGCACCCCAACAGCTTCGGCAACCGGGTGATTGCCGCGGAAATCCACCGATACCTCAGCAGCCATTGATCCCCCTTTTCCTTTCTATACAAAAAACTCCATGGGCCGAAACCCATGGAGTTTTTGTATGTGGAAAAATCAGAGAGCCGGAGGTGTCCAGACGGGGCCGCTGGAGCCGCCGGAGGAGCTGCTGCCGGTATCTCCGCCGGTGCTGGGAGGAACGGGGGTGGTCCGGACGGTGGAGGAAGCCACAAAGCCGGTGGTTTCGTCCTTGTCGTTCAGCCGCACCAGAGCCACCACACCATCGTCCCAGAGGACAGTGAGCTTGGTATTGACAGGAAGCTGCTTGATGGCCTTACCACGGAGCAGGTAGTTGTCGAAGAGCTTGCAGTTGTAGCCCGCGTAGCCATCCCAGCTTTCAAAGGGCTCCTCACCCTCCCGCAAGATCCAATTCTCGGGGACATAGGCATAGGTTTCGTCAATCAGAATGGTCACATAGCCCTCCACTTCCGGGGCGAAGCCCTCCTCCGCCACGATCTGCACCGTATCGCCCATTTGGAAATACAGCAGGATCAGCTTGGCGCCGTCCACCCGAACCAGGGCGGGGCCGGTTTTTTCTTTCTCTTCCTCGTCCTCGAAAGTCACATCGGAGAGCAGGCTCAGCCCATAATAGGCCATGGAGATGTCGCCGCCGTCCTGGGGCCCGAAGTAGCCGCCGCCGGAGGAGCCGGAGCTTTCGACGCCGGAGCTGGGCTGCACGGGATTCTTGCCAATCTTGTCCTTTTCCGCGAAGTAGACCGGCGTTTTCTCTTCCTCGCCGTTTTCCTCCGTGGTTGGCTCCGTGGTTTCCTCTGGGGTGTTCTCGTCGGTCTCAGGGTCTTCCAGCTGGAGGCTCACCACATAGCAGTCCTCCAGCTCATCCAGCACCCGCACTTTGGTGTTGGTCTGCAGCTGCTTGACCGGCTTGCCGCAGAGCTCATAGCTGTCATAGAGGCTGGCGTTGTACCGGGCATAGCCGATCCAGGGCTCATACTCCGGCTCCCCGGGGAAGCGGAGCAGCTGGGTTTCCATAGTGCCCGTGCCATACTCCGTTTCCACCAAGGAGGTCTTTTCGTCCACTTCCTCCGTCACCTCCACCTGCTCTCCCTGGGAGAGAAACCAGAGGATCGCGGGGATGCCGTCTGCCTGAATGACGCCGGTTTCCAGCTTGGGCCCCTTTGCGCTTTCCGCCGAAGCGGGAAGCGCCAGGGAGCAGCCAAGGGTCAGCGCCAGCAGAATTGCCATTGCTTTTTTCATGATTTGTTAACCTCCCTCTGCCGGTGTGTCAAGGTCGCCCATCAGCTCATGCACATATTTGTAGGCTGCTGTGCCGGATTTGTAGGTGTCCCGGTTCTGCCAGGCGATGTAGCTGATGCTTCTGGTCACCAGTCCGCCGTACAGCGTGTACTGATTGCCCTCGGCATCCTGCAGAATGATATAGGGACGCATGACAATATCCTTGCTGCACTCCTCCAGATCGAAGCCCACCAGAACGTTGGTGTACTGGGTCTTGTCGCCGCTGGTGCCGAACACCGGGTCGGCCACCCCCCGCTTATAGGCGTAGTTGTGGTTGCCGGTATCCAGGGTCAGGTCAGCGCCAAGGGAATCCGCCCACTGAACCACAGTGCCGTATTCCAGCATGGTGAAGCCAGCCAGGCCCTTGCCCTTCAGCGCCGCCTTGTTGGACTTGGTCATGGAGGTGATCATACGGATGCCCCGCTTGCCGGAGACCCGGATGGAGCAGCCGGAGTATTGCAGCAGATCGATAAACTCCGTGATTTCCTCCACGGTGGTGCCATCCTCGGAGCGGTGGATGCAGAATACCCGCATACCGATGGGATAATTCTCGTGGGTACCAGCATCGGTGCCGGAGAGATAGGTGTAGGTGGTGAGCAGCTCGCCGGACTCCGGCAGGTTGACATAACGTTTTCCGCCGAGTTCCTCGATGGGATAGCTCTTGCCGCCAATATCCACCTTGGTATGGTCGTCAAAGTCGGACTCATCGGTGAGGTCCAGATAGTTGATGCTCTGCTTCACCGAGAAGGTGGTCTCTGTACTGCCGTTGGTGTAGACCAGCTTGAGGGTGTACTCGCCCAGTTCCAGGCTCTGAAGCAAGGCTGCCTTCAGAACAATGGTGGTTCTGGGGGTGTCCTTGGTAAAGCCGGTGGTGAGCTCGTTGTCATTCAGCAGCACCTTTTCCAGCTTGTCCAGTCTGCCGTTGGCGACAAAGCTGGCATCGATTCCGCTGCCCAGGTTCCAAACAGAGATGGCCTCCAGGAACTTGTAGTCCACCAGCTCGTCTTCCAGGCGCTCCAGCTTCTCGATGAGCTTATCGTCCACCAGGTCTTCCTCGTGGTCGGTCAGCTCGTCCAGTGCCTTTCGGGCATCCTCGATGGCCTTCACCGTATCATCGTCCGCGTCGGGCTCTACGGAATCGGGCAGGTTCTTCAGGATTTCCTCCACGTCCTTGGCATTGTCCAGAACATCCAGAAGCTCCTTAAG
Source organism: Faecousia sp. (assembly GCA_034104845.1). Taxonomy (GTDB): domain Bacteria; phylum Bacillota; class Clostridia; order Oscillospirales; family Oscillospiraceae; genus Faecousia. The sequence goes on along the minus strand of JAXECZ010000148.1, from coordinate 6,134 downwards.
CTTATCCAGTTCCTCCTGAAGCTTCTGCTTCTCGTTCTCATCGGTTGCCGTATCAAGCAGCTCACTCAGCAGCTCGTCAGCGTCTTCCAGATCCTTCCGATTCTCTTCGGTGACGTTATCCGCGGTGAGATCCTTGAAAGGCTCGGTGATGGAGGCGATGGGCTTCATGGTGACGGTGACGGTGGTTTCATTGCCCGCCTTGTCAGTGGCCTTGATGATGTAGGTCGCATCCACGTCGCCCGTCAGCTTAACGGGAGAGGTCTTCGCTTCTTCGTTCAGGGTTACCGCATCCAGATAATCGTCGCTGACGGCGGCAGTCTGGGTGGTGTAGTAGGTCGCGCCATTCTCCACGCCGGTGATGACGGGAGCGGTGGTATCGAAGACGATCCAGTTGGCGCGGAAGTAGGCCACATTTCCGGCATTGTCCACCACCTTGCTGTAGACGTAGCAGACGGCCTTATCCTCCACCTTGACGGTGAAGCCAGCTTCCTCCGTCCAGTCGGTCACATCCTTGAGCGCAGCCTCCGTCTGCTCCGTGCTGCTCCGGAAGTAGCTCACGCTGGCAACACCGCTGAGGGCATCGCTGCCGGTGAGGGTAACCGCCACATCCTGATTCTTATAGCAGGCTGTGGGGCTGCTTTCCGTCTCGTTCTTTCCGTCAAAGAGGATCGTGCCGGTGGGAGCGGTCTTATCCAGCTTGTAGTGCTCCGTGGCCTGCTTGGAGATAGCGCCGTCGGAGCTGCGGACATAGAAGCTCAGGTCTCCCTCACCCTCGGTGGTCACGGTAAGGGTGTCGGACCAGGTGCCATCGGCAGTGTTGGTCAAGGAGAGCTTAGATCCGTTCAGACCGGTGACCACGAAGTCCTGATTGGTCCATTCGTTCGTGCTGACGGTGTAGTTTCCGTTCTCGCCCTTAACCGCCGTGAAGGTATTGTAGATGCTGGCGGTGATTCCGGTGGGCTGGGTCAGCGTGTAGTTGCCGCTGGCGTCACCGGAGATGGAGAAGTCAGTGAAGATAATGGGGATATTCTGACCCACAGCCACGGTTTCAAAGGTGGCGATGCCGTTGGTCAGAGTCACCTTGTCTTCATCCCCGGAAACCAGGCCTTTCAGCTTGGGCGTGGCGGAGAATTCGGCGTCATTCAGGCCATTGTACTGCTTGTCCTTCACCGCCACGTCCACGGTGAGCTCCTTTTTGTTGACGGTAACGGTAACCGTCGCAGGGGCTTTCTCGAAGTTCACGGTGTCAGCGGGGGTAAAGGTCAGCTTGTAGCGGGTGGTGCCGCTGTCGGAGACCTGGGGCATGGTATCGGGCTCGTCAAAGGCGAAGCTGCCGGGAAGCACGCTGCCATCGAAGTCGGCCTTGAAGCCGGAGAGGTCGCAGCCGCTGAGCTTCGTACCATAGGTGATGGTGAGAGCAGCGGTGGTCACATTGGGCTTTGCCTTTTCGATGGTGAAGTCCGCCGTGGCAGTGCCCTGGAAGTTGCCGGTGCCGATGACGGTCACGGTATACTCCCCTGCGTTCTTCAATTCCGTCACGGTTTTGCCGGAAGCATCCTGATAGGATACCTGATAGTCGCTGCCGGTCAGGGTCAAATCGTTCTTGCTTGTGACCTCTGTGATCTCAGGCACTTTGGCGTTACCGTCATAGGTAGCGGAGGTGCTCTTCAAGGTGAGCTGCTTCACCGTGGCGGGGATAATGTTCGCCGTGGTGGAAGCGGGCTGGCCGGAGAGCTGGTAGTTGCCCTGGGCAGAGCCGCCGAGGTCGAAGCCCTGGAAGCTGACCGTCTTTCCATTGCCCGCACCGGCAGTTTCAAAGCTGGCGGTGCCTTGGGTGATGGTCAGATTTCCGCCGTCCCAGTTCTGAGACAGGCTGCCGCTACTCGTAATCGCCGCGTCGGTCGTTCCGTCGTAGACCTTATCCTCCACGGTCACATTTTCGATGGAAATCTCCAGCGGATCGATGGTGGCGGTGGTGCCGGTCTGATTGCCGGATTGCGCCAGAACGTAGTTACCGCTGTCTTCTCCGGTGAGCGTGGGATTTGTGAAAGTAACCGCCTTGTTCTGCCCGGCGTTTGCATCCGCAAATGCAGCTGTAACCGAGACGGACAGGTCATCGCCAGTGATGAGGCCGGTAATCTGCAAACCGCTGTCGTCCAGGGTTACATTCTTGGTGCCGTCGTAGTCCTTGTTCTCGGCGGTGATGCCAGAGAATGTAACCTTCTTGGGGCTGATGGTCACATCGGTGGCAACAGGCTCTGTGAGCATCACCAGGTTGTAGTTCTTTGCGCTGCCATCGCCGTTATCCGTCAGCAACAGATTCTGGGGCAGGGTCACCTGGGAGTAGGTTCCTGCATCGGCGCTGTTCAGCGTACCTTGCAATCCGACATCCGGGAATCCAACACGAACTGTATCGCCCGTCACCACATTGCTGTAGGTGAAGCTTTCCAGTTCCACCACTTTGGTGCCGTCGTAGGCCCGTCCATTGTTATAGACCTTGGCACCAATGATGGTGAGATCGCGCCGGTTGATGGTGAAATCAAGCTCCTTGGTCAGTTCTTTGTAGTTGTCGGTTCCCTCCACGGTGAAAATCACCTTGTAGCTTCCGGCATCGGTGGGAGCCGCCGTCAGCTTGGTTTCTCCCTTATAGTAGGTCACCTGGACAGTGCCGAAGCTGGCTTCGCCGGGATTCACTGTGCTGCTATCGCCATAAGTCCAGTTGGAAACAGAGGGTTCAGCCGTCCAGCTGTTGGTGGCCTTGTTTACCACGAATTCCGCTGTGGTTGTTCCGGTCAGCTGATAGTTTCGGTTTTTGATGGTGGCGGTGACCGTGTAGGTTCCGGCATCCGTGGGAGCGGTGGTGCTGTTGTAGCCGCTGTCACTGGTGTAGGTCAGGGTCACAGGAACCGTCTCCCCTGCTACCACGCCAACAAGCTCTGCGGTGGCTCCGGTGATGGCTCCGCCGTAGGTGCCGCCGTTTGCCGTGATGTTCACGGTGATGGGCTTGGCCGTGATGGAGAAGGCTTGATAGGTAGTTCCGCCCAGTTTGTAATTTCCGTGCTTATTGAGTCCGTCCGTCCCGTTGGCCACGAAATCAACGACTCCGACTGTGTAGTTTCCAACATTCTTCTGTGTATCATTATTGGGTGAAATCACCGGAATGACTTGATCGCCATTGGCAGTATTTCCGATCGTGAACTTGGGATGATATTTTCCGTCATACTCGAAGGTGTCGCCATCCCACTGAATATCCAGGGTGCGCGGATTCACCGTTACCGTGGCAGGACTGCTCTTTGCGTTGTAGCCATCCACCGTTGCCTCGCAGAAGAACTCATGCGTACCCGCGTCAAAGGTGCTCAGCTTCAGAGTGCTGCCGGTTTCGCCGGTGATCGCCTTTGCCTGCGCCGTTTCGCTGGTATCGGGGATCACCTCATACCACTGGTAGGAAGCCTCTTCGCGATTGGCAGTGACGCTGAGGGATTCCACATCACCATAGGTCATTGTCTTTGTCGCATCAGGCTGAGCAATGATGGTCACCGGCACGGGCAGAACCGTTGCTGCCGAAATGGCCTCCGTGTAAGCGCCGTTGTTGGCATCCTCCCAGGAGCCGTCTGTCAGCTTGTAGGCGTAGCCCTCTGCCAGCAGGTCGGAAACATCGTTGCCCTCAGGTACGGTAATGGAACCATAGCCGCCGCCTTTCAGCTGGATGTCGCCGTTATCGAAATACATCACTTCCAGATTCTCCACCTGGATGTTCCCCACAGGGTTGTTCTCCTCATCGGAAGCATTTTCTACGGTCAGCTTGCCGTCCTCGACAACGAGGGTATGAATGCTGCCATTTGTAACGGTGACGCTGCTGCCGGAGCCGCAATACAGGAAAGCGGAGGAAGCAATGGTGCCGCTTTCGATGGTCAAATTCGCACCGCTGAGAACGCCGATATATCCGTTGCGATTCTCCCAATCGCCGGGTTCGTTACCGGAGATGGTGTATTCCCCGCCCCTGAAGATCACATTGCAGAACCTGTTACCCAGTTGGATGGTTCCACTATCCAGCTTAGCGTCCGCTTTCAGCTCGATGATGACATCTCTGCCGCCATCCTCGGTGCCATTCGCAGCGTCAAAAGCATCATACAGGTTGCTGTAAGGCGTGGTCACATCACCAATGGTGACGGTGGCGACGATGGTTGCCAAAATGGCTTTTACTCGCTTCGCCTGGGAAGGCATCATGAACCCGGAACTATCCGTACCCTCCCAGCTGACGAACATCTGTCCATCAGGAACCAGGGGGGTCAGTCTCATTACAGCGCCGCTTCTGACATAGGTACTGTCCTTATAGATAACGACATCATCGGGCTCTTCGGGTGTTGCCGTGCAATTGGTGAGCTCCAGCAGATAATAAATACCATTCATCGTGGAGATGTTGGCGTTATACGTGAGGTCGCCGCGGACATAGATCGTATCCGCGTACAGAACGGCATCGGAACCCACCGTCAAGCTCACGTTCTCGGGAATCACCAACGTACCGCAGTCCACATTGTCGCGGAGAGTGATTTCTGCCCGCTCAATCGTCGGATTATTCTGCAAGTCCTCCAGAGCACTTTCCGGGGAATCGTAGAATTTCGTCTCCGGCAAATCCACACCATACATGGTCATCTGCACAGGGAGTCTCTTTCCGCAGACGCAGGTTCCGTCCACAGGGGAATACGCGTGCTCGTGGCTGCCTACGTAGAGCTTCACGCTGTTACTGGTTTGCTCAGCTTCAGCCAGAGAAATGGGATCGGAATACGAATAGCCGCTGGCGGTTTCCGTTCTTTCCTGATAGTACCAGTAGGCATAGTCGCCGTTCTCGTCCTTGCCCAGCAGGGATTTCAGATAGTAACTGGTGGAAAGAGCATTTTGGATGAATTCGCCGCCGGTGATGGATATACTGTCAGAATTGGTAATATCGAATCCGTTAGCTTTCGTAAAAGAGCCGCCGGTGATATTCACCTTGCCGCCATCACGCACCTTGATTGCTGCATCAATGGTGCCGCCTTCAATGGTCAGTGTGCAGCCGTCGTTTACAGTAACAGGCTCGTTGAGAGACAGCGCTCCATCTCCGGTGACCGTCAGGTTTCCGTAGTCCTGAATGGTGAGCGAGAGACCTCGCAGCGTCAGGTCGTTCCCGTTCAGATACAGCGTCATCCGCTGGTCGATTTCGAAGGACCTAGTGCCACCTGGAATACTGATATCCACATCCTGCAGCAGGGTCAGCTTGCTGCCGTCAATTTCATAAGCCGCTTGGCAGGCCGCCAGGAAGTCGCTGCAGTAAAGGGGACCAAAGTCATTGCCAGTCACCGAGGCTACGATCAACGCGTCGCAGGCCGTGCATCTGCCGTCTTCACCAGGAACGGTATGCGCCTGAGTATCTTCAACATAGCCGCACCAGTTGCAGATGGAATTGTGCCAAATGCCATCTCCCTTGTCTTTCCGGACGAGTTCATGGGGATTCTCTGCGGTGTCGCAGGGCTCGATCCGCACTGCCTTGCTTGCGGTGTAGCCGGTGTAGCCCTCCGCCGTCCGGTCGCTGTAGGTCACATTGGTAAGGTCATCTTCGCTTGTGCCGGTGAAGAGCAGCATGCTTTCATAGTCACTGACATTGGGATCGCAGGAGAAAGCTGCCGCATTGGAGTATCCCGATCCAGCGCCGCCGATGGCAGTGACCTCGCCGCCGTTGATGGTAATGCTTCCAGCCTCGATGCCGCATCCAGCGAGAGTATAATAATTTCCTTCCCTGCCGCCTTGCGCTGTGACATTTCCGCCGGTGATGGTGACCGATCCACCGGAACAATTTTTGTAGGCTCCGATGCCGGTTCCTGATGTGCCGCCGTGGGCCACAACGGTGCCGCCGGAGATGGTAATGGTTCCCGCATTCGAATAGCCGCCGCTGCCGATGCCCGAACCATTAGCAGCGGAGCAGATGGCTGTGATGGTGCCGCCGGTAATCTCGATGATGCCGCCGTCTCCGCTGCTGCCGCCGCCGATGGCCGCGCCTTTTTGATGGGAGGTGGCGTTGATGTTGCCGCCATGGATGGTGATGGTTCCGCTGTTTTCAGAATTGTTGCCGCCGATGGCCGCATTACTGCCCCGCCAAT
>JAXECZ010000127.1:0-4710 GCA_034104845.1 Faecousia sp. | reverse complement strand
CCGCAGCAGCCACACATTTCAGCCATGATTCAGCCTCCGTTTCATAGATACCCCCAAGGGGTATTTGTATTATATACCCCTATGGGGTATTTGTCAATAGGGGAAAGGGGAAAGCTGCTCATTTCCCGCAAACAGTTTATTCCGTTATTCCCCGTTCATACTCTGTCATCGCAATACAGATAGGAAAACAGCAGCCTGATTTCTCAGACTGCTGATTTTCGGGCGATCATTATGAAATGTACTTATCGGCATAACGCAGCAATCTGTTGCTTTACCCAATTAAGAATTCGTAGACCAACTATGGAAGGCATCCCAATCAACACCCCGACAAATCCCAATTTGGCGGATTGCTGAGTCAAGCCAATATGCACATAAAAAAGACTTCCTGAAAAAGCTCAGGAAGTCTTTTGCGTAGATAGATCGTTGAAAATCAGTACATCTTCGCACCGGCGGGGATGTGGTTATCCAGCATGAGAAGGTGCAGCTTTTCTTCGCCCTCTTCGTGATGCACAGCGGAAATCAGCATACCACAGGATTCCATGCCCATCATGGGTCTGGGAGGCAGATTGGTGATGGCGAGCAGGGTCTTGCCCACCAGCTCTTCCGGCTCATAATAGGCGTGAATTCCACTCAAAATGGTTCTTTCCGCGCCGGTTCCGTCGTCCAAAGTGAACTTCAGCAGCTTCTTGGACTTCTTCACGGCTTCGCAGGCCAGCACCTTCACCGCCCGGAAATCGGACTTACTAAAGGTCTCGAAGTCCACGAAATCAGCGAACAGCGGCTCGATCTCCACCTTGGAGAAGTCGATCACCTCGTCAGGCACCACAACTTTTTCTTCTTTGACAATCGTCGCAAGCGGGCCGTCCTCGGTAGCGGTGTTAATCTGCGTCCATCTGACCTCCTGGGAAGCCGCCTTCTGCTCGTCGGCCTTCTTCTTTTCCAGATCGGTGGGCTTCAGTGTCGGGAAGAGGATCACTTCCCGGATGGTGTCGGCGCCGGTGAGCAGCATCACGCAGCGGTCGATGCCCATGCCCATGCCGCCCGTGGGAGGCATACCGTATTCCAGAGCGTTGAGGAAGTCCTCATCCAGCATTTCGGTCTCGTCGTCGCCCCGCTCCCGCTGCTCCGCCTGCTTGACGAACCGCTCCCGCTGGTCGATGGGGTCGTTCAGCTCGGAGTAGGCATTTGCCAGCTCACTGTGGCAGATGAACAGCTCAAACCGCTCGGTGAGCCGGGGATCCTTGGGAGAGCGCTTGGTCAGGGGAGAGACCTCCACGGGATACATGGTGATAAAGGTGGGCTGGATCAGGTGCTCCTCTACCTTCTGATCGAAGCAGGCGTACAGCGCATTGCCCCAGGTCTTTTCGGCGGCGTCCGCCAGCTCCACGCCCTTTTCCTTGGCGGCGGCCACGGCCTCGGCATCGCCGGTGATGGCATCAAAATCAATGCCCACATATTCCTTGACGGCCTCCACCATGGTCAGCCGGCGCCAGCCGGGAGCCAGGTTGATGTGCTCGCCCATCCAGTCCACCTCATACCCGCCCAGAATTTCCTGAGCGGCGCCGGAGATGATGCCCTCGGCAATGTCCATCATGTCGTGGAAGTCGGCGTAGGCCTGGTACAGCTCCACGGTGGTGAACTCCGGATTGTGCTTGGGGTCCATGCCCTCGTTCCGGAAAATACGGCCGATTTCATAAACCCGATCCATCCCGCCGACGATGAGCCGCTTCAGGGGCAGCTCCGTGGCGATACGCATATACATATCAATGTCCAGGGTGTTGTGGTGGGTGACGAAAGGACGGGCAGCAGCGCCGCCGGCAATGGTGTTCAGCACCGGGGTTTCCACTTCGATATAGTTCCGGCTGTCCAGGTAGGAGCGCATGAACTTGATGAACCGGGAACGGATGACAAAGTTCCGCTTCACCTCAGGATTCACCATCAAGTCCACATAGCGCTGACGGAACCGGGTCTCCTTGTCGGTAAGGCCGTGGAATTTTTCCGGCAGGGGCAGCAGGGACTTGCTCAGCAGGGTGGCCTCATGGACCCGAACGGAAATTTCCCCCCGCTCGGTTTTGAACACGTCGCCCACCACGCCCACAATGTCGCCGATGTCGTTCTTTTTGAACCGGTTAAAGGAGCTTTCCTCCATCTCGTCGAACTTCACATAGAGCTGAATGCGGCCGGTACGGTCCTGCAGATCGCAGAAAGACACCTTGCCCATGCCCCGCTTGCTCATCAGGCGGCCCGCCAGACGGACGGACTGGCCCTCCATGGCGTCGTAGTTTTCCTTGATGGCGGCAGAATCGGCAGTGACCTCAAACCGGGTCTGCACAAAGGGGTCGAAGCCCTCGGCCCGGAGGTTATCCAGCTTTTCCCGACGGACCCGCACCTGGTCGGACAGGGGCATTTCAGCCTGGGGTACAAACTTTGCCATGCTTAGCCCTCCCGGGTGACTTCGATCACCTTCATGGTGAAGGAGCCGGCGGGGGCGTTGACAATGAAGCTTTCACCGGCGGCCTTGCCCACCACGGCGCGGCCGAAGGGAGAGTCGTCGGAGAGCTTGAATTCCATGGGGTTGGCCTCCTGGGAGCCGGTGATGCGGTAGGTGGTGCGCTGGCCCTTTTCGTCCTCCACCACCACGGTGCAGCCCAGGCCCACCCGGCCGGTGGCCTCGTTTTCATCCTCGATGATGGTGGCGTGGGACAGCACATCCTCAATTTCCGCAATGCGGCCGTAGAGCTTTGCCTGCTCGTTCTTGGCGGCATCGTACTCGGAGTTTTCGGACAAGTCGCCGTAGGACCGGGCCTCGGCGATCATGGCGGCGATTTCCCGCTCCCGGGTGGTTTTCAGATAGTTCAGTTCCTTTTCCAGGTCGGCAAGCCGCAGACTGGTGATCTTGTATTCCTTAGCCATATTTCAAAATCCTTTCTTAGATGGAAATACCCATAGCTCCCACCATTATAGGCGGATTACACCTTATAGTCAAGAAATTTTTGCATTTTTACCATTCCAATGGGTGAAAAAGATGGAGCGGGGAGGGCGTAATTTTTGGGCAGGATGGAAAAACGCGCAGAGACTGTTATAGCCTCTGCGCGGATGAAAGGCGGGATATGTGATTGGGCAAATCAGAATTTGGCTGGCTCGATCACCAGACGGCCTGACGAATTCCAATTTTCCGGCTTACGGGGGCTTTATTCCTCTTCCTTTTTCCGCTTTGCTTTATACACCAGCCGGCTCAAAAGGATGCTGAATTCATACAGGGCGATGATGGGAATGGCCACCATGATCTGAGAGACGATATCCGGCGGAGTAATGATGGCGGCTACAAAGAAAATTGCCACGATCATAACCCGGCGTGCCTTTACCAGCCAGCTGGGCTTCACAACCCCCAGGGCGGTGAGAATCACACTGAGCACCGGCAGCTCGAAGATCACGCCGAAGATGGTGAACACCATCAGCAGGAAGGACATATATTCCTGAATGCTGATGGAGGCGGTGACGGCCACATCGGTGCTGAAAGCGATGAGGAACCGGAGCATGAACGGAACGGTGATGAAATAGGCGAAGAGCACGCCCACCGCGAAGAACACCGTGCCGAAAATCATGCCCAGCAGCATCATGCTTTTTTCAACCTGCTTCAGGCCGGGGCTGCAAAAGGAAAAAATCTCATAGGCGATCACCGGCAGACTCAGCACAAAGGCCCCCAGCAGGGAAATGGAGAAATACACCATTAACAGCTCCTGGGGCCGAATGTAGACAAATTGATAACCGAACTGCTCTCCCAGCCCGGTGAGCAGCTCCACAATGGGGGAGGCGGAGGAAAAGCAGACCACCACGCCGATGATGAATACCGCCAGAACCACCAGGATCCGATTCCGCAGCTCCCGCAGATGGCCGCTGAGGGACATACTCCCGTCGGGGACGTTATTCTTCTTTTTCATGCTCTGCGGCTTTTTCCTCCGTGGTCTTGGGTTCTTCCTCCATGCCTTTCCGGAAGCTCTTCAGGCTTTCGCCGATGGTTTTGGCCAGCTTGGGCAGCTGGGTGGGGCCAAAGATGACAAGGACGATCAAAAGAACAATGAGAAGCTCCTGAACACTGATTTTCATGGGAAAAAGCTCCTTTCTGGAAAAAAGGGGCCCTCCGGCTCAAGCCGGAGGTACCCGAATTCTTATGGGATTACAGGGAAGCGGCGTGCTTCGCGGCAATGTAGCCGAAGGTCACGGCGTGGCCCAGGGACAGGCCGGGGGAGAAGAAGGGATAGTCGCAGCCACCGAAGAACTGGCCGCCCAGGTTGCCTACGGCGTACAGACCCTGCACGGGAGTACCGTCCTCACGAACCACCATGGAGTTGGCATCGGTGAGAACACCGGCGGTGATGGAGGAGCAGCGGATGTGACGGCGGATGCCCCAGAAAGGAGCGGTCTGAATCTTGTTCAGGTACTTGGGATCCTTGCCGAAGTCGGGGTCATAGCCTTCGTCGCACAGCTGATTGTAGCGCTCGATGCTGGCCAGAGCCTCCTCCTTGGGCAGACCCAGCTTCTCAACCAGCTCTTCCAGGGTGTCGGCGGAGAAGGTGTCGATGAGGTGGGGGAACACGCCCACATGATCCTCAGCGGGGCCTTCCTTCATGTACTTCTTCATGGCAACGGGGGGTACCAGCATGGGCATATCCACGTAGTTCATGTAGTCGTTGTCATAGATCTGGCAGT
>JAXECZ010000043.1:0-20851 GCA_034104845.1 Faecousia sp. | reverse complement strand
AGAACGCCAGACACGGTATCTAACCGATGCCGAATGCTTGAAGGCAACCGAACGGCGTTTTGGTCCGATTACCGGTAAATATGTGATCTACCGTGGCGAGTCTTGTGATGTAAATGGCATCCACTATTTGAATGTGGAAGGGTATTTGAAGGGCTTAGCATAATCGTAAATCGTGGCTATCTGAAATCTACAGATGGTCACGATTTATTATCCGATTGCAGTCTTCCTTCCTCTCTGTCGCACTGCGGTTTTGGCTGGTTATAGCTTCTCTGTTTGGAAGGCTGTGTATCCCTCATAGTAATAACTGTGGTCAATGCCCTTCATAAACATTTCCCGGCTGTTTACCTGATCGGTCAAGGCAGCGCGGAGAACGTGCTTGATCTCAATATCCCGGACGGGGCTGCGCTCCATGGCAAGCAAATAGTCCTCTTTGTCAACCATGCTCCAGTCCACGACCATGCCGATTTCCTTTTTCAGCATACAGTCCAGCCAGATTCGGGTCGCGCGACCATTGCCTTCCCGGAAAGGATGCGCGATATTCATTTCCACATATTTCTCGACAATCTGGTCGAAGTTGCTCTGAGGCATCTTGTCGATATTCTGTAGGGCAGCATCCAGGTACATGAGAGGGGCGAAGCGGAAACTGCCCTTAGCCAAGTTGACAGTACGGATCTTTCCCGCAAAATCGTAGATGTCCTCAAAGAGAACACGGTGGATGGTTTGCAAAGACGCAAACCTCCCGGCTTCCAAGGTATTCAGCGTGCCGTCATCAAACAGCGCAGCAGCCTTCATTTTACTGATTCTCTCTTCTGTCTCGGCAGGTACTTGGATAGAAGAGATCTCGTATTCATTCTCCAGCATAGTGAAACCTCAATAAATAGTTGCCAATATTATACTACGAAATGTGGGTGCTTTCAATGCGAAAACGCCCGCATTTCACTTTTCTAAAGCATCATTTTCTATGTCTGCTAGGTTGACCACACTTTTTCCCTGGCGTGCTGCCTTGGCAGCATACTGCGCGGCACCACCCCAGGAATGGGAGAACTGTCGAAGCTGCCGAACATCGGGAAGACTGTGGAAGCGCAGCTGATTCAGGTGGGAATCGAAACCCCGGAGGCTCTGCGGCAAGTCGGTGCCAAAGCCGCGTGGCGGAAAATTCAGGAGATCGATCCGTCTGCCTGCATCCACCGCCTGCTGGCTTTGGAGGGCGCAATTCAGGGAGTGAAGAAATCCATGCTGCCGGATGCGGTAAAGGCAGATCTGAAAGCGTTCTATCAGGAACACAAGCTATAAAAAATGGAGTGCATAGAAAAAGGGAGCCGCCAAAAGCGGTTCCCATTTGCACCCCAACATATTCAGTGTACCATATTTACAGACCCAAGTCCATTCTCAGTATCTCCAACTTTTATCGCCCATTCTTGTGTATCATCCCATCTTGCAAAACAGCGGAACCTACGCTATTATGAAGATACAAAAAAGGAGTGAGTCCAATGTACTAAGGTTTCTCCAAATCCGAAGAAAGCGAGGTTAACCACAGATGGAACCCACCACTCAAGAGAAATAACCCTCGACGGTTGCAGTGAGTAGGCAGCAGGTCGAGGGTTATTTCTTTTTGCACATGTCTTGGAGAGGGTCTCACTTCGTCAGCGCATAGCTCATATCCGGCAGGAATCTTGGCATCCCCTCGTCCGCGCTGCCGTCCAGCGCGATAGTCAGCCAATGGGCTTTGTTCGTGTGATACGCCGGAAAAAACCGGTTCTTCCCGGAGAGAGCCAATCAGCCGGGGGTCGCATTTGACATTCACCACGGAAAAAATTCCATCGCCGGGAAGCCCCAGCTTTTCTCCGGGGTTATGTAACAGCACCAATCTGGTTATTTCAGGAAATCCTCCCGCATAGGATTGAAGATATCCAGCAGGATCCCGGCCTGGGTGCAGACGCAGCCATGAACCACCCCGTCGGTTTTCAGCAGGGTATCCCCCTGGCGGACGGTGTGGGTCTCGCCGTCGATGGTAAAAGAAAACTCGCCGGATACCACATAGGTGATCTGGGTGTGGGGATGGCTGTGGAGCTTGCCCACGGCCCCTTTCTGAAAGGTGTTTTCCACGCACATCAGCTGGTCGGTGTAAGCCAGGATCCGGCGGGTGACCCCCTCTCCTCCATTCTGGGCGACCGACTGGTGGTGGTAGGCCCAACGCTGATTTTTCTCGATCATTCCTGTTCTCCTTTCATAAACACACTGCAAAGAATGGTAATGAGCAGCAGCACGGTGACGCAGACCACCACGCCCATGCCCGCATGGATACCGGCCTCTTCCGCCACCATACCCACCAGCGCGGGGGTGATGATGCCGCCAAAGCTGCCGATGAGCACCATGTTGCTTACGCCCAGGTCATTGCCCCGGATCTTCTCCGTACCCAGGGCCAGGGCGGTGGTGTAGATGGTGGCCATAAACAATCCCACGCCCATGATGCCGATGAAGATGGGCACCTCGCTCCGGCTGAAGAACACCAGCAGGAAAAACGCCGTCAATCCCACGCCATCGGCCACCAGCAGAGCCTTTCTGCTCACCCGGCCCACCAGGTAAGCGCCGCCCATCCGTCCGATGAACATTACCACCCATAATAGGCTTGTCATCATCTGGGAAACGTTGGCGCTCAGGTAGCCGGAGTCTTTAAAATATGTCACCAGCCAGTTGCAGATGGCATACTCCACGGAAATGTAGAAAAACAGGATGGCACTGCCCAGCCAGAAGCTCTTGCTTTTCAGGAAGCTCTTGTCCACGCTCTTGATGGAGCCGGTGATCTTTTCCTCCGGCAGGGCCATTTTGGCATATACCAGCACCTGAATCACGCTCAGGACGATGATGCCGCCGCTCATGATTTTCCAGCCGCTTTCGCTTTTGGCGGTGCAGGCCACCAGCGCCAGGGGGGACAGCACCGCGCCCACGGCGAAAGCACCATGGAGCAGATTGTAGCCCACCGCCGCCCGGTTACCGGTGAGGGTGGACATCATGGTGTTGGAGAAATTGCTGTTACCGCCCCGGGCGATGCCGATCATCACGCAGGCCAGGGGCAGCAGAGCCGCGCCGCCGATGCCAAAGGTGACCAGTAAGAAAGCCAGCGCCATCCATACAGAGGTGAGCAGCACTGTTTTCCGCCGCCCGATGTAAGTCGGCAAATAGCCTGTGAGGAACACCGAGGCCAGATTTCCCCACGACGGCAGCGACAGCAGAAATCCCGCCCGGGCATAGCTGATGTCATACATTTCCCGCAGAAACGGCATCAGATTGCCCATGAGCATGGAGGCCGCGCCGCTGACAAAGAACACAAATAGGGTATTGACAATCAGTTTGTTTTCCTGTTTTCTTGTTATTTCAGTCATGATTCGATTCACCTAAAATGTTTCGTATTTTGTTTCGCAAGGGAAAGGAGCGTTTCCTGCGTTCTCGGGAGCGAATTCTCAATTGGGAAAAGCATACGATTTCACAATGCTTCCGGTTGACCGCCCCCGTCTGCTTCCCACAAAATTCCCTGCGGCGAAAGCCGCAGGGAAAAATAGTTATCCGATCTGGGGAACGTAGCCGCCGAGCAGCTTGGGAATGAGCAGGGAGATATCGGGGATAAAGGTGATCAGCAACAGCGTGATGATCATGCACAGGTAGAAGGGCAGGGTCGCCTTGACCACCTTTTCCATAGGGGTCTTGCCCACGGCAGAGCCGATGAACAGCACCGCGCCCACAGGGGGCGTCAGCAGGCCGATGCCGCAGTTGAGTACCACGATGATGCCGAACTGGATGGGATCAATGCCAATGGACTTGGCAATGGGCAGCAGGATGGGGGTGGCGATCAGGATGATGGGAGCCATATCCATGATGCAGCCCAGCACCAAAAGAATCAGGTTCAGCAGCAGGGCGATGACGATCCGGTTGGAGCTGATGCTGGTAATTGCCTGAGCCGCCAGGTCGGGGACATGGAGCTTGGTCAGGCAGTCGCCGAACACACTGGAGGTGGCAATCAGGATCAGCACAATGGACAGGGTTCCGACACAGTTGTCCAGTGCTTTCCACACGCCTTTCCAATCCAGGCCCTTGTAGACGAACACAGATACGATCAGCGAATAAATAACGGCGATGGCAGCAGACTCGGTGGCGGTGAACAGGCCGCCAACCACGCCCACCACCACGATCAGAATGGCGGCCAGGGCCCAGAAAGAGGTGAGCAGCTGCTTGATGAATACCTTCAGGCTGAAAGGCTGCCCCTTGGGGTAGTTCCGCTTGACGGAAATGATGTAGGAGCCAATCATCAGCGACAGGGCCAGAACACCGGCGGGAAGATACCCGGCCAGGAACAAGGAGCCCACGGAAATGCCGCCGGCGGTGGTAGCGTAGATAACCATGTTATGACTGGGCGGCACCAGCAGGCCCTCGCAGGAGGAGGTGATGTTTTCCTTAATTGAACGAACACGCAGAAGCGTTCTTTCATAGACATAATATTACCAAATTGTTAAGAAAAAAGCAAGGGCTATTTGTGATAAATTCATTTCTTTTTTTCCATCCTATTGCAATTTGACAAAAATCGTGGTATACTTTTGTAAATTATCTACAAGGGAGTTATTGCTGTGACCATAGAAGTCCAATTATCCGGGACGGAATTCCGCCGGTTTACCATTTTCGATTTGCTCCGGCGGCGAAAACAGTGGCGGGGGCCGGTGCTGTTTGCCCTGATTCTGGGGGTGAGCGCTGCCCTCTGCTTCACCCGGACGGAAACCCAGGGGGCCATGCTCCTGGGCAATGTACTGCTGAGTGTGGGGCTGGGGCTGCCCTGTGTCTACTTCGCCTATTTCTTTTCCTCCCTTAACCGTCAGGTTCGTAAGCAGGGCCTGACCCGTCCCCAGCATGTCTACACCGTTACCCTGGAGGAGAAAAGCAAGGGCATTCTGGCGGATAACGGTAAGGAGCAGCTGACCTACGCCTGGAAGTCCGTACATCACGCCTACCGGAATCTCACCGCCACCTATCTCTACCTCACCCCCCAGCGGGCCCTGCTTCTGCCCCACAGCTGCCTGGAAGACCCGGACGCGCTCTGGGCCCTCTTGACCAAAAAACTCCCCAAAGAAAAATGCACGGTGCTTTAAGCCCTGTTTTTCATTCAACGCACCTGAGAAAAGCCTTTACAAAGGCGGAATGCATTCGCTGCGAAACATCTCAAAAAATTCCAACCTGTCTGTTTGCGGAACAAACGGCAGAAGAAAAGAGGAGGGATTTCTTTGGCAAAGAAACATAAGCGGGGCTCACGGTCGGGCCTTCCTGCCCTGGTGACGGTGATTGGGGTGCTGGTTCTGCTTTTGGCAGCCGGCTGCGCTTTTTTGCTGACCCGGTACACCTGGGCCTTGGGAAGACTGTGGGAAAAGAACACGGAGCAGCTGGAGCTAAGAGGGGAGGAGATCACCATCCAGGACTACTATCTCCTGCGGGAACGATTCCCGGAGGCGGAGATTCGCTGGGACGTGCCCATTCAGGGAAGACGCATTCCCTGGGACAGTACCGAAATCACCCTCTCCGACCTGAGCGGCGCGGATCGGCAGACCCTGGCACTGTTCCCCAACCTGACCCGGGTGGAGCTGGAAGGGCCGGTGAACAACGAGCGGCTGGAGGAGCTCTTTGCCCAGTACCCTCAAATCAGCTTCCACTGGACCCTTCCCGTTGGCAATACCACCGTGGAGAACACTGCACAGCGCCTGGATTTGGCAGGACAGCCGGTGACCTGGGAGGAGCTTGACCGGACACTGCATTGGATGCCGAACCTCAGAGAGCTGAACCTGCTGGGCTGCCCCCTGACGGATGACCAGGTGCTTCAGCTGGCCGAGGCTTATCCAAACTGCCATATCCTCTGGGAGCTGGAAATCAACGGCCAGAAATACCGGACGGACGCGGAGGAGCTGGATCTTTCCGGCTGGCAGGTGGGCAGCAGCCAGACGGTGGAAAAATTGCTTTCCTGTTTCTTCAGCTTGAAGCGGGTCATCATGAGCGACTGCGGTCTGGACGATGAGACCATGGACGCACTGGACAAGCGTTATACGGACATCCGCTTCATCTGGACCGTTTACATCAAGGATGTGCCCATCCGCACCGATGCCAAGTGGTTCTATCCCTTTAAATACCAGAAAGACATGGTGGTGGGGGAGGAGGACCTGTATCCCCTGCGCTACTGCGTGGACATGGAGGCCATCGACATTGGCCATATGACCACGGTGGAAACCTGCGACTGGGCGGCCTATATGCCAAACCTCAAGTACCTGATCATTGTGGAGACGGCCATTACGGACATTTCCCCCTTGGCAAACCTGAAAAATCTGGTATTTCTGGAAATATTTACCACAAAGATCACGGACTATTCCCCTCTGCTGGGCTGCACCTCCCTGGAGGACCTGAACCTGGGCCAGACCTACGGGGACCCGGAGCCCATTCTGCAGATGACCTGGCTGAAGAATTTGTGGTGGAGCGGCATCGAGGGTACCTATGGTCTGCCCTGCTCCGATGCCCCCCAGCGGCTGCGGGAGGCGCTGCCCAACACCAATATGAAATTCAATCTGGAAACCCCCAACGTGAACAACGGCTGGCGGCAGCTGGAAAACTACTACGCCATGCGGGATTTGATGGATGTTTTTTATCTGACCTGATGTTTCGCTTACCCTGAAAGAAGGATGAATCCATGAATGAATTGCTTCAAAAATTGAAAAGTGACAACAAGTATTTCCTCCCCGGTCTGGTTGTGGCCGGCCTGGTGGCGGCGCTGCTGCTGTGGGCAGTGACGGTGCGGGCGATCATTCCCGGGAACCGGTATGCCCAGGCGGAAAAGCTGCTGGAAAGCGGACGGTTCGCCGATGCTGCCGCTGCCTTCGAGGCCCTGGGGGAATACGCCGATGCGGCGGAGCGCTGCCGTCAGGCGAAGTACGCCCAGGCGGAGGAGCTGATGGAGCAGGGGCGGTTTGAGGAAGCCGTCTCCGCCTTTAAAGCCCTGGGAGATTACAGCGACGCGGAGGACCGCATTCAGGATGTGCGCTACGCCCGGGCGGAGGAGCTGCTGGCTCAGGGAAAATACGAGGAGGCCGCTGCGGCCTTTCACGCCCTGGGGGACTACGCCGACGCCTACGACCGGATTCAGTCCACCCGCTATGCCAACGCCGAGGCGTTGCTGGCCATGGGCAAATTCGACGAGGCGGAGGCCGCCTTCGAGGCGCTGACCGGCTACAGCGACGCCCGGGAGCGGGCCAAGCAGGTGCGCTACCAAAAGGCGGAGACCCACCTGGAGGCGGGGCGGTATGACGAGGCGGAGCAGGCCTTTGCCGCTCTGGGGGAATATGCCGACGCTCCCCAGCGGACTGCCCAGGTGCGGCTGGAAAAGGCCTATGTGGAGGCCGCCGCTTTGACGGAAAAGGGAGAGTACAGCCAGGCCGTTTCCCTCTATCAGTCCCTGGGGAATTACAAGGATTCCGCTGATCTGGCCCTGGCAGCCCAGTACGCCGACGCGGACCGGGATTTCCAAAACGGCAACTATGACCGGGCGGAGGAATTGTTCCTTGCCCTGGGAGACTATCAGGATGCCGCCGACCGGCTGAGCCAGGTTCGGCAGACCCGCTCCACCATGCTCTATGGACAGGCAGAGGACCGTTTGGAGGCGGGGGAATACGCCGATGCCCTGGCGCTTTTCCAGCAGCTTGGCGATTTTGAGGACGCCCCCCAGCGGGTACTGGAAACCAATTACCGCTGGGCTCGGGCCAGCTATGACCAGGGGGACTACGACCTGGCGGAGGCCCTGTTTGTGAGTCTGGGAGACTATGAGGATGCCGTGCAGATGGCTGCCGATGTCCGCAACAGCCGCCTGTTCCATACCGCTCAGCGGGATTCCGCCCACCAGCGCAAGGCCATTGCCGCCGGCAGTGCCCTGTCCGCCGCGGTGCGGGAGAACGGTACCGTGGTGTATGCGGGAGACGGCAAGCAGACCATCGCGGACTGCGCCACCTGGCGGGATGTGTTCGCCCTGGACGCGGGCTCCAATCATCTGGTGGGACTGAAATCCGATGGCACCGCCGTGGCGGCGGGGTACAACAAATACGGCCAGTGCGATGTCTCCGATTGGACGGATCTGGTTTCCGTGTCCGCCGGAGCCAACCACACCGTTGGGCTGAAAGCCGACGGCACTGTGGTGGCGGTGGGCTACAACAAGGACGGCCAGTGCGACGTGGGCAGCTGGAAGGACATTGTGGCCATTGCCGCCGGGGGCTATCACACCGTGGGCCTGCGGGCGGACGGCACCGTCATGGCGGTGGGCGATAATTCCAACGGCCAGTGCGATGTGTCGGAGTGGGCCAACATCACCGGCATTGCCGCCGGTTTCGATCACACCGTTGGCCTGCGGAGCAACGGCACCGTGGTGGCGGTGGGGGCCAACGGAAACGGGAAATGCGACGTTTCCCAGTGGCGGGACATTGTTACCGTGGACGGCGGCTTTGACCACACCGTTGGTTTGAAGGCCGACGGCACCGTGGTGGCCACCGGCTTCATCCTCTATGGCGCCTGCGATGTGTCCGACTGGACGGACGTTACGGAGATCGTCTGCGGCGACGACCACACCCTTGGCCTGAGAGCCGACGGCACCGTGGTGGCCACCGGCAGCAACAGCAAGGGCCAGTGCGGCGTTTCCGGCTGGGCAAATGTCCGGGTGGGCGGCGAGTCGGACTCGGCCATCGCCCAATCCGATGCCCCCGCTCCTGCAACGGAACCAACCGAGCAGGCTTTGCAGCCCACGGAGGAAATCATCCCCACAGAGGAAGTTCTGCCCACGGAGGAAGCATTGGAGCCTGCCACGGAAGCCGTCCCCACGGAGGAAAGCTCCCAGGCGGCTTTCGCGGAACCATTCTGAATGACACAGAAGAGGATGATACCCATGAAAAAACAGGCTTTCAACCCCTATCTGCCCAGCTACGAATATGTGCCCGACGGGGAGCCTCGGGTCTTTGGAGATCGGGTTTACATCTACGGCAGCCATGACCGGTTCAATGGGGATGGCTTCTGCGAGAACGACTATGTGTGCTGGTCCGCCCCGGTGGGGGAGCTGGGGGATTGGCGCTATGAGGGGGTCATCTACCCCACCGACCGGGACCCAATGAACTCCGACAGAAGCAAGAAGCTCTTTGCCCCGGATCTGGTTCAGGGACCGGACGGACGGTATTACCTGTACTATTCCCTCAACGGCTCCACGGTGGTGTCCGTGGCGGTGTGCGACAGCCCAGCCGGTGATTTCCAATTCTATGGTTATGTGCAGCGGCCCGACGGCAGCCCCTACGGCACCCGGGAGGGGGATGTGAGCTGCTTTGACCCAGGTGTGCTGGTGGAGGGAAACCGGGTGTATCTCTACACCGGCTTCGCTCCCGGCCCCGGCTGGCTGTATGAGCTTCTCAGCAAATCCAACCGGCGGATGGAGGGGGCCTACTGCACCCAGCTGGAGCCGGACATGCTTACGGTGCGCCGGGAGCCGGTGCTGGTTGCTCCCAGCGTGTGGAATCAGCAGGGCACCGGCTTTGAGGGCCACGCCTTTTTCGAGGCCAGCAGCATCCGGAAGATCGGGGAGCGCTATTATTTCGTCTATTCCTCCATTCTCAGCCATGAGCTGTGCTACGCTGTCAGCCGGTTCCCGAACCGGGAGTTCCGCTTCGGCGGCAGCCTGGTGAGCATCGGCGACATCGGCTACAACGGAAATCAGGCGGCTGCCAACTACACCGGCAATACCCACGGCGGCATGGTGGAGCTGGAGGGCCAGTGGTACATTTTCTACCACCGGCAGACCAATAAGCAGTGCTGCTGCCGCCAGGGCTGCGCCGAGGCCATCACCATCCTGCCCGACGGCTCCATTCCCCAGGTGGAGATCACCAGCTGCGGCCTGAACAAAGGCCCACTAACGCTTCCCAACCGATATGAGGCCAGGATCGCCTGCAATCTGGGCTTCCGGGAGGAAAGCTTCGGCTATGTGGCAGTGCGGGAGGCGGACAAGGCTCACCCCTATTTCACCCAGAGCGGCGGCGACCGGGAGGATAACCCGGATCAATACATTGCCAATATGTCCCAGGGCGCTTGGTGCGGCTTTAAATACTTCGCTTTCTCCGGTCAGGAGCGTATTTCCGTCACAGCCCGGGGAGACGCCCGGGGCAGCCTGCTGGTTGCAACGGAAAAAGGCGGCCCTGTCCTTTCCCGCATTCCCATTTCTCCGGCGGAAAGCTGGCAGGAATTCCAGGCCCCCCTTTCCCCGCTCCATGGCAAGCTGCCGCTGTTCCTTACGTTCCAGGGAACCGGCGCCATGGACCTTTTTGACCTTTCCATCCGCTGAAATCCCAAACCAAGGAGGACAAAACAATGATTTACAGTGATGTTCAGAATGAGAAGCTGTCCTTGCTGGGCTTTGGAGCCATGCGGCTGCCCTGCCTGGCAGACGGCTCCATCGACGAGGCCCAGGTGGCGGAAATGGTTGCCATGGCAATGGATGCTGGGGTGAACTATTTTGATACCGCCTACCCCTACCACGGCGGCCAGTCCGAACGGGTAATGGGCCGGGTGCTGAAGGCCTATCCCCGGGAGCGCTACAATCTGGCCACCAAGTACCCCGGCCACCAGATCCTCAGCGACGGCTACAACCCCGGCGAAATCTTTGAAGAGCAGCTGAAAAAATGCGGCGTGGATTATTTCGACTATTATCTCCTGCACAATGTGAATGAAAAGTCCATGGAGGTGTACATGGACCCCCAGTGGGGCATCGTGGACTATTTCAAGGAGCAGAAGCGGCTGGGCCGGATCCGCCATCTGGGCTTTTCCAGCCACGCCCAGGTGGAGGGGCTGGAAAAATTCCTGGACTACTGCGGCGCGGACATGGAATTCTGCCAGATTCAGCTGAACTACATGGACTGGACTTTGCAGCGGGCCAAGGAAAAATACGAGCTGCTCACCGCCAGGAATATCCCCGTCTGGGTGATGGAGCCGGTGCGCGGCGGCATGCTTGCGGCCCTCAGCGAAGAGAACACCGCCAAGCTGAAGGCCATCCGCCCGGAGAGCTCCAGTGCCTCCTGGGGCTTCCGGTTCCTCCAGGGGCTGCCCAACGTGAAAATGATTCTCAGCGGCATGTCCAATAAGGAGCAGATGGCGGACAACTTGGCTACCTTTGCCCAGCGGGATGCCCTGAGCGGGGAGGAAAGGGAGCTGCTGCTCTCCATTGCTCAGAGCATGATGGATCTCATCCCCTGTACCGGCTGCCGCTACTGCTGCGAGGGCTGCCCCAAGGGGCTGGACATTCCCGCGCTGCTGGCAGTGTTCAACGAGCTGCGGGTGAGCCCCACTGTTAACGCCGCCATGCGGGTGGAGTTCCTGCCGGAGGAGAAGAAGCCCACTGCCTGCATCGCCTGCGGCAAATGCGCCAGAAGCTGCCCCCAGAACATCCAAATCCCGGATGCGCTGAAAAAGCTGGCCCAGAAGCTTACCACCATCCCCAGCTGGGCGGAAACCTGCCGCCAGAGGGAAAAAGCCGCCAAGGCAGGAAAGAAAATGTAATTTTTTGAAAAAACATCCCCCCCGGGGGCTTAAAATCCCTTTTGCGGTCTGCTATAATCCTCTTATCCTAGAAAAAGAGGTGCATGAAGATGCATATGGCAGACGCGCTGCTGGCTCCCGCCGTTGCCGCCACCATGTACGCCGCCTCCGCGGTGACCGTTGGCGCTTCCGTGAGAACCCTGAAAAAAGAAGAAACCACCGAAAAGCTGCCCACCATGGCGGTGACCTCCGCCCTGGTTTTTGCCGGGCAGATGATCAACTATACCATTCCCGGCACCGGCTCCTCCGGACACCTGTGCGGCGGCATGCTGCTCTCCGCCCTGTTAGGGCCCCAGGCAGGCTTTTTGTCCATGACGGTGATTCTGGCAATCCAGGCGCTGTTCTTTGCCGACGGCGGACTGCTGGCTCTGGGAGCAAACTGCTGGAACATGGCATTTTACGGCTGCTTTGTGGGCTACTATCTGCTATGGCGGCCTATAATAACGGGGAGGCTTTTTGGCAAGCTGGGCATGCGGACAAGGATCATCCTATCCAGTGTGCTGGGCTGCATGATCACCTTGCAGCTGGGGGCTTTCTCCGTGGTGCTGGAAACCAGCGCCTCCGGCATCACCGAGCTGCCCTTTGGCGCTTTCGTGGGCGTGATGCAGCCCATTCATCTGGCCATCGGCCTGGTGGAGGGACTGATTACCTCTGCGGTGCTGGTGTTTGTGTATGAGGCCCGGCCGGAGCTTTTGATGGATGTAAGCACGGACGCAGGGCAGGGCAGATGCTCCCTGAAAACCACCCTGGTGACCCTGGCGGTGGTGGTGGCCGTTGCGGGCGGCGGACTGAGTCTGTTTGCCAGCTCCAATCCCGACGGTCTGGAGTGGTCCATGTTTGGCAACGCCGAGGCGGGCTACAGTGAAAACATGGGCCTGGATGAGGAGAGCTACGGCGTTTCCAGCGGTGCGGCGGAGGTAGCCGGCTCCATTCAGGAGAAGACGGCTTTCCTGCCGGACTATGGCTTTGCCGGAAGCGACAGTGTGGTGGGTACTTCGGTGTCCGGTCTGCTGGGCTCCGCCATTGTGGCCGCTGTGGCTGCCGTGATCTGCATGGGCGGCGGCTTCTTCCGCAGAAAAAAAGCGGGTGCAAAAGCGTAGAATATGTGATATGATATCGGAGGTACCGTTTTGGTGCCTCCGATTCCTTTTGAAATGAGGTTGTTTCATGGATCAGATTACCCGAGCCCATGTGGAGCTGCGGGAGATGGATGCCCTGGCGGCGGAGAATTCCCCTGTCCACCGGCTCCATCCTCTGTGTAAGCTCCTGGTGACCGTTTTCTATATTGCCGCCGTGGTGTCCTTTCCCAAGTACGATTTCTCCGCCCTGGCGGTGATGGTGCTGTACCCGGTGCTGTTGTTTCAGGCGGCGGGGATTCCGGTGGGACTCTGCTTCTACCGGCTTAGGATCGTGCTGCCTCTGGTGTGCGCCGTGGGCTTGGTGAATCCCTTTCTGGATCACACGCCCCTGCTGCGGCTGGGGAGCGTCACCGTCACCGGAGGCTGGATCTCCATGGTGACGCTGCTGCTGAAGGGCGTGTTTTCCCTGATGGCCTCCTTCCTGCTCATCGCCACTACCCCCATGGATTCTCTTTGCGCCGCCCTGCGGAAGCTCCATGTGCCGGGGATCCTGGTGACGCTGCTGCTGCTGACCTACCGCTACATTGGGGTGCTGATGGAGCAGGTGGCGGTGATGACCGATGCTTACCGTCTCCGGGCGCCGGGACAAAAGGGCCTTCATATTTCCGCCTGGGGCTCGTTTCTGGGTCAGCTGCTGCTGCGGAGCATGGATCGGGCGGAGGAGCTATACGGCAGCATGCTTTTGCGGGGCTTCCGGGGGGAGTACCACTACGCCCGGCTGGATGGCCTGAAATGGAAGGACTGGGTATTCGCGGCGGTGTGCCTGGGTTTGTTTGCCGCCGCCCGATGGGTGAATATCCCCGCTCTGCTGGGGAGCTTATTTGTGAGGTAATACCATGATTGAATTTCGGAATGTATCCTTTTCCTATGATCGCCAGAAGCCGGTGGTGGAGGGACTTTCTTTCTCTATCCAAAAGGGGGAGTCCGTGGGGCTTATCGGTGCCAACGGAGCGGGCAAATCCACCATCATGAAGCTGCTGCTGGGACTGCTTTCCGGTGACGGACAGATCCTGGTGGATGGGCTGGAGCTGAATCGGAAAAACCTTGCCGCCATTCGGCAGAAAATCGGCTTTGTCCTCCAGGATTCGGACAATCAGATGTTTATGCCCACGGTTTATGAGGATATGTGCTTCGGCCCTCTGAACTATGGCCTGAGCCGGGAGGAAACCGATGCACGGGTGGACGCAGTGCTGAAAAGCCTGGGAATCGAAAAGCTGAAGCACTGCTATAACCACAAAATTTCCGGCGGCGAAAAGCGCATGGCTGCCATTGCCACCATTCTGGCCATGGAGCCGGAAGCCATCTTAATGGACGAGCCCTCCACCGCCCTGGATCCGGTGAACCGGCGCACCGTCATCAATACCATCCGGCGGCTGAAGCAGACCAAGCTCATCGCCTCTCATGATCTGGATATGATTCTGGATACCTGCCAGCGGGTGATTCTTCTGTCCGGGGGAAAAATCGTGGCCGACGGCCCGGCAGAGGATATTCTGTATAACCGGGAGCTGCTGGAGGAAAACCGCATGGAGCTGCCGTTCTGCCTGCAGGGGCGGGCAAAAAACCGGTAATGAAAGCGCGGCATTGGGGAAGATATTAGATGAGATGTTGGAGACCTGCGTAATCGCTTGTGTCTCATTGCCGTATGTATCCTTTTGATAGCTGCATGATTTTATAAAAGCAATAAGGGGCTGAGACAATGGAAATGATCAAGGTTTTTATCACCGAGGATGAAAGCATCGTCCGGGAGGGCTTGCGGGATATTGTGCCCTGGGAGAAATACGGCTTTGAATTCGTGGGCGACGCTCCCGACGGGGAAATTGCCCTGCCCCTGATTCGCAAGCTCAAGCCCGATGTGCTGATCACGGACATTAAAATGCCCTTTATGGACGGCCTGGCCCTGAGCAGCATCGTCAGCCGGGAGCTGCCGGATACCAAAATCATCATCCTCAGCGGCTACAGCGACTTTGAGTATGCCCGGCAGGCCATTGCCTTAAAGGTGGATCAGTACCTGCTCAAGCCCATTACCAAGGCGGCCATTTTGAAGGCACTGGAGCTGACCCGGGAGAAAATTCAGGAGGAGCGGGAGCAGAAGGACTATCTGCGCCGGTTCGAGCAGGACACCAAAAAGTACGAGAGCTTCTCCCGGCGAGCCTTTTTCGAGCGGCTGGTGGAGGGCTCGTTGTCGGTACAGCAGATTTATGAGGAGGCCGGACGGCTGAACCTGGATTTGAACGCCGACGGCTACAATTTCGTGATTTTCACCGTCCAGTCCACCAACGAGAGCAGCTATTCCGAGACGGCAGCGGTGACTCTGGATGGGCTGCTGGACTATTTTCTCCGCTATCCCGGCTATATTCTGTTCCGCAGCGGTCTATTGTCCTATGCGGCGCTGATCATGGGGGATTCGGAAAACCTGACGGAGCGGACGAACCGGGCTTTGGACATCATTCAGCGCCGCTGCGGCAGCACCAGGGAACCGCTGAACTGGTATGCCGCCGTGGGAGAGCCTACCGACCGGCTCAGCGGGCTTGCCCAGTGCTACAAGGATGCCAGCCATGTGCTTGCCTACCGGCACCTTTTGCCCCAGACCCATGTGTTCCGGGCGGAAATGCTTTACGCCGAAGCGGCGGAAAACGGTGCTGCCTGCCTGGAGAAGCTGGATCCGGGAAAGCTGGATCCCATGGTCATCCGTAATTTCCTGCAAACGGGCACCCCGGAGGAAATACAGGCCTTTGCCCAGGAATATCTGTCCAACCTGGGAGGCGCGGAGCGGTCGCTGCTGTTCCGGCACTACATCATGATGTCCCTGCGGATCAATGCGGAGCTGTGCTTGCGGCAGTTGGGGTGCCAGCAGGAGGATTTCTCCGGTATGCCCCAGCCGGAGGTGAACCTGCCCGCCTCCCAAATGGAGGAATATATGGTATCCGTCCTCACGGAGGCACTGCGGCTGCGGGATCGGAAGAGCCAGCAGGAGAGCAGCGATATTCTCAGCAGCGCCATCCGCTACATGGAAAAGCACTACACCGATGAAAATCTGTCCCTCAACTCCGTGGCCCAGACCATCAACATCAGTGCCAACTATCTCAGCGCCCTGTTCAGTCAGAAAATGGGGGTCTCCTTTGTGGAGTATCTCACTCAGAAGCGGATGAACCGGGCCAAGCAGCTTTTGCAGCGCACCAACATGCGTTCCAGTGAAATTGCCTATGAGGTGGGCTACCGGGATCCCCGGTATTTCTCCTTTGTCTTCCGGAAAACCCAGGGCTGCACCCCCAGGGCCTTCCGCAGCGGAGAAACGGAGGAAGAATGAAATATCGATTTTTTCAGGATTCCAACTCCATCGCCGGGAAGCTCTATGGCCTGATTTTGAATATTTTCGTGCCCATGGTGCTGTTGGCGGCGGCGATTCTCTTCCTGTTCGTCAACAATAATCTGCGCTATGCCGGCCTTACCGGCAACATCACCACCGCTTCCCAGTTCAACCAGAACTTCAAGGCCGACGTGGATCTGAAGATGTATTACTATGTCAGCGGCTCCGCCCAGACCCTGCCGGAGGAGGAGATCGAAACCGCCCGCACCCTGGCGCAGACCCTGGTCTCCAATTCCGCCACCCCGGACAGCCGCCGGGCGGCCCTCAGCGTCTTGGAGCTCTGCAACAGCCTGACTGCCAGCATCCAGAGAATTCAGGATACCCAGGGCTACGATCTGCGGATGGAGCAGCTGGAAACCAATATCTATGTGATTACCCAATTGATCGAGGAATACATGTATACCTATCTCTACCATGAGGCGGGCCAGCTGGCGGCGCTGCAGCAGCGGCTGAACCGGATGCTGGTGGTGGAGCTGCTGGTGGTGCTGGTGTGCATGGTGGGGGTCATGGCCCTGGCCCTGCGCCGGGCGGTTCGCACCAGCCGGAGCATCACCGACCCCATCGATGCCCTGTTCCGCCGGGTGGGAGAGATCGGCCGGGGGGACTTGACGGAGAAGCCCCCGGTGCAGGCGGAGGATCCCAAGCTGTCGGTGCTGGGCGCAGGGCTGGAGGAAATGACCGTCCGCTTAAACCGGCAGATCGAGCTGAATCGGCAGGAGCAGATTCGGCTGCGGGGCATCGAGCTGTCGCTGCTCCAGGCCCAGATCAACCCCCATTTTCTCTACAACACCCTGGACGCGATCGTATGGCTCATTGAAACCGGGAAAAATGAACAGGCGGAGGAAATGGTCACCAGCCTGTCCACCTATTTCCGCTCCTTCCTCAGCAATGGCCAGGACATTGTCACCATGGATCGGGAGGAGCAGCACATCCGCAGCTACCTGGAAATTCAGCAGGCACGCTACAAGGATATTCTGGATTATGACATTCGGATCGACTCCGCCATCGGCGATTGTCTGATTCCCAAAATGACCCTGCAGCCCCTGGTGGAAAACGCCATCTACCATGGCATCAAGCCCAAGCGGGGCAAGGGGATGATCTCCGTCACCGGGGAAAGAAATCAGGACCGGGTGACCATCCGGGTGGCAGACACCGGTGCGGGAATGGAGCCGCCGGAGCTGGAGGCGCTGCGCCGTCAGCTGGAAAACGACGAGGCCACCGGCTTCGGCCTGATCTCCTCCTACAAGCGGCTCCGGCTGATGTATGGAGCGGACTGCGAATTTACCATTGACAGCCAGCGGGGCGTGGGCACCGCCATCACCATCCGAATTCCATTCCGAAAGGAGCAGACCCATGAAGAGATTGCTTAGCCTGCTTTTGCCGCTTCTGCTGCTGCTTTCCGGCTGCGGCAGCCAGCCCCCTCAGGTGCCCCAGCTGACCCGGGTGGGCTTTTCCCAGCTGGGGGCGGAGTCCGACTGGCGGGTGGCCAACACCGCCTCCATGATGGAGTCCCTCAGTGAGGAAAACGGCTATGAGCTGCTCTACGAAAACGCCAGGCAGCGGCAGGCCAATCAGCTGGCCGCAGTGCGGAACTTCATTGTCCAGGGAGTTGACATCATTGTCATCGCCCCCCTGGAGGAAACTGGATGGGATGCGGTTCTGCAGGAGGCGAAAAACGCGAATATCCCGGTGCTGATTGTGGACCGGGAGGTGGCGGTGGAGGATACCGGGCTGTATCTGACCCAGATCGGCTCGGACTTTCTTGCCGAAGGGCTCCAGGCAGTGCGCTGGCTGGAGGAAACCCTGGCGCAGCGGGAGGATCCTGTGAACATCCTCCACATCCAGGGCACCTACGGCGCTACCGCCCAGCTGCTGCGGACCAAGGCCATTGAGGATGCGGTGGATGCCCATGAAAACTGGCACCTTGCCGGACAGCTGTCCGGAGACTTTACCGAGTCCAAGGGCTATGAGGTGGTGCGGGATTTTCTGGCGGAGCACCGGGACATTGATGTGATCTACAGTGAAAACGATAACATGACCTTCGGCGCCATGCGGGCCCTGGACGAGGCGGGCATCCGCTACGGCCTGGATGGGGATGTGATCATCATCTCCTTTGACGCCGTTCACCGGGCCCTGGAACAGTGTATGGCGGGGAAAATCAACCTCTGTGTGGAGTGCAATCCCCTCCACGGGCCACGGGTGGACGAGCTGATCCGGCAGCATCTGGCAGGCCGGGCCATTCCCAAGCAGATTTTTGTGGAGGAGCAGGTGTTCACCCCGGATATGCTCACAGCGGAGCTGATTGCGGCCCGGGCGTACTGAAAGAGGGGAGTCCATGACGCTGAGAGAACGAGCCGCCAACCTGAAACGGGATATCCCGGCGGTATTCCTGGCGCTGAAATCCCAAAAGACGCCCATTTTTGCAAAAATCCTGGCGGCAGTTACCGTGGCCTATGCCCTGTCGCCCATTGACCTGATCCCGGATTTTATCCCGGTGCTGGGGTATTTGGATGATGTGCTCCTGCTGCCCGGCCTGGTGGCTCTGACCCTCCGGCTGATTCCGGAGGAGGTACTGACGGAATGCCGGATAAAGGCTCAGGACATGTGGCAGGGCGGCAGACCAAAGAAGTGGTACTACGCCCTGCCTGTACTGATTTTCTGGTGCCTGGTTCTGCTGGCGATTTTGAGGGGATTTTTAAAGTAAAAGTGTGCTTTTTGGTTTTTCCCCTTGCTTTTTCTCCTGGTTGCCGTTACAATGACCTTATCATACTGCGATAGATTGGCTGGATAGGAATTCCCTCTTATCCGGTCTTTCTCTGCGCGGATTACATGGGAGGTTGCTATGGCATCCAAGCTACAGAAAAAGGACACCTTTTATTCCGAACTCATGCGCCTGGTGGTACCCATCGCGGTGCAGAGCTTTATGCTGGCACTGGTCAGTGTCACCGACGCGGTGATGCTGGGACGGCTGGATCAGCAGTCCATGGCCTCGGTATCCCAGGCGGGCAATGTGCAGTTCTTCCTCAGCCTGCTGGTGACCGGCTTCAGCATCGGCGTGGGCATTATGGCTGCCCAGTACTGGGGCAAGGGTGATGGCAGATCCATTGAGAAAATTGCCCCCACCGGACTGAAAATCATTCTCCTGCTGGGAGGCGCGGTGACTCTGGCCGCCCTGTTCATTCCCACTGCGCTGATGTCCGTTCTTACCAGCGACCAGAAGCTGATCCCTTTGGGGGCGGAGTACCTGCGGGTGGTGGCTCCCTCCTATTTTCTCTGCGGCATCACCCAGGTGTATTTTGCCCTGCTGAAAAACACCGGCCACACCACCGAGAGCTCCATCATCAGCTCCACAGCGGTGGTGGTAAATATCGTCCTCAACGCCATTCTCATCTTCGGCTGGCTGGGCTTCCCAGCCATGGGTATCCGGGGCGCGGCCCTGGCCACGGTGATCGCCCGGCTGGTGGAGATGGTCATGGCTGTGGTGGTGAACCGGCGCAAGGGCAATGTACAGCTGCGCTGGAACTGGCTGCTGAAAAAGGCGGATAGGCTGCTCTATCAGGACTTCCTCCACTACACCATGCCGGTGATCGGCGCCAGCCTGGTTTGGGGCATCGCCTTTATGTCCTATTCCGTGGTGCTGGGCCACATGGACGGTGACGCCGTTGCCGCCAATTCCATCACCGCCGTGGCCAAAAATCTGATTTCCTGCCTGATTCGGGGCGTGGGCGGCGGCGCGGGCATCATGATCGGCAACCTGCTGGGAGCCAATCTGCTGGACAAGGCCAAGACCTATGCCCTGCGGCTGACCAGGCTCTCCGCCGTGGTGGGCATCGCCACGGGATTGCTGCTGGTGATCCTGACGCCGGTGATCATGGGCATCACCCAGCTGACTCCCCAGGCAGCCTCCTATCTCAGGATCATGATCGCCTTTACCGGATTGAACATCGCGGCCCAGTCGGTGAACCATGTGGTGCTGGATGGCATTTTCAGTGCCGGCGGTGATGCCAGGTTCGATATGAATACCAACATCATCTTCATGTGGTGCATCTGTGTTCCCCTGAGCCTGATGGCCGCTTTCTGGTGGAACCTCCCCGCTCCCGTGGTGTTCTGCCTGTGCAATATGGATGAGATCATCAAGCTGCCGGTGGTATTTTACCACTACCGCAAGTACATCTGGCTGAGAAACATCACAAGAGAGACGGCATAACGCCCCCCGCATCCTTCCTTGGCGCTCCTTTGGGGGCGCCAAATTCTTATGGCAGGGCAGTGGGTTTCGTTTGTAACCGATGGTTCATAAATTATTTACGGAATTTCCCATTTTGGGGCTTGCTTTTTCCGCGAGTCTGCGTTATTATATGTTAGCACTCAGGAGATAAGAGTGCTAACGATGTAGATATTTGCAGATCCCCCGGGATTTGCAGTCTAAATAATTGTTTTTGGAGGAAGAATTATGAAACTCAAGCCTATGGCAGACAATGTTTTGCTGAAGCAGCACGAGGCCCAGGAGACCACCAGCTCCGGCATTATCTTGGCCAGCTCCAGCAAGGAAAAGCCCGCGATTTACGAGGTGGTTTCCGTTGGCCCCGGCACCAAGGACGTGACCATGACCGTTACCCCCGGCGACCGGGTCGTGGTGGGCAAGTTCACCGGCAGCGATGTGACCATCGACAAGGTGGACTACAAGTTTGTCAAGCAGGATGACATCCTGGCT
>JAXECZ010000037.1:0-3426 GCA_034104845.1 Faecousia sp. | reverse complement strand
CCCATTTGCGTTTGCTCCTTACTGCTGCAGAACGGCTTCTCCGGCGTTTCTCTCCGGGAGTCGCTGCCCTATCTTCTGGGCGGAGCCATCGGAGGCTTCCTTTCCCTGACTGTGTCAAAACGCATTTCTGCCCGATGGCTGCATCGCTTTTTCGGCTGTATTCTACTTTGGAGCGGATTACGATGTCTTTTCTTCTGACGGTTTGCATCAGTGCCGGGCTGGGGCTGCTGTCCGGCTTGGGTGTGGGCGGCGGCAGCCTGATGATCCTCTGGCTCACCCTGGTTCAAAAAATGGATTTCACCGCCGCCAAATACCTCAATCTTCTGTTCTTCCTCCCTCCCGCCGCCATTTCTGTTTTGGCTCATTTGCTTCGGAGGAAGCTGTCTCTAAAAAAAATCATCCCCGCCGCGCTGGCAGGGATGCTCTCCGCTTCCGTATTGATTTATCTCAGCAGCACCTGGGATGTGGAAATCCTGCGAAAGCTATTCGGAGGGCTGCTGCTATTCTCCGCCTGGAAAGAATTGCGCTATCAAAACAATCAGCAGGAGAGCTCCCATTCCTGAGCTCCCCTGCCGTTTTACAGAGCGGTTTCGATGGCCTCCCGGAGATTGCGAACCCGGTAGACGGTGAGTCCCTCGGGGATATCCAGCTTTTCAGAACCACCCCTGGGAATTATGCATTTATGAAATCCCAGTCGGCTGATTTCCGCCAGCCGCTGATTCATATGGGAGACGGAGCGAATTTCTCCGGTCATGCCCACCTCTCCCATGGCCACCAGGTCATCGGCAATGCTCTGATCCCGGTAGGAGGAGGCCAAAGCCAGCACAACGGGCAGATCCGCTGCCGGTTCGTCCAGCCGCAGGCCGCCGATCACATTGATATAGGCATCAAAGAATCCAAATTTCATTCCGGCTCGTTTTTCCATCACCGCCAGCATCAGCACCGCCCGGTTGAAATCAAATCCGTCGGAGACCCGCCTGGGATTGTTCATGGTGGTTTTGGCCACCAGGGCCTGTACCTCTGCCAGCACCGGGCGGGTGCCCTCCATCACGCAGGCCACACAGGTGCCGCTGGCTCCCTCCGGGCGTCCCTCCAGAAGCATCTGGGAGGGATTGGGCACCTCCACCAGCCCAGCCTCCTGCATTTCAAACACACCAATTTCGTTGGTGGAGCCGAACCGGTTCTTGGCGGCGCGGAGAAGCCGATAAGAAGAATTTGGGTCACCCTCAAAATACAGAACGCAGTCCACCATGTGCTCCAGCACCTTGGGGCCGGCGATGTTGCCGTCCTTATTGATATGCCCCACCACAAAAACCGTGATACCCCCCGACTTGCTCAGCTGCATCATGGACATGGTGCAGTCCTTTACCTGGGACACGCTGCCGGGCGAGGAGTCGCTATCCTCATTATAAAGCGTTTGAATGGAGTCCACAATCAGGATATCCGGCTTCGTCTCGCTGGCGGCCTCCAGCACATCGGACAGCCTGGTTTCGGAAAGGATATACAGCTCTTCCGGCGCGACGCCAAGCCGCTCCGCCCGGAGCTTCAGCTGCCGCTCACTTTCCTCTCCGGAGACATAAAGAACCTTTCGGCCACGGCAGAGGCTGGTGCAGATTTGAAGCAGCAGGGTGGATTTTCCGATTCCGGGAGCACCGCTGACCAGCACCAGAGAGCCTGCCACAGCTCCCCCGCCCAAAACCCGATCCAGCTCCCCCATTCCGGTGGAAAAGCGGGTCTCCCCGTCCGCATCCACCTGGTTCAGCCGCTGGGGCCGCCTGCTCTGACCTACCGGGGCAGATTTTGCCTTGACGCCAGGTGCCGACGGCTTTTCGATGTGCTCCTCGATGGTGTTCCAAGCGCCGCAGTTGGGGCACCTGCCCTGCCATCTGGGGGTTTCATTTCCACAGCTGGTGCAGTAAAAAACAGTTTTTGCTTTGGCCATGTTTTCCACTCCTTTGTTTTACATACTGACAAATGCCTTTAAAACACCGGCAAATTGGAATTTGCGGGGAGGCCCCGCAGCCAATTTCGCACGGGGGATTGGCGGCAATCGTCACCCCACTACCCGCCCGGTAACGTTTTTGCGGCAGCATTTTGAACCGAAATGTCCAATTTTGCGTAGGGAATGCATTTATGCATTCCGCACGTTCTTGTTTCCAAATTGGCAGGTTGAATGGGAAAACCTCAAAAATTTGTCTTGGAAAATTACCATTCAACAAACCGTGGAGGTTATCCAACGTTTCGGAACGGATAAATCCGTTCCCTACGCACCCGCCGGAAGGCGTCCCATTCATCTGCCCGCCAAATTCCAATTTATCGCTGTCCGATGCATGCTTGCACAAGCGTTTTCCTTTACAGGATCAGCAGCAGAACCGCCACAATGCAGAAAAGGCTGATAATGATGGACAAGGAATTTACCGCGCTGGAAAGGCCGGAGTCCCCACCCAGCTCCCCGGTGAATGCGGGTGCAGCAGAGGCAATGGGGCTGAAAGCCAGCAGCGCAAGCGTCTGACGAACCTCCAAATCCATGGGAAGCAGGAAAAAGCAGCCCAAGGAAACCAACACGGCAATCCCATAGCGAGCGGACAGAATCTTTACAATGGAATGGATCTGGCTGCTGTCCCCGGAGATTTTGAAGCCCACACCCAGCATCAGCATAGCCATGGGAGCGTTGGCATTTCCCAGCAAACCGGCAAAGCTGACCACCGGCGACGGCAGACAAATATGGAACAGCGCCAGCAGTGCCATAATGATATAGGTGACAAAGGGAACGGATTTCATCAAATCCCGCAGGATTTTGACCGCGGAGAACCTTTCCCCCCGCTGCACCATGGCCGCAACACTGTAGGATACCCCCAGGCAGATAAACGCGTTGCCGGTATCAAAGAGACTGGTGGTAACCACTCCGGCGGGCCCAAGAAAGCTCTGGGCAAAGGGCAGGGTGAAATTGCCGATGTTATAGCCGGAGATATTCAGCACGGAAAAGGCCTTTTCCTCCTTGCTCTTCCCAAGGGAAACGAGAAAGCCGATCCCAATATAGCCAATGCCAAGAAGAAATCCGAACACGCTGAGCATCAGCATGGATGGGCTGATCTGCTTGTCCGCAAAGCTGTAGACGATGGAGGCAGGCAGCGTGATCCGCAAGACAATTTTCGCAAGAACGCCAAAATCCTCTTCCTTGAAAAAACCGATTCTGCGAAGTACCCAGCCAAGAATGATGATGGCGACAAAGCACCCCGCCTTTGTTAAAACCGCTGCCATAAACAAGACCCTCTCTATAAAATGTCAGGCGTAAAAAAAGACGACTGCTTTCGCAATCGTCTCATTTTGTGGCGGAGAAGGAGGGATTTGAACCCTCGATACCCTTTTGGGGTATACACGATTTCCAATCGTGCGCGCTCGGCCAGCTACGCGACTTCTCCATAC
>JAXECZ010000178.1:0-4345 GCA_034104845.1 Faecousia sp. | reverse complement strand
GTTGGATTCCGTGCGGCACACCGGGGGCTTTCCCATCATCTCCAGCTGGGTCACGCTGGCGCAGCCCTGACGGATGGAGGTGCCCACGCAGTCGTTGCCGGTGTCGCCGCCGCCCACGATGATGACATGCTTGCCCTGGGCGGTGATGGCAAATTCCTGGCTTTCTCCAATGACCTTTTTGGTGGCGGCGGTGAGGAAGTCCACGGCAAAGTGGACGCCCTCCGCCTCCCGACCGGGCACATTCAGGTCACGGGGGGTCTTGGAGCCGCAGCAGAGCACCACGGCGTCGTATTGCTCCAGCAGCTCCTGGGCGCTGATATCCACGCCCACATTGGTGTTCACCCGGAATTCCACCCCCTCGGCGGTCATCAGATCGACCCGACGGGCAACGATTTTTTTATCCAGCTTCATGTTGGGGATGCCGAACATCAGCAGTCCCCCAGGGCGGCTCTCCCGCTCAAACACGGTGACGCTGTGGCCCCGGTGATTCAGCTGATCCGCCACTGCCAGGCCGGAGGGGCCGGAGCCCACCACAGCCACCCGCTTGCCGCTGCGGACAGCGGGGATCCGGGGCGTGACCCAGCCGTTTGAAAAGCCCTTTTCAATGATGGAAAGCTCGTTGTCATGAACCGTCACGCTGTCGCCATTCATGCCGCAGGTGCAGGCCGCCTCGCACAGCGCCGGACACACCCGGCCGGTGAATTCGGGGAAATTATTGGTTTTGGTCAGCCGGGACAGTGCCTCCCGCCAGTTGCCGTTCCAGATTTCGTCATTCCATTCGGGAATCAGATTGTGCAGCGGACAGCCGCTGAACATGCCGCCGAAATTGGCACCGGACTGGCAGAAGGGTACGCCGCAGTTCATGCAGCGCCCGGCCTGCTGGATGCGTTCTTTTTCGTTGAGATAGGGATGAAATTCTTCAAAATTACGGATGCGCTCCAAGGGCTCCACGCTGGGATTCGTGCAGCGGTCAAATTCCAGAAATCCTGTGCTTTTTCCCATGTTCAATCCTCCTTAGCCCCGGCTTACCGCATAAAACGCTTCCAAGGTTGCCTGATCGTGGGGCATGCCCTTTTCCTCCATCTGGCCGATGGCGGTGATCATCCGCTTGTAGTCCGAGGGGATGATTTTCTTGAAGCGGGGCAGATAATCTTCAAAATGCTCCAAAATCTCCTTGCCCCAGGGAGAGCCTGTGGCTGCCACATGGGCGGCGATCATTTCCCGCAGCTCGGCGGCGTCGTGACGCTCGGTGATGCCGGTCATGGAAACCATCTGCTTATTCAGCCGCAGGTACAGGTCATGGTGCTCATCCAGCACATAGGCGATGCCGCCGCTCATGCCCGCGGCAAAGTTCTTGCCGGTGGGCCCGAGAATGGCTACCCGGCCGCCGGTCATGTATTCACAGCCGTGGTCGCCGCAGCCCTCTGCCACGGCAATGGCCCCGGAGTTACGGACGCAGAACCGCTCTCCGGCGATGCCGTTGATAAAGGCCTTGCCGGAGGTGGCACCATAAAGGGCCACGTTGCCGATGATGATGTTGTCCTTTGCCTGGAACTGGGCGCCCTTTTCCGGCTTAACGATCAGCTTGCCGCCGGACAGGCCCTTGCCGAAGTAGTCGTTGGCGTCTCCCTCCAGCCGGATGGTGAGTCCCTTGGGGATGAAAGCGCCAAAGGACTGGCCGCCGCCGCCCTGGCAGCTGACCTGGTAGGTGTCCTCCTCCAGACTGCTACCGAAGCGGCGGGTGATCTCGCTGCCCAGGATGGTGCCCAGGGTGCGGTTCACACTGGAAACATGGATGGATTCGCTGTGGGGCTTTTTCTTCTTGAAGCTGGGCTCAAAGGCGGGCAGCAGGGTGCTGACATCCAGAGTCTTTTCCAGCTCGAAATTAAACTGATCCCGAACGTCGTAGTGAACCGGGGGCAGATCGGAGAGAATGCCGCTCAGGTTGATGGTATCCGCCCGATGGGTGATCCGCTGTACCCGGGGACGAATCAGGTCGGTGCGTCCCACCAGCTCATCCACGGTGCGAACCCCCAGCTTTGCCATGATTTCCCGCAGCTGCTCGGCGATGAACAGCATAAAGTTCATCACATATTCCGGCTTGCCGGAGAAGCGGCAGCGCAGGGCAGGGTTCTGGGTGGCGATACCCACGGGGCAGGTGTCCAGATTGCACACCCGCATCATCACGCAGCCCATGGTGACCAGGGGAGCGGTGGCGAAGCCGAATTCCTCCGCGCCCAGAATGCAGGCGATGGCCACATCCCGGCCGCTCATCAGCTTGCCGTCGGTTTCCAGACGAACCCGGGAGCGCAGGCCGTTGCGGATCAGCGTCTGGTGGGCTTCTGCCAGTCCCAGCTCCCAGGGTAGGCCCGCGTTGTGGATGGAGCTCTTGGGCGCCGCGCCGGAGCCGCCGTCGTAGCCGGAAATCAGCACACACCCGGCACCGGCCTTGGCAACACCGGCAGCAATGGTGCCCACGCCCGCCTCGGAAACCAGCTTCACGGAGATCCGGGCATCCCGGTTGGCGTTTTTCAGGTCGTAGATCAGCTGGGCCAAATCCTCAATGGAGTAGATGTCGTGGTGGGGCGGGGGAGAGATCAGGGACACACCGGGGGTGGAGCAGCGGGTCTTGGCGATCCAGGGGTACACCTTTTTTCCGGGCAGATGGCCGCCCTCGCCGGGCTTTGCGCCCTGGGCCATTTTGATCTGGATCTCCTTGGCGCTGTTTAAGTAGGCGGAGGTGACGCCGAACCGGGCGGAGGCCACCTGCTTGATGGCGCTGTTCTTGTTGGTGCCAAACCGGGCGGGGTCCTCTCCGCCTTCACCGGAGTTGGACTTGCCCCCCAGGGTGTTCATGGCGATGGCCATGGTGGTGTGGGCCTCCTCGGAGATGGAGCCGTAGGACATGGCGCCGGTTTTAAACCGCTTGACGATCTCGGAGGCGGGCTCCACCTCTTCCAGGGGAATGCCCTCCGCCGGGTAGTTGAACTCCATCAGGCCTCTCAGGGTGTGGGGCCTGCGCTCATCGTCCACCATATTGGTGTATTCCCGGAAGCGCTCGTAGCTGCCGCTGCGGACAGCCTCCCGCAGGGCCACAATGGTCTGGGGATTGTACATATGATCCTCGGCACCGCTGCCGGAGCGAAGCTTGTGGGCGCCGGTGGAATCCAGCGTGGTGTCCACCCCCAGATCCAGCAGATCGAAGGCGTGGTTGTGCCGCCACTGGACCCCCTCGCCGATCTCCTTCAGGCCGATGCCCTCCACCGGGCTGACGGTGTTGGTGAAATAGGCGTCGATGACCTCCTTGCAGATGCCAACTGCCTCAAAAATCTGGGCGGACTGGTAGGACTGCAGGGTGGAAATGCCCATCTTGGAGGCAATTTTCACAATGCCATGGAGCACGGCGCTGTTATAGTCGGCAATGGCCTGGTGGGTGTCCTTATCCAGCCGGTTCTTTTCCACCAGCTCGGCAATGCATTCCTGGGCCAGATAGGGATTGATGGCCCGGGCGCCGTAGCCCAGCAGGGTGGCAAAATGGTGCACATCCCTGGGCTCCGCGCTTTCCAGAATGATGGACACGGCGGTGCGCTTCTTGGTGCGGACGAGGTACTGCTCTATGGCGGACACGGCAAGCAGGGAGGGAATGGCCACATGGTATTCATCCACCCCCCGGTCGGAGAGGATGATCACATTGGCCCCCGCCCGGTAGGCCCGGTCGCACTCCACAAAGAGCTTATCCAGGGCGGTTTTCAGGGAGGAATTCTTGTAATACAGCAGGGAAACCGTTTCCACACGGAAGCCGGGGCGCTGCATGGAACGGATCTGCATCAGCTCCACGGAGGTGATGATGGGATTGTGCACTTCCAGCACCCGGCAGTTTTCCGCCTTTTCCTCCAGCAGGTTGCCGTCGGAGCCGATATAAACGGTGGTGTCGGTGACGATCTCCTCCCGCAGCGCGTCGATGGGGGGATTGGTGACCTGGGCGAAGAGCTGCTTGAAATAATTAAAGAGGGGCTGGTGCTTTTCCGAGAGCACCGCCAGGGGAATATCCGTGCCCATGGAGGTGATCTTCTCGGAGCCGGAGCGGGCCATGGTCAAAATGGCGTCATTAATGTCCTCGTAGGTGTAGCCGAAGGCCTTGTAAAGCTTCTCACGCTGGGCCTGGGGATACATGGGCACCTTTTTGTTGGGAACGGGAAGCTGCTCCAGCCGCACCAGGTGCTCATCCAGCCATTCGCCGTAGGGCTGCCGGGTGGAAAAGGCGGACTTGCATTCCTCGTCGGAGATGACCTTTTTCTGCTTGGTGTCCACCAGCAGCATCCTGCCGGGCTGAAGCCGGGATTTG
>JAXECZ010000080.1:0-14105 GCA_034104845.1 Faecousia sp. | reverse complement strand
GCCATATCAAAACAAACTGTTCTTCACCTGTAAACAATGGCCTGATGTACAGGGGGAGTATACAATTATCAGACAGTTCCCCAAACATGATTTTATCATGGCTTCCTATGAGCCATTTGGAAGAAGCAGATATATTGATATGACAAAAGTTTTGAACTCATTATAAGAAATCGACAGGGAGATAATATGTGTGAAAACAAGGAGCCCTTAGTTACGGCGGTTATTACGTCATATAAGAGAAAACCGGAAGTAGTTAAGAGAGCATTAGACAGTATTGTCGGGCAGACATATGGCAATATTGAAGTGTACATTGTTAATGATTACCCAACAGACAAAAAGCTTGTTGAGGATCTGCGGGAGATGATAAATGCATCTTCAAAGGGGCGAGAGGTTCACTATATTGTTGTCGAAAAAAATGGTGGAGCGTGCAGGGCGAGAAATCTGGCACTTGAGAAAGCCAAGGGGAAGTATTTCGCCTGCCTCGATGATGACGATGAATGGCTGCCGGATAAGATCAAACTTCAGGTAAAAAAAATGGAAGAAAACCCGGAGGCGGCAATTGTATACTGTAACTCGATCATACGAAACGATCAGGGAAAGGAAAATGTGAGATTTTCAAAGCCCCAGCGTGAGGGAAATCTTTATTTTGAATTGATTGAAAATAACTTGATTGGCTCTTGCTCGTTTCCAATGTTTGAGACAGAGGTGTTGAAACAATTTGGTGGTTTCAATGCAGATATGCCCGCATTACAGGATTGGGAATTGTATCTAAGACTATTAAAGAATAACACAGCTGTATATGTCCATGAGCCGGTAGTGATATATTATTTCTACACGGGCGAACGTATATCAGCACATCCGGAAAACAGGGTTTATGCATTTGAAACAATACACAAAATGGTGGAAAAGGATCTCTCTCAAAATAAAAAATCCGCGGCATCCTTTTATTTGATGGGGACGTACTTTTATAGCTTGACCAATGATTTGCAAAAAGCAATGCACTACTATCTTTTAGGAGTGAAGAATGACCCGCTGAATTTCAAGAGAAATATCAAAGATTTTTTTAGAATGACATGTAGGAAATTTGTTAAGACAAAGTATGTATAGGGCAGAATCATATGAAGATATGTTTTGTAACAAATAACATAGCAGATAAGGGCGGGGTCCAGCGTGTCCTGAGTGTTGTTGCCAATGGGCTAAGTGACCGATATGAGGTTTCTATTCTCATGAC
Organism: Faecousia sp.; assembly: GCA_034104845.1. Classification (GTDB taxonomy): domain Bacteria; phylum Bacillota; class Clostridia; order Oscillospirales; family Oscillospiraceae; genus Faecousia. The sequence continues at coordinate 12,874 of JAXECZ010000080.1, read as the reverse complement.
ATCGCCATCCAAAACAGCAGAACAGCATGCTTATCAGCTCTCAAAGAAAGTGACTGTTCTTATGGATGATTCTTTTTCAAAAGCGAGAAAAAAATATCATAAGGCTTTAGGATTTATCAATAAGAAGATCGTCCGCTTCCATAATACAAATTTTTTGCGCGAAATCTATTTTCCCAGAAGAGAAATAAACATTTATAATCAATTCTTTGAAAGACATTCATTTGATGTTATAATTGGGGTTCAGCCAAGAGCGGCAGGTATCGTTAGTCTGCTTGATACAAAGGCAGCGAAATTTGGATGGATGCACAATACTTATGATGCCTATTTTGAATCTCCGCAAAGATATCAGTGGAGACAGGATTATTTGTATAAGATTTTGTTTGGCAGGTTGGATAAATTAATTGTGCTGACCGATCATGATAAGAAAGAGTACGCAAAAAGGTTGAATCAAACCAATGTTGTCAGAATTTATAATCCGTTAAGCTTCACATCTGAAACAAAAAGCCCTCTCAATGGCGAAAAGCTCGTATTTGTCGGGAGATTTCAATACGAGCAAAAAGGACTTGGACTATTAATTGATGTGATAAAAAATGTAAAAAGAGAAATACCGAACATTTCTCTAGATGTAATTGGAGATGGCCCGGATAAAAAAAGATTTATTCAAGAATCGATTGCTGAAGGCGTTGATATGAATCTGAATTTTAAGGGTATGGTTGATAATGTACAGGACTATTATAGAAATGGAGACTTGTTTCTGCTGACATCAAAATATGAGGGCTTCGGCCTTGTTGTGACAGAAGCGATGGAATGTGGATTACCAGTGGTTTCGTTTAAAACCGAGGGACCATCTGAGATTATCTTTGATGGTGAAAATGGTTTTTTGATTGATAAGTTTGACGTTGCCGAATTTGCAAAAAAAGTCGTTTTATTATGTCACGATGGTGAATTGAGACGCACAATGGGAAAAAATGCACAGCGTAGAGCAAGAGACTTTTCGGTAAATACGATTATGGATCAATGGCACTCTCTGTTCGTTGACTTAGAAAAAAAGCAAGTGCATATGTAACAAGAGAGGAACTGATTAGAAATGAATAACCGTTTTTTAAAACATTTTCTTCTAATTGGAAGCGGCACATTGCTAAGTCAAATAATTGGAATTCTTACAACTCCGATCATTACAAGAGTAGTCAGTCCAACAGAATACGGACAGTTTTCAATTTTTACATTGTATTCAGGCATGGCACTGATGGTGCTGTATTTGGGCCTTGACCAGTCCTTAGTACGCTATTTTTATGAAAAGGAGACAGATGAATATAGAAGAGCATTGCTTTTTAAGTGCCTGAAATACCCAGTGATTGGAACCGTAATTACCGCAATTGTTGTTATTATCCTGGGGGCTCTTGGCGTTTTTAAGTTCGAGCTCGGTTTTAAAATACTGGTCTTGGTTTGCGTATATACATTTATTCAAGTGATCTATCGGTTTTCGCTCCTGCTTGTCCGTTTGCAGTACAAAAGCAAATTGTATTCGACGCTGGGGATCATTCAGAAGTTGATCTATGTGGGTTTGGCGTTAACGCTTATCTATCTAAACTTATTCAGTGATACCTTATCGTTAGCAATTGCCACTGTATTTGCTGCCTTTACAGGAATGATCATTAGCATAATAGCGGAGAAAAGACTCTGGAATTACGCATTGGTTAAACCTGGAGACTGCACGATTCCACAAAAGGAACTAATAAAATACGCATACCCGTATGTTTTTTCTATGGGCGTGACAACATTATTCCAGTCCATCGATAAAATCTCTTTGGATATGTATTGTTCATATGTGGAAGTGGGCATCTATTCATCAACAATGACATTAGTGCATGTGTTTTCAATTGTACAAACGACCTTTAATACATTATGGGCCCCTATGGCTATTGAGCATTACACAAAAGATAAGAGTGACACCAGCTTCTACCAAAAGGGAAATCAGATAATTACGGTAATCATGTTTTTCATTGGATTCTCCTTGATATTAGCGAAGGATGTTTTTGCGGTATTGCTTGGAGAAAAATACAGAGATGCGGCGTATATTTTGCCGTTTCTTATTTTTAATCCCATTATGTATACGATCTCAGAAACTACGGTTAATGGACTGGTCTTTGAGAAAAAGAGTAATTTACAGATCGTGGTTTCACTGGGCGCCTGTGTTGTTAATGTCATTGGAAATACAATTCTGGTTCCTAAGCTTGGATGCCAGGGAGCGGCGATTTCTACAGGAGTGTCATACATAGTCTTCTTTACATTGCGTACTTTCCTGTCGAATAGAGTTTTTTATGTGGATTTTCATTTGAAAAAATTCTATTTTCTTACAGCGTGTGCGGTAGGATATGCTTTCTATAATACATTTGTTCGCTTTAACCTGTTTTCAGTCGTAGGATATATTATCTGCATTACAGTGATGGTCGTTCTGTATCATGAAACAATACTCTATGGATTGAACTATTTGCGAAACATGCTTGCGGAAGTAGTTTTGAAGGGAAAAGGGTAATATTCGGATGGACATACAATTGTAACCGAGAACGGTAAAAAGTGCCCATTAATAGAAGTTGTAATTGATGATGTATGGATAGCCGCAAATGTTGACATTCTGAAAGGCGTCCGTATTGGAAATGGCAATGTTGTTGCGTATAGGAGTTTTGTAACGAAATCTATAGAGGACAATCATTGCCTAATTGGAGGCGAATAGTACCATTTTTTGGCACGCATCTGATACTGCAAAACGGCTGCAGCCAATGGCGGCTGCAGCCGTTTCTTGTCGTTTTATGGTCATGAATGATCGTATCAGGCTGCTTTCATTTTCCGCACCGGCAACAGCCTTGGCAATTTCCATTACATTTTGGCTTCCGTCTATGGAAAAGCAGCCAGAGGCAATAGCCCAGAATCAGGGCGAGGAGGAGCCAGTCTGCAATTTTCACAGGATGCCTCCGATCTGGTACACCAGGAACGCGGCGATCCAGGCTACGATGCACTGGGAGATGACCACTACGATGGTTCTCCACTTGGAGCCCAGCTCTCGCCGGATGGTTGCCACGGCGGCGACGCAGGGGGTATAGAGCAGGCAAAAGGTGAGAAAGCTTGCGGCGGACTGCGGGGTGAACAGGCTGTGCAGCGCCACCTGGAGCTGCTCCGCACTGACGCCCAGAATCACGCCAAAGGTGCTCACCACCGCCTCTTTCGCGGTGAAGCCGGATACCAGCGCTGTGACCATCCGCCAATCTCCAAAGCCCAGAGGCGCAAACAGCGGGGCGACCAGCTGCCCCAGCCGGGCCAGAATGCTCTGGGTGCTGTCGGTTACCACGTTCAGACGGGGGTCGAAGCTCTGCAAAAACCAGATGATTACCGTGGCCAGGAAAATCACCGTAAAGGCACGGGTGAGGAAGTCCTCAGCCTTTTCCCACATCAAAAGCAGCACACTTTTGGGGGAGGGGAGCCGGTAGTTGGGCAGCTCCATCACAAAGGGCACTGGGTTTCCCTTGAACAGGGTGCTTTTCAGGATCAGTGCCATCACAATGCCCACCACCATGCCGCCAAAGTACAGCAGGATCATCACCGGCAGCTCTCTACCGGGGAAGAAAGCGGCGGCAAACAGAGTGTAGATGGGGATTTTTGCGGAGCAGCTCATAAAGGGCGTGAGCAGAATGGTCATTTTCCGGTCCCGGTTGCTGGAAAGGGTCCTCGTGGCCATGATGGCGGGAACGGAGCAGCCGAAGCCGATGAGCATGGGCACAAAGCTTCTGCCGGACAAGCCGATTTTCCGCAGCAGCTTGTCCATCACGAAGGCTACCCGGGCCATGTAGCCGGAGTCCTCCAAAATGGACAGGAAGAAAAACAGGGTGACAATGATGGGCAGGAAGCTCAGCACGCTGCCCACACCGGCGAAGATGCCGTCGATAATCAGACTGTGTACCACCGGGTTGATGCCATAGGCGGTGAGCCCCTTATCGGCCAGGATGGTCAGCCCGTCCACAGCGTATTCCATCACGTCGGAGAGAAAAGCACCCACCACGTTGAAGGTCAGGAAAAAGACCAGCCCCATAATGGCCACAAACAACGGGATTGCCAGATACCGGTTGGTGAGCACCCGGTCAATCTGAACACTGCGCCGGTGCTCCCTGCTCTCTGTTGCCTTTTTCACGCAGGAGGCGCATACCGATTCAATGAAATTGTAGCGCATCTCCGCCAGGGCAGCGTTCCGGTCCAGACCGGTGTCAGTCTCCATTTCGATGATGGAGTGCTCAATCAGCTCTTTCTCGTTCTGACTCAGCTGGAGCAGGCTGAAGAATTCTTCCTCCCCCTCGATGAGCTTGGTAGCGGCGAACCGGCGGGAAATTTGGGCCCGCTGGGCATGGTCCTCGATGATGTGGCACACCGCATGGATGCAGCGGTGCACCGGCCCTCCGGGACAGAAGTCCAGCACCTGGGGCAGAACTTTGTTCTGGGCTGTGGCAAGCAGGGTGTCCACCAGCTCGGAGATGCCCTGGTTTTTGGCGGCGCTGATGGGCACCACGGGAACGCCCAGAGCCTGGCTCAGCTTTTTCACATCAATGCTGCCGCCGTTGCCGGTGAGCTCATCCATCATGTTCAGGGCAATCACCGTGGGCACCTGGAGGGAAAGCAGCTGTAGGGTCAGGTACAGATTCCGCTCGATGTTGGTGGCGTCCACAATGTTTAGGATGGCGTCCGGCTTGGATTTCAGAATGAAATCCCGGGTGACGATTTCCTCCTGGGTATAGGGCCGGATGGAGTAAATGCCCGGCAGATCCACCACCTGATGACTGGTACCCCGGATGGTGCCGCTTTTCTGATCCACCGTGACCCCGGGAAAATTGCCAACATGCTGATTGGCTCCGGTAAGGGCGTTGAACAGGGTGGTTTTGCCGCAGTTCTGGTTGCCGGCTAAGGCGAAAATCATACCGATTCCTCCTCGAGAGCGATTTTTGCCGCATCCTCCCGGCGGATGGTCAGCTCGTAGCCCCGCACCTGGATTTGAATGGGGTCTCCCATGGGGGCAATCTTACGCAGGGTCACCCGGGTGCCGGGAATCAGACCCATGTCCAAAAACCGCAGCCGCAGAGGGCCTTCGCCGCCCACCTGGCTGATGGTGCCGGATTGATCGATTTTCAAATCATTCATGGTCATTGTTGTCTCTTCCTTTCGGTTTTCTGGTATCATTATAGTAGATACAGTGGCAGTTTGCAATGGGTAATTTGCATAGGCTAACTTCTTTTTGCAGCTGGATTTCTGTTGCATTTTTTGGAGGAGGGTGGTATAATATGGAAAAAAAGAAAGAGGGAACGGGTTATGTGGTTCGTATTTGCCCTGCTGTCCGCGGTGTTTGCGGCGCTGACCTCCATTCTGGCCAAAATCGGTATTGAGGGCGTCAATTCCAATCTGGCCACGGCGCTGCGTACCCTGGTGGTGCTGGCAATGGCCTGGGGCATGGTGTTCCTCACCGGCAGCCAAAGCGGCATCGGTGCCATCAACCGAAAGAGTTGGATTTTTCTCATCCTGTCCGGGCTGGCCACCGGAGCCTCCTGGCTGTGCTACTACCGGGCGCTGCAAACCGGTGAGGCCAGCAAGGTTGTGCCCATCGATAAGCTCAGTGTGGTCATCACTTTGGTGCTGGCCTTTGTGTTTCTCCATGAAAAATTTACCTGGAAGTCCGGCCTGGGAGCCATACTCATCACCGCCGGGACCCTGGTCATGGTGCTGTAAAAACCCGCCGTATCTCCGAAATGGGATACGGCGGGTTTTCGATTTTCGCTGTGGTGACCGGGATTTACTTCTTTTCCTCCGGCTTCTGAACGGCCCTTTTTGCTTTCCGCTTGCGGAGGGAGCGCTTGGCAATGGCGATGATGCCCCAGGCCAGAAGACCAATCAGAACCAGGTAGGGCAGGTCGATGATGAGCCAGCTGAGGAAGTCCACCATGGTCTCGGCCAGGTTTTCAAAGCTTTCCACCAGACCGGAGCCGATTTTCTGCCAGAAGCCCTGTTCCTCAGCGGGGGTATACTTCTCCACCTCGGTGATGTACAGGCTCACCGTGGCGTAGTCCACCTGATTGTCGTACAGCCGCAGGGTGGAGGCGTAGTTTTCCAGCTGATAACGCACCTCGGTGAGCCGCGCTTCAATTTCCAGCAGGTCGGTCATGGTCTCGGCCTGTTCCATCAGCTCCAGCAGCCGGGCTTCCTCGGCTTTCAGGGCGGTGACTCTTCCCTCGGTATCGGAGTAGGTCAGAGTGATGTCCTGGACGTTTCGAGAGCTGGATACCAGATTGGTCAGCCCGGAGACCTCCTCCACAAATCTGTCCACCCGGTCGGCGGGAACCCGGATGGTAAGGCTGGCGAAGCGGTGACGGCCGCTGCCTGCGCTGCCGCCGGAGACGCTCTGGCTTTCCACATAGCCCTCCATTTCGCTGACCTGGGCCATGACCGCCTCCAATGCACCGTCCAGGTCGCCGGTCTCCGCGGTGAGGTTCATGGTGATGACCCATTTCCGGTTCTGGGGCAGGGCCTGGGTGGTGGAGCCGGTGGCGAGCTTCTGGTTGGTGGAGAGGGGGGCCGCGCCGTAGTCGGCGGCTTCAGCCATTTCATAGTAGCCGGTGTCGTAGGCTGCCTCGTAGCGGACGGTGTCGGATTTTTGACCGCAGCCTGCCAAAGTGCCAGCGGCCATCATCCCGATCAGGGCGGCGGCGATCCATTTTTTCATGTTCATAGTGGTACCTCCTGTTTCCTTTCAGTATATCAGAGCTCCTGGGGAATTGCAATGGAATCCTCTCACCCTGTATGTGGGAATTCCTGGGAAAAAGGTTGCAAACAACGGGAAATTTTTGTATAATATTTTTCGTGAGGAGGAAAGAGAATGGCGAAGCTTTATTTTAAATATGGGGCCATGGGATCCAGCAAGACCGCCCAGGCTCTGATTACCAAATATAACTATGAGGAAAACGATCTTTCCGTGTGGCTTCTCAAGCCCAGCGCTGACACCCGGGACGGGAAATCCATCCTGAAAAGCCGCATTGGCCTGGAGGCCGAGGTGGAGATCGTCCCACCGGAGACGGATATTTTGGAGCTGTTCCAACGTGCCAAGCTGGGCAAATGCGATGTCATTATTGTGGATGAATGCCAGTTTTTGACCCAAGAGCAGATCGACCAGCTGCGCGCCATTGTGGATGAGCATAATATTCCGGTGATGTGCTTCGGCCTGCGGACGGATTTTCAGACCAAGCTCTTCCCCGGCAGCCTGCGGCTGATGGAGGTGGCGGACACCATTCAGGAGATCAAAACCATCTGCGACTGCGGGGCCAAGGCAACGGTGAACGCCCGAATTGACAGCACCGGCCACATCATCACCCACGGCGCCCAGGTGGTGCTGGGGGGCAACGACAGCTATATCGCCATGTGCCACAAGTGCTACGTCCGGGGCATCCGGGAAAACCGGGTCATAAAGCTCCATGGGCAGTCATAATCGTCACAAATTCATCCCATGAAATTGGATGCTTGAAAAGGAGAAGATGCGACAATGGAATTACAGGATATTCTCTCGAAATGCGATCACACCCTTTTGACCCAGACGGCCACCTGGGGGGAGATCAAAGCCATCTGCGACGACGGCATGAAGTATCACACCGCCTCGGTGTGTATTCCCGCTTCCTTTGTGAAGCAGGCTAAGGAATATGTGGGGGAGAGGCTGCCCATCTGCACCGTCATCGGGTTCCCCAATGGCTACGATACCACCGCCGCCAAATGCTTCATGGCTTCTGATGCCGTGGACAATGGGGCGGACGAGGTGGATATGGTCATCAACATCGGCTGGGCCAAGGAGGGAAAATTCGACGCGGTGCGGGACGAAATTGCCGCCGTGAAGACTGCCTGCAAGGGCAAGCTCTTAAAGGTGATCATCGAAACCTGCCTGCTCACCGACGATGAAAAAATCGCCCTTTGCAAAGCGGTGTCCGACTCCGGAGCGGACTATATCAAAACCTCCACCGGCTTCAGCAAGGGGGGAGCTACCTTTCAGGATGTGGCGCTCTTTGCCGGGCATGTTGCGCCCCATGTGAAGATCAAGGCCGCCGGAGGGATTTCCAGTCTGGCGGATGCGGAGGAATTCATTCGCCTTGGCGCTTCCCGGCTTGGGACCTCCCGGATCGTGAAGCTGGCCAAGGCCATGGAAGCGGGACAGGAAGCCAAAAACGACGGTTCCTACTAAAAGCCCAAAGGCCGCTTCCGTCAGAAAAACGGCAAATAAGAATTTGACGCTTAGCCCCCGCAGCCAATTTCGCACCGGGGTTTTCGGTGATCGTCACCCCATTACCCGCCCGGTATCGTTCTTGCGGTTGTATTTTGAACCAAAATGTCCAATTTTTCGTAGGGAATGCATTTATGCATTCCGCAAGGTAACGCCTTTTGAGGCAGAATTTTCCATCATAAAACACTTTATTATAAGGAGACAGTTGTTTGAAAACTTACCATAAGGAATCGGTGATTGTGGCCTAACCGGGAGGTTTGCCAAAATGACCGCAGGCCTCCCGGGAGATTTCGTTCACAATCTTTCAGGAGGTATTCCCATGAATCGGGAAAATAAGAGAAAAACATATACAAAAGGCTATTATCAGAACCATCCCTGCACAGAAACCTTTGTGTGCAGCCACTGCGGCAGAACCGTTGCCCCCCAGGGAGCGGGGAGCGAACATCGAAACCACTGCCCCTACTGCCTGTTCAGCAAGCATCTGGATATCACCCCCGGCGATCGGGAGGCGGACTGCGGCGGCTCCATGGAGCCAATTGCGGTCTGGGTCCGGAAAAACGGTGAATGGGCCGTTATCCATCGCTGCAAAATCTGTGGCAGTCTCAGCTCCAACCGAATCGCGGCGGATGACAACCCTATGAAGCTTATGTCTCTGGCCATGCGTCCTGTCTCCTTGCCACCGTTCCCTCTGGAGCGAATTGAGGAAATGACCAGGCTCATGGGCGGCGACGGGGAGCTGACCTGGTAGCACCGCCCCCAATATTTTGAAAAGGAGAATGCTCTATGTTTCCGACACCAACCCCCCATATTTCCGCCAAGCCCGGTGATTTCGGCAAAACCGTGCTGATGCCTGGGGATCCTCTGCGATCCAAATTCATTGCGGAGCACTTTTTGGAAAACCCCGTGCTGGTGAACAATGTCCGGGGTGTCCAGGGCTATACCGGCACCTACAAGGGCGTGAAGGTCTCCGTCATGGCCTCCGGCATGGGGATGCCTGCCATCGGCATTTATTCCCACGAGCTCTTTAACGGCTACGGCGTGGAGAACATCATCCGGGTGGGCTCCGCCGGCTCCATCCAGGAACATGTGAAGCTCTATGATTTGGTCATTGGCCAGGGTGCCTGCACCGACTCCAATTTTGCTTCCCAATTCCATCTGCCCGGCACCTTTGCCCCCATCGCCTCCTGGGAGCTGCTGACGGAAGCGGTGAAAGCCGCCGAGGCCAACGGCGCAAGGTACCATGTGGGCAACCTGAATTCCTCCGACGTATTCTACGGCGACCACATCGGCGTGCCCGAGGGGCTGGACAGTGTGTACGGCCTGCAGAAGATGGGCGTTCTGGCCCTGGAAATGGAGGCCGCTGCTCTGTATATGAATGCTGCCCGGTACGGCAAGCGGGCACTGGCCATCTGCACCATTTCCGACTCCATCGTCACCGGGGAGGAGACCACCTCCGAAGAGCGGCAGACCGCTTTCACCACCATGATGAAAGTGGCTTTGGATGTGGCTGTGGCCATGGAAGGCAAGTAAGATGATAAAACGCGTTTTCTTAATTGTTCTGGATTCCTTTGGCATCGGTCAGATGCCGGATTCCGAAAGCTTTGGGGATGTGGGGGTGAATACCCTGGCTTCCTGTGCCACATCTGCAAAGCTGCACATTCCCAACCTGATTGCCGCCGGACTGGGCAATATCGATGGGGTTTCCTGCCTCCCCAAAGCTGCCGCTCCCCTGGGGGCGGTGGCGAGGCTGCGGGAGGCCTCCATGGGAAAGGACACCACCATCGGCCACTGGGAGATTGCGGGCCTGATCTCTCCCGCACCCCTGCCCACCTATCCGCAAGGATTCCCCAAGGAGGTGCTGGAGGAATTTGAAGCGTCCACCGGCAGAGGGGTGCTGTGCAATGCTCCCTATTCCGGCACCGATGTGATTCGGGATTACGGCATGGAGCAGAAGCGCACCGGCAAGTGGATCGTCTACACCTCCGCTGATTCCGTGTTCCAGGTGGCAGCCAATGAGAACTGGATCCCCCTGGAAGAATTGTACGATGCCTGCCGAAAGGCAAGAAATATCCTCCGGGGCAAGCACGGCGTGGGCCGTGTTATCGCCAGACCCTATGTGGGAGAGGAGCCGGCAAGCTTCAAGCGCACTGCCAACCGCCATGATTTTTCCCTGGAGCCGCCGGGGAAGACCATGCTGGATGCGATTCAGGAAGATGGACTGGACTGCCTGGCTGTAGGCAAGATCCACGACATCTTCGCCGGTCAGGGGGACACGGAGCATGTGTTCAACCGGTCCAACGCCGATGGGATGCAGCACACGCTGGATTACGCAACGCGGGATTTCCACGGCCTGTGCTTTGTGAACCTGGTGGATTTTGATATGCAGTTCGGCCACCGCCGGGATGTGGACGGCTACGCGAACGCCCTGACGGAGTTTGACAGCTGGCTGGGAAATTTCCTGCCAAAGCTGGAACCGGAGGACGTGGTGATGATCACCGCCGACCACGGCTGTGACCCCTGCTATACGGCCACCACCGACCACACCCGGGAGTATGTACCCCTGGTGATTCTGGGTCAGGGTGTGCGCCCTGTAAATCTGGGTACCCGGGACAGCTTCGCCGACATTGCCGCCACGGTGACGGAGCTGCTGGGCGTGGAATATGAAACCCCCGGCAAGAGCTTCGCTGGGGAGATCCTGTAAGGAGGAGATTGCATGACACCTGAAAGACTGGCTGAGCTGGCGATAGAGGCCATGCATCACGCCTATGCCCCTTATTCCGGCTACAAGGTGGGTGCGGCGCTGCTTTGCGAAGACGGCACGGTGTACCAGGGCTGCAACATCGAAAACGCCTCCTTTTCTCCTACGGTATGTGCCGAACGGACGGCTTTCTTCAAGGCGGTGTACGACGGCCATCGGGACTTTTCCGCCTTGGCTGTCTGCGGTGGCAAGGACGGCGTTATCACCGGTGCATTCCCGCCCTGCGGTGTCTGCCGCCAGGTGATGCGGGAATTCTGCCAGGATGATTTTCTGATTTATCTGGTGGCGGCGGATGCTTCCATCGAGACCGTCACCCTTTCCGAATTGCTGCCCCACAGCTTCTCCGCCCAGACCCATATGAAATGACACATCCCCGGCTGCATGAACGCAGCCGGGGAAATTATTCAGCGAAGCAGGGGAAAGCTGGAATCTGCCAGGGGCTTTCTCACATCCGCCCGGCGCGTTTTCTTGGCTTCATAGAGCTTTTTATCCGCCTGTGCGGAGGCGGAAAGGAAATCCTCGTAGGTTTTCAGCAAAAAGGCATGAATACCCACGGAAATGCCCACATAGAAAGGCTTACCGGAGGTTTCGTTGGTGCGATCCAGCGCCTCGGTCAACCGGATCCGGAATTGCTCCGGGAAAGAGGGGCAGTCAGAGAGCACCAGACATACAAATTCATCGCCGCCCACCCGGGCCAGCTTATCCGACTCCCGAATGCAGCTACGCAGAATGGAGGCACAGACGGTGATGGCATAGTTGCCCTCCGGGTGGCCGAAGTAATCGTTGATTTGCTTCAGATGATCCAAATCGCAGTACAGCAGGTAGGCATGCTGCTCTAAGCCGTCCTTGCACAGCTCCTTTACGCTTTCCGTCATGCCCCGCAGGTTTAACAGGCCGCTGAGCTGATCATAGCCGGAGAGCATGTCCAGCTCCTTATTTTTCGCCCGAATGGCCTCCATATCCTGCGTCATCTGCCGCCGGTGCATTTCCTGCACCTTGCTCAGCTCCAGATATTGCAGAGATAAGCCCAGCTGCAAACTGACCACATAGAAAAATGCCAGCTCATCCAAAGGAACGTCACAGACCAGAAGACCGTACTGCCGGTCGCCGGAGAAGAGCAGGAAGCACATGAATTGATGGTTGTCCCCATCATCGGTGAGCTGGGCGATGCCGTTTTCCTCGGTGACATGGGGCCGGTCGTAGGGCTGGAAAGCGTAGCTCTCCCCGTGGCGGTAGCAGGAGGCCAGATACAGGTTATCCGGGCAGTTCCATTCGCTTTCGCCGTTGTAGCTGATGGAGTGATCCAGCAGGAACAGGTAGGCGGCATTTGCCTTGAGCAGCCGCAGCTTTTCCATCACCTGATAACAGTACTCCGTCTCATCCTGAACGTAGTCGTTCAAATCCCGGGCCATCATGGGAATGAACCAGGATTTTCCCTGGTATTCCAGCAGCTCCTGCTCCCGCTTGGCTGCTTTCTGCCGCACCCGACGGAGCTCGTCGGCGGCCTGCTGGGGAAGTAAGGCCCGCTTATCCCGGTTGGGGGTACAGCCGCAGGATTCTCGGGTCACCAGCTGCACCGGATAGCGCTGGTCGGCAAGGGCCTCGCCCTGAAGGATCCTGACCATGTCTTCAACAGCCTGGTAGCCCATCCCGTAGGCATCCTGAAACACGGTGGTGAGCGGCGGAATCAGCTTGTCGGAGAATTCGCCGCCGTCGTAGCCGGTGATTTTCAGGTCGGTGCCGATGCGAAGCCCCCGCTTTTCGCAGACCCGGTAGCAGGAGGAGGCCATTTCATCGTTGGAAAAGGCAAAGGCATCGGCGTC
>JAXECZ010000012.1:0-2916 GCA_034104845.1 Faecousia sp. | reverse complement strand
GAAGCGGGCCCGATTCTTCAAGCACGGAGTGTGATGCATATGGACAGCACAGTAAAACGGGGGGATATTTTTTACGCGGATCTGTCCCCGGTGGTGGGAAGCGAGCAGGGAGGCACCCGGCCCGTTCTCATTGTGCAGAACGACACAGGAAACCGCCACTCCCCCACTGTGATCGCAGCGGCCATTACCAGCCAAACCGGCAAGGCCAAGCTCCCAACCCACATCAATATCGCCGGAGGCAGCGTGGGCCTGAGCAAGGATTCGGTGATCCTGCTGGAGCAGATCCGAACCATCGACAAGCGCCGTCTGCGGGAACACATGGGTCGGCTGGACGAACAGCAGATGTCCATGGTGGATAATGCCATAGCGGTGAGCTTTGGTTTACATGGGAATGGTACAATGTAAAAATGGGTCGGCCTGCCATGGTGCAAGCCGACCCATATTCTTTTCAGGAAGCTCAGCGAAGTCCGGCCTTTTCCAGAGATTTCCGAATCAGCAGGCCAAAGGGGACGCCCAGGATGATCTTTCCCAGGTCAAAGGGAATAAAGGGATAGACACACACATCCAGGGCGTGAGCCAGGGTGCTTTCGGTTTGCAGCATAAACCAGCCGGTGCCCAGAGCATAGTCCGCGGCCACGCCTACGGCCATGCCCACCATAGTCAGCCAGGGATTTCCGTGGGTCAGCTCCATCACTGCGCCGCCGATGGCAATGATAAGGAAGAAGCCCACCAGATATCCCCCGGTAGGGCCAGCCAGCTTGGCAAGGCCGCCCTGGAAGCCGGAGAACACCGGCATACCCACCGCGCCCAGCAGCAGATAGACGGTGTAGCTCACCAGCGCCCGCCAGGTACCCAAAACCATGGTGGTGACAATGAGCACAAGAATGGAAAGAGAAATGGGAATGGGGCCGATGGGAATGGACAACGGGCACAACACACACATCAGTGCCGCCATGAGGGCGCAGGCCGTCATATTATAGAGCGTGGATCGTTTCTTCATATTGGTTACCTCCCGGATTTTTCTGGTAACAGGATACCCCACCTCCGTCCATTTGTCAACCTAGAATTTATTTTTGGTTAACATTTTGTGGATATCGCAGGGTTATGAAGAAAAAGCAAGGTTGACAATTGGCGGTTTTTCCGGCATAATACAGGAGGAGGAGGGTATGCTATGGGAACAAAGGAGCGTCTGCTTTCCCTTTTGGAGCAGCACAAGGGAGAATATCTCTCCGGGGAAGACCTGGCGTCCCGGTTGCAGGTCTCCCGGACGGCGGTTTGGAAAGCGGTGAATGCCCTGCGGGGGGCGGGCTACGGCATCGATGCGGTGCAGAACCGAGGCTACTGTTTGGATGTTCACACGGATATCCTGTCCCTGGAGGGCATCCGGCAGCGGTTGGAGCCAAGGTGGCAGTCCCTTTCCCTGGAGCTGGTTCCCTGCACCGCTTCTACCAATGCCCTGGTGCGGGAGCGCTCCGGCAGCGGCGCAGAAGAGGGCCTGGTGATTCTTGCGAACCAGCAGACCCGGGGGCGGGGCCGTCTCGGTCGGGAATTCTACTCGCCGCCGGACACGGGAATCTACATGAGCCTGCTGCTGCGGCCTCAGGATCTGGAACCCGGCCAAGCAGTGAAAATCACCACCATGGCTGCCGTGGCCGCCTGCCGGGCCATTGAAGCAGTCACTGGCAGGGAGCCCAAAATCAAATGGGTGAACGACATATTCCTGAACGGGAAAAAGGTCTGCGGCATCCTCACCGAGGGCTCCTACAGCCTGGAATCCGGAAAGCTGGACGATGTGATCTCCGGCATCGGTTTCAACGTCTACCCCCCTGCCGGCGGCTTTCCGGAAGCGCTGGCGGGGATTGCCGGGGCCATACTCCCCCAGCAGCTGGAGGATGGGAAGAACCGGCTGGCCGCGTCCTTTTTGAACCATTTTCTTTCCATCTACCATGACGCGGAGGACTACGCCTGGGAATACCGGAGCAGGAGCCTGGTCATCGGGCGCTCCATCCGGGTCAACTCCCCCGCCGGAACGCGGAGAGCCTACGCCCTGGATGTGGACAGGGACTGCCGCTTGATCGTGCGATACGAGGACGGCAGCGTGGACACCCTTTCCTCCGCAGAGGTAAGCATCCGGGACGAAGAGATATAGCCTCCCCACAACCCAAAACCACCCAATCAGAAAGGATACCATTATGCTTTGTGACAAGGATATTCTGAATCTAAGCCACCATCCGGAGCTGACTCAAAAATACGCCCAATGGCAGCACGACAAATGGGGAGTACCCCAGCAGGCCTATCTGGACAGCCTGCAGGAGGCCACGGAAAGCACCACCGGGGTACCGGCCTGGTACGCCATTTTGGACGAGGCTGGGAACATCATCGCCGGTTTGGGGGTAATTGAAAACGATTTTCACAAGAGAAAGGATCTTGCCCCCAATGTGTGCGCGGTGTATGTGGATAAGCACTGGCGCAAGCAGGGACTGGCCCGGCTGCTGCTGAACCATGTCACCCGGGAGTTGGCGGAAAAAGGCATTTGTGACGCCTACCTGCTCACTGACCATCAGAACTTCTATGAGCGCTGCGGTTGGGAATTCTTCACCATGGTGGAGGAAGACGGCGGCGGTCGGGCCCGGCTGTACCATAAGCACACAGCCATTTACCAAGCGCGATTCAAAACGCAAAAACCCCTCCGGAAAACCGGAGGGGATTTTGAGCGTTAATCAAGAGGGATATTAGTAGAACTTTCTCTTGTTCTTACGGGCAGCTTCGGACTTCTGCTTACGCTTCAGGCTGGGGCTGACGTAATGCTCGCGCTTCTTCACTTCGGCGATGACACCCTCTTTGGCACAGCTGCGCTTAAAACGACGCAGAGCGCTTTCCAGAGACTCATTCTCCTTGACGCGAATTTCAGACATG
>JAXECZ010000066.1:0-2540 GCA_034104845.1 Faecousia sp. | reverse complement strand
TGCTGACCACCGAGAGCCTGGTGGTGGACAAGCCCGATCCCGCTGCCGACGCTGCCGCTCAGGCTGCCGCTGCCCAGGCAGGCGGAATGTACTAATACCTCCTAATTTTTCAGGGACACCCTCGGGTGTCCCTGATTTTTTGCGCTGCGGGGGGATTATACGGACGCATTTGCCAATCGGCATGAAAAAGGCTGCCTCGTTGCATGAACGGGGCAGCCTTTTGGGGTTGTCAATCAGTCCTTTTTCCGGAACCGGGCGAAGACGGCCTGGAGGACGATGAAGAAGCACAGCAGAATGGCGGTGACCACGTTGGGCCAGGCGGAGCTGAGCTTGCCGTTGAATTTCACCAGACTGGAGATGGTGCCGTTGATCAGTACGCCGAAGAAGGAGCCGATCACATTGCCCACGCCGCCGGTAAGCAGGGTGCCGCCGATGACGGCGGAGGAGATGGCGTCCATTTCCAGCCCCAGAGCCTGCCGGGTGGTGCCGCACATGGTGTTAAGCACATAGCAGATGGCACCGATGGAGGTGAGGAAGGAGCACATCACATGGGCCTTAAACCGGGTTTTCTTCACATCCAGGCCCATCAATGCCGCGCTCTGCTGATTGCCGCCCACGGCATAGAGGCTGCGGCCAAACTTGGTATAGCGCAGGATGAGGAAGGTGGCAATCAGCACCACCAGGGCGATGATCACATAAATGGACACATTGGGAACCATCAGCTTTCCCTTTTTGTTCAGATAAGCGCCGATTTCAAAGGGCATGTTGAACTTCAAGGTGGAGAGCTTGCTCATCAGCGGGCTCTTGGTAATGGAAACCTGCTGGGTGGAGATCACCGCCGTCATGCCCCGGGCGAAGAACATACCCGCCATGGTGACGATAAAGGGCTGAATTTCCAGATAGCCGATGAAATAGCCCTGAACTAGGCCGAACAGCAGACCGATCAGCAGCATCAGCGGCAGCAGCACCACGGCGGACAGTCCCCATTCCTCCACGCCCACCGCCATGAACATACACTCCATGGCAATCAGCGCACCCACGGAAATATCGATGCCGCCGGTGATCATCACGGCTGTCATGCCGCAGACCACGCAGATCAGGCCCGCGTTGTTTTTCAGAATGTCCAGAAACACCTGGAGCTTGGTGAAGCCCTTATCCGCATAAGCCACGCAGCCGGAGATATACATGGCCGCAAACAGCAAAATGGTAAGCATCAGGAGAATGGAATTGCTGTTCATTCTTCTCTTTTTCATCATGCATGCACCTCCACACTGCTCTGAGCCAGCTTGGCAGCCTTGCGTTTTTTCATATAGGCCTTTACCACAGGGGACTGGATGGTGACAATGGCGATGACGATGATGGCCTTGAACACCGGAGCCTGGGCAGAGGAGACTCCCAGTGCGTACAGCGTGGTGGTGATGGCCTGGATGGTATAGGCGCCGATGATGGAGCCGGACAGCCGGAACTTGCCGCCGCCCAGACTGTTGCCGCCCAGGGCCACCGCCAGGATGGCGTCCATTTCCAGGTTCAGGCCGATGTTGTTGGTATCGGCGGAATAGATGCGGCTGGTGGCCATGATGCCCGCAATACCGGCGAACAGGCCGCAAACCACATAGCACAGGAAAATAATGGCGGCGGATTTATAGCCGGAGAGGCGGGCTGCGTCCTTGTTGATGCCCACGGCCTGCACATAGGTGCCCAGGGCGGTGAATTTCAGCACCAGGGCAGTGACCAGCACACAGGCAGCGGTGATCAGCAGGGGAGTGGGGAAGATCCAGGTGTAGCCGCCGAACATCTTAAAGCTCTCCACGTTGATGTAGACGATGGCGCTGTTGCACAGCAGCAGGCCGATGGCCCGTCCGGCGGAGAAGAGGATCAGAGTTGCCACCATGGGCTGAATTTTCAGAAATGCCACCAGGAAGCCGTTGAAGGCACCGCACAGGCAGGCGGTGAGGACGCCCGCCAGCACACCCACCCACAGGGGAACGGCGTAGTTGTTCACATTCACATTGCCGAAGCCTGCCAGCAGCACACAGCACACGCCGCCGGCCAGGGACATGACGGAGCCCACGGAGATGTCGGTACCGGCGGAGGCGGAGACCACCAGGGTCATGCCGATGGCCAGAATGGCGGCCTCGCTGCCCCGGTTGAGAATGTCAATCAGACGGCCATAGAGAATGCCCTGGCTGTTGATGGAAATGGTGAAGAAATTATAGAATGGATTCCCATGGGCCACATCGTAGATGATGTTGATCAGCATCACCAGCACCATGGAGAACAGCGGCAGAAACAGCTGCTTCTGGGTGATTTTTTTCAAAGTTGTCATCTGCTTATCCCTCCGCGATGGTTTTCATAACCATCTCCTGTGTCATCTCGCCGCTGAGCTCGCCCACCTTGGCCCCGTCCCGCAGGACAGCCAGACGGTTGCAGGTGCGGAGCATCTCTTCGATCTCCGAGGAGATGAACAGCACACCCTTGCCCTCCTGGGCCAGCTTGATCACCAGCTTCTGAATTTCGGTTTTGGTGCCCACGTCGATGCC
>JAXECZ010000036.1:0-3946 GCA_034104845.1 Faecousia sp. | reverse complement strand
AGATGGTTGAAATCAGCGAGATTGCAAAAGCGTATCAGAATGCAGTGGCGCACAAAGTCAGTGATACCCAGATTTATTGTGTACTGCACCGACATGGATGGCGGAAAGTGATGCCTCGGAGCAGGCATCCCAAGAAGGCCGGTGAGGAGGTCATTGAGACCTCAAAAAAATTAAAGCAAGGGTAGATGAGTTGAAAAATTCCACAGGCAGAGTGGTAAGGGTAATGTTTCAGGATGAGGCTGGATTCGGAAGGATTAACAAGCCGAAGAACTGTTGGCGCGAGAAAGGGATCCGTCCCAGTGTACCCTGTCACCATATACGGGAGTACCGCTATGCCTACGGTTCAGTGGAGCCATTGACTGGTGAGAACTTTTTCTTGATTATGCCATATTGCAATACAGTATGCATGAACATCTTTCTGAGGGAACTATCAAAATGCTATCCAGAAGATATCATACTACTTTGTTGTGATGGTGCTGCCTGGCACAAATCCGCAGGCTTGGAGCTGCCGGAGAACATTGTTCTTTTTCATATCCCGCCGTATACTCCGGAAATGAATCCCATTGAGCAAATCTGGAAAGAAGTCCGGAAGCGTGGCTTCCGAAACGAAGTATTCGCAACCCTGGAAAAGGTGGTTGACCGGCTGTGTGATACGATCTGCTCACTATCTCACCAGATCGTTTCCAGTATTACTGGGAGAGATTGGATTATCAAACTGTTTAATTGAAAATTAGTATTATATACAAGAAATGAGGGAGAATGTCCCATGACCATTCAGGAAGCTTTGAACGGGTATCTGACGCGGCTGGAGTGTACCGCCAGAGAACTGTCTGACGCCAGCGGCATTTCCGCGCCGGTCATCAGCCGGTATCGCCGGGGTACACAATGCCCGGAGCCGGATGGGGAGCAATGGCAGAAGCTGGCTGCCGGGATCGCTGCCCTGGCACGGGAGCGGGGGCTGGAATCAATCACGCGAGAATCCGTGGAAACCGCTTTCCGGGATGCTTTGACCGCCAAGGAAGCTTTCGATAAAGGACGCTTTTGCCGCAACCTCAACGAGCTGCTGGACGCCTTTTCCATCGGCAATACGGAGCTTTCCCGGTATCTGAGCTATGACGCTTCCTATCTCTCCCGCATCCGTTCCGGGCAGAGAACGCCACGGGATGCCGCCGCCTTTGCCCTGAGCGTGGGACGATTCGTTGCCCGGCGCTGCCAGAGTGACGGGGAACGGGAGCAGCTGGCGGCGCTGATCGGCGCCAGCCTGCCTGCCGACGCAGGAAATGAGGAATATGCCCGGGAGACTGGCCGGTTCCTCTGTGCAAAGGACACCGTTGAAACTGCCGGAAATATGGATCGCTTTCTGCAAAGAATAGACGAGTTTGATTTGGAAGAATACATCCGGGTCATCCATTTTGATGAGATGAAAGCCCCCACGTCGCCGATTCAGCTTCCCACCGCCCGGTTCTATACCGGACTCCCGGAGCTGATGGATGCCCAGCTGGACTTTCTCAAAGCCACGGTGCTCTCCCGCAGCGCCAGCCCTGTTACCATGTACAGTGATCTTCCCATGACGGAAATGTCCAAGGATTCCCAGTTCCCAAAGAAGTGGATGTTTGGCATGGCAGTGATGCTGAAAAAGGGGCTGCATCTGAACATGATCTTTCCGTTGCGGATGGCTGTTTTCTGCTCAATACGCAGTCCTTCCATGAGCCAGCGGAAGCTCTGGGGATCCAGCAGTCTCAGCTCTGCTTCTGACCTTGGCCACTGAAATCTCCCATTTGACAGACGCTTGTATCTCAATTTCTCCACAGACTGGTGATACAGGAGGGGCCGTCTCTCCCAATTTCTGGAAATCATTAGAGACAGCCCCTGATCATCTTGTTATCTGCAAAAGGGGAATGTCGAAGTCTCGTCACTTTCTTTCGGAATTCCCGCAACCACTGCAATCCCCGTCGCACTTTCCATTGCAGGAGCAGCCATTGGGGCAACCAATACATTTGACACCGCGCTTCTTCTCCTTATGGATGTAACCGACAGCCAGGCCAATGATAATGGCAATCACCGCTAGAATGATGAGGTTTTCCATGGTATTACTTCCTGCCGCCCAGCGCATATTCAGCAGCCAGATGCTTGTTGGTATTCCGTACCAAAGAAATCACGATAGCAGCCAGAATGACCACCACAATCAGACCCGGCAGGAATCCATTGCCGAAAGAGCCGGAGGTGATCAGCGTACCGATCTGATAGGTAAGATAGGCTACTGTAAAGCCGGTGGCAAACTGCAGGCCCACGCCGCCCCAGAACCATTTACGGTCATTGATTTCGGAGTGCATTGCACCCAGAGCGGCGAAGCAGGGAGGGGTGTACAGGTTGAACATCAGGTATGCCAGCGCGGCGACCTTGGTGATGGCAAATACAGAGGCGACCTCTGCACCAGCGCCTTCCATCAGAGCCAGTTCTTCCGTATCAATCAGGTTCTCAAGGCCAACAAAGCAGACGGCCAGCGTACCGACAACATTTTCCTTGGCAATGAAGCCGGTAACGGCAGCGGCAGCCAGCTGCCAGGAGACCACGCCCACGATGGGCACCAGCAGATAAGCAAAGGGACCGGCAACGGAGGCCAGAATGGAGTCACTGGCAGCCTCGGCAACTTCAAAACTCCAGGTGAAGGTCTGCATGATCTGCACAACGGTGTTGCAGACCAGAATGATAGTAAAGGCTTTGACAATGAATGCCCAGCCCCGGGAACACATATCCATGACGGCGCGCTTCAGAGAAGGAACCTTGTATTCGGGCAGTTCGATGATAAAGAAGGATTTGCGGTGCTTGTATCCGGTGATTTTGTTGACCAGCAGCGCCCCCAGCAGAATCAGCGCAATGCCCACAAAATACATGAGCGTGCCGACCCAGGAAGCATCCGCAAAGAAAGCGCCTGCGAACAGGGCGATGACCGGCAGCTTTGCGCCGCAGGGCATAAACGGGGTCAGCATGGCGGTGGCACGACGTTCCCGCTCATTGCGAATGGTACGGCAGGCCATCACGCCGGGGATGGCGCAGCCGGTGCCAACCACGAAGGGAATCACGGATTTGCCGCTTAGGCCTACTTTCTTGAAAATGGGGTCCAGAACCACCGTGGCGCGAGCCATATAGCCGCAGTCCTCCAGCAGGGAGATCAGGAAGTACATGACCATCACCAGAGGCAGGAAGCCGATGACCGCGATGACGCCGCCGAGGATACCGTCCACCAGCAGCGCCTGCAAAATGGGAGCCGCGTTTTCAAAGAGTCCGCCGACCCATTCCTGGAAGGTTTCCAGCCAGCCCACCAGCGTATCCGCGATCCAAGGGCCGACCCAGGCCTGAGAAATCTGGAACACCAGGAACATGACCGCTGCAAAAATAACCAGGCCGCCAATGGGATGGGTCATAATGGCATCGATTTTGTCCTGAGCGTTCTTTTCCTTAGTCAGAACCTTCCGAGTCTCGACCTTGGCAACGATCTTGTTGACAAACTCAAACCGTTTGCGGTCAGCCGCTTCAACGGCGGTCTTATCCGTCAGATCGATATTTCCTTGATGATAAGGCGCTTTTTGCCCCTGACCATTCAGGGAAGCGGCGGCCTTCACGACTTCTGCCAGCCCATCCCCAGTGGTGGAGGTGGTGTCAAATACCGGGCAGCCCAGCTTTTCGGACAGGGCGCGGATGTCAATTTGGGTCTGCTTCTTCTCGTTGATGTCGTGCTTGTTCAGCGCCACAACCACAGGGATGCCCAGCTCCAGAAGCTGGGTGGTGAAAAACAGAGAACGGCTCAGATTGGTGGCATCCACAATGTTGATGATGGCATCGGGGCGCTCGTTTCGGACATAGGAGCTGGTGATGCTCTCCTCCGAGGTGAAGGGCGACATGGAGTAAGCACCGGGCAGATCCACGGCAATCAGCTCCTGAGAAC
>JAXECZ010000077.1:0-7158 GCA_034104845.1 Faecousia sp. | reverse complement strand
GACAAAGGGCAGATCCTCTGCCATGGTGTAGTCCTGCCCGGAATAGGCAAGCCTTGCCACCTCAGTAAATACTTTTTTTCGGATATCGGTAATCAGCGACGGAATTCCCCGCATCGTTGCCCCTCCTTATTTCTTTTTTCTTCATTGTATCAAATCCACAGCCCAGGGTCAAGGACGAAACCGGGCCAAATCTGGACAATCCGGCCAAGCATGACGGGAGCCCCCGGTGCATACACTTCACCAGAATGGAGGGGTGTATGATGAAACGTATACCGGCCCTGCTGCTGGCCGCAGTGCTGGCCATATCGATGCTGCCCCGTCGGGCTTCTGCAGTGAATTTGGAGCTGAACGCAAAAAGCGCACTGCTGATGGATGTGGCCACCGGCACGGTGCTGTTTGAAAAGGACTGTCATGAGCGTCTGGCCCCGGCCAGCGTCACCAAGGTCATGACCATGCTGCTGATCATGGAGGCGGTGGACTCCGGGAAGATCCGGCTCACCGACCAGGTGACTGCATCGGAAGCCGCCGCCGCCAAGGGAGGCAGCCAAATCTATTTGAAGGTCGGGGAAACCATGCCCGTGTCCGACATGCTGAAATCCATTGCCGTTTCCTCCGCCAACGACTGTGCCTGCGCCATGGCGGAGCTGCTGGCTGGCAGCGAATCCGCTTTTGTGGAGCAGATGAACAAGCGGGCGGAGGAATTGGGCATGGCGGATACCCATTTTGTCAACTGCACCGGTCTGGACGACAGCGTAGATGCAAAAGACCACCGTACCAGCGCCTATGACATTGCCCTCATGTCCCGGGAGCTGCTGAAAAACCATCCGGACATCAAAAACTACACAACCATCTGGATGGACACGGTGCGGAATGGGGCTTTCGGGCTGTCTAACACCAACAAGCTCATCCGCTTTTATTCCGGCGCCACCGGTCTGAAAACCGGCTATACCACCGGCGCGGGCTACTGTCTTTCCGCCTCCGCCAAACGGGAGGGCATGGAGCTGATCGCGGTGGTCATGGGCTGTGAAAGCTCCCAAAAGCGCAGCGCCGACTGCAAAACCCTGCTGGACTACGGCTATGCCAACTATTCCGTGGTGCGCCCGGGGCTGAAAGAGGGCCGCACAGTGGCGGTGCACCTGGGCAAGGAGGCCACGGTTCCCGTAGAGCTGGTGGACCGGCGGGAAATTTTGGTAGACAAAGCCAAGCGAACCAGTCTGTCAGCCAAGGTGGAGCTGACGCAGATGGTGCCCGCGCCGGTGGAAAAAGGGCAGAAGCTGGGCACTATCAAGGTCTACGCCGACGAGAAAATGCTGATCCAGCTTCCCCTGGTGGCGGGAGCAGCGGTGGAGAAGCTGAGCTTCTGGGATGTGTATAAAATTGTCCTGCGCCGGGTTGCCCTGACCCAGACCGCCGCCTGATTTTTCCGTCCCCCGATTGCCATTCCAGCGAAAATGTGGTATGATATTGTATATAACTCGAGAAAGAGACAAAGTGGAATTCGTCATGCAAAGAAATCAACAGGAAAGAAGCGATCGGAATGGGCAATGGAAAACTGATTGTAATTGAGGGGCTGGACGGCAGCGGCAAGGGCACCCAGGCATCGGAGCTGGTGAAAAATCTCTCCGCCCAGGGCAGGCAGGTGCGGAAAATCTCCTTTCCCAACTATGCCTCCGATTCCTCCGCTCTGGTGAAAATGTATCTGGAGGGGCAGTTCGGCACCAATCCCGGGGATGTGAACGCCTATGCCGCCTCCACCTTTTTCGCCGTGGACCGGTTCGCCTCCTTCAAGCAGGACTGGGGCGAATTCTACGCCCGGGGCGGCACCCTGGTGGCCGACCGGTACACCACCTCCAACGCGGTGCACCAATGCAGCAAGCTGCCGGAGGAGCAGTGGGAGGAATTCTTAAATTGGCTCTTCCATTTTGAGTATACCCTGCTGGGCATCCCCGCGCCGGATATGGTGATCTATCTGAATGTGGAGCCGGATGTAAGTCAGCGCCTGATGACCGGCCGCTATCAGGGTGACGAGAGTAAAAAGGACATTCACGAGGGGAACCTTCCCTATTTAAACCGCAGCCGTCAGGCGGCGGAATATTGCAGCCGGAAGCTGGGTTGGAAAGAAATTGCCTGCTGCCAGAATGGGCAAATGCGTTCCATCCCGTCCATTCAGGCGGAAATACTGAGCCTACTGTAGGATTTTCTCCAAAGCAGTCATTCTGTCCGAATTATTGGACATATTTTGGGATAGAATGGCAGGAGACGTGGAGCGTGTCAAGACTTGTTTTTCCTCTTTTTTCATGGTATGATTCACGTCGAGTTTTGCTTTAAGGAGAATCAAGATATGCAGCGCACCCAACATACCCCCATTCGGATGGCGGATCTGGCCCTCCGAGAGCAGGAGGTCTTCGGTAAAATCCCCGGAATGCAGGAGCTGCTCCATGCCCCTGCGGAAAAATGGAACGACATGGAGCTTCACTATCCCGACGCCGCTTTCGCCCTGATGGTGGCGAGCCATCTGTCCATGGGCAATCAGGAGCAGAATGCCATTCACCAGAAAGCCTACCTCTCCATTCTGGAAGGAGAGCCCATTCAAAAGGTTCGGTTCCGCTACGACTACGATCTGGAGCAGTACCTGGAGCGTCATATGTGGGACTGACAATTCCCCCGCCCGAAGAGCTTCGCCCTCTTCGGGCGTTTTTTCAGGGCGTTGATCTTCCAAGGGATAATTTCGCCTTGCCGGGGTGGAGAACTTATGGTATAATTCCGTCAGAAATGTCAGAAAGGACGGATACGTTATGAGCAGAGCGGACGAGCTTTACCGGGCAACCTGCCTGGATATCCTGGAAAACGGCTTTTCCGATGAAAATCTGGAGGTGCGGCCCCATTGGGCGGACGGCACTCCGGCCCATACCATCAAAAAATTTGGCGTGGTGAATCGCTACAACCTGGCGGAGGAATTCCCCATTATGACTCTGCGGCGCACCTATTGGAAAAGCGCCATCGATGAGATGCTGTGGATTTGGCAGAAAAAATCCAACCGCATTGCCGATCTGGGCAGCCATGTTTGGGATGAATGGGCTGGCCCCGACGGCACCATCGGCAAGGCCTATGGCTACCAGCTGGGCATCAAGCACCAGTATAAGGAGGGGCTCTTTGATCAGGTGGATCGGGTGCTCTACGATCTCAAGCACAACCCCGCCTCCCGGCGCATTCTCACCAACATCTATAATTTTGAAGACCTCCACGAAATGAATCTCTATCCCTGTGCCTACTCCATGACGTTCAACGTCACTGGCGACACCCTGAATGCCATCCTCAACCAGCGCAGCCAGGATATGCTCACCGCCAACAACTGGAACGTGGTGCAGTACGCCGTGCTGACCCACATGATGGCCCAGGTCTCCGGCCTCAAGGTGGGCGAGCTGGTGCATGTGATTGCCGACTGCCATATTTACGACCGGCACATCCCCGCCGTGAAGGCCATGCTGGAAAAACAGGGCTATGACGCGCCTCAATTCCGCATGGACGAGAGCATTACCGATTTCTATGCCTTTACCAAGGACGCCTTTTCCTTGGAAAATTATCAGTATCATCCCTTTGATTTTGAGATTCCCATGGCGATCTGAGGTGACGGTATGGATTTGATCGTTGCGGTATACGACGACTGGGGCATCGGAAAAAATGGCACCCAGCCCATCGCCCTGAGCGCCGACCGGAAATTTTTCCGGCAAACCACCAAAGGGGCCATGGTGATCGTGGGACGCCGAACCCTGGAGGACTTCCCAGGGAAGCAGCCCCTGCCCGGCAGAATGAACGTGGCGCTGACCAGAAAGGAAGCGGAAATCCCCGGGTTTACCCTCTGCCATAGCCCGGAGGAGGCCGAAGCACTGGCAAAAACCGCAGAGCGGGCCTTTGTCATTGGCGGCGGCAGCGTCTACCGGCAGCTGATGCCCTATTGCAGGCAGGCCTATGTGACCAAGGTTCACTGCCAGCCGGAGTCCGACACCTTTTTCCCCAATCTGGATCAGGATCCAGATTGGGTTCTGGATTCCTGCCTCCAATCCGGGGAGGAAAATGGCATTCCCTATGAAATGTGTCTCTACCGGAGAAAGGAATAGATGGGCGGCTTGGCAATTGGAATTTGTCGGGGAGGCCCCGCTGCCAATTCGTTACGAACCTTGGACGGTAAATCCACAACTCCTGGGCCCCTCGACCGGTACTGCCGCTGTAAATAAGCATTTAGCGGGGTGTTGAATGGGACGCCTTCCGGCGTGTGCGTAGGGAACGCATTTATGCGTTCCGAAACGTTGGATAACCTCCGCGGTTTGTTGAATGGTAATTTCCCAAGACATATTTTTGAGGTTTTACCATTCAACACGCCGATTTTGAAATAAGAATGTGCGGAATGCATAAATGCATTCCCTACGCAAAATCGGACATTTCGGTTCAAAATGCTGCCGCAAAAACGTTACCGGGCGGGTAATGGGGTGACGATTACCGCCAATCCCCGTGCGAAATTGGCCGCGGGGCCTCCCCGACAAATTCCAATTTCTCTGTTTGCTGCGTCAAGCTGATAACCGCAAAACAGACTCTCAAACTTTTGCAGCCAGTGCTTTGTGGGCACTGGCTGCATTGTTATGGTCTTTTCGCGGATGGAATTATTCCTGGGTGACAAAGCTTTTCAAGGTCTTGTCTGCCAGATAGGGGCCTGCCTCAGGGAAGCCGCCGCATTTCAGGTCGATTTCCAGAAGCTTCGCGGCGCAGCGCTGGAGGTAGCCCAGCTTCAGGCTGCCGTCCTTAACGGCGGTGATAATGTCCTCGATGTTGCCCTCGCTGCCGGGCATCTGCACATCATTGCCCGCGTAAACGCACAGGGGGCTGGACGCGCAGGGATACTTGGGGTTGGGCTTGGCCATGGCACTGGATACCTTGAAATTGCTGGTGAACCAGTCGGTCATCACATAGCCCTGGAAGCCGCATTCCTCCCGAGCATAGCAGGTGATGGAGTCGTAGCAGTTGGCGCCGTGGACACCGTTGATCAGGTTGTAGCTGGTCATGATGGTCATGGGCTGGGAGGCCTCAATGCAGACGCCGAAATTCCTGAGGTAAATTTCCCGGATGGCCCGCTCCTTGATGTGGGCGTTGCAGAACATCCGGTTGTCCTCCTGGTTGTTGGCGAAGTAATGCTTGATGCTGGTGCCCACGCCGGGATGCTTCTGCACGCCCCGCACATCCGCCGCCGCGCAAAGGCCGGAGAGCAGGGGATCCTCGGAGTAGTATTCAAAGTTCCGGCCGCACAGGGGATTGCGGTGGATGTTCATGCCCGGAGCCAGCCAGACCCGCACACCGAAAGTCTCCATTTCCGCGCCTACCACATCGCCGCATTTCTCGATCAGCTCCAGATCCCAGGAGCTTGCCAGCAGCCAGGCGATGGGAATGGCGGTGCAGTACTGGTAGTAATCCACATCCCCCTCCTGCTTGGGCCCAAACGCCTCACCCATGCCGCCAATGGCGGAGCCGCCGGGGAGCAGCTTGCCCTCGGCATCGGTGCGGAAGTGGGGAATCAGACGCAGACCGGCGGGGCCGTCGGCATTGACCATGTCCCGCACGCCCCGGTGGGCCAGGGCCAGGCTGGTTTCCCCTGCCGCGCCGGGAACGACCTTGGAGGCAGCGCCGATGACATTCTCATTGTCCCGTGCCGAGCCCACGCACCACTCGGCCATTTCCTCCACGGTGAGCTGGGAAACCAGCTGCTCCATGGTATATTTCCCGTCCCGAACCTCCTCCAGGGTAATCATGTGGTCGGTTCCGGCAGGGGCAAAGGGCTCCGGCTCACCGGCATATTCCACGGTGACGGTGGGAATCTTGCCGGCATCGAGGGAGAATACCGGGGCAGAAGCTGTCTCCGCCTCTTCGTTTTCAGGCTTCCAGCAGGCCACACCGGCGCAGGAAATTTCGTCAAATTCCTCGTCCAGGGGGCAGATGTTCTTCACTTTCTTGGTTTCCACGGTAGCATCCAACCGCAGCACAGCAGCAACATGCGTATCGCGGCTGTGTACGCCCACCCGAATGAGATAGGCACCGGCTTCCAGCACATAGGCGGCCTTGCTGGGGTCGTAGCTTTCCAGGTTGGTCAGCGCAAAGGACACCTTCAGCTCCTGGCTCTCTCCGGGCTGGAGCAGCCTGGTCTTGCCGAAGCCGCAAAGCACCTGCATGGGCTTTTCCAATCCCTCTCTGGGGGCGGAGCCGTAAACCTGAACCACCTCCCGTCCGGCGAATTTGCCGGTGTTGGTCACCCGAACGGTGACGGAAACCGTCTTCTCGTCAGCGGAGGCACCCAGGGTCTCCATGTTGAAGCTGGTATAGTTCAAGCCGTAGCCGAAAGGATACACCGGTGTCACATGGAAGGTATCGAAATACCGGTAGCCCACGAAGATGCCATCGGTGTAGTATTCGTCATTCCAGTTGCCATTGTTGTGGCTGAAGGTGGCGGAGGAGGGGTAGTCCATGTAATTGGCGGCCCAGGTATCGGTGAGCCGGCCGCTGGGGATGCTCTTGCCCAGCAGCACATCCGCGACAATGTGGCCGCCCATGTTGCCGCTCTGGGAGATGAGCAGAGTAGCGCTGATGCCGGGGATGGATTTCAGGGTAGCCGCATTGATCACGCCGCCCAGGTTCAGTAGCACGACGACCTTTTTGTAGTTCTGACCCAGCTGGGTGAGCAGCTGAATCTCTGCCTGGCTCAGCTCATAGTCGCCTTCCTCGGCGCAGCGGTCGCTGCCCTCTCCGGAGTTCCGGCCCAGCACATAGATGGCTACGTCGCCCTCGGCCTTCTGGAAAGGTGCCAGAGCTTTGGGGATGAAATGCTCGTTAAACAGCACAAAGAAATCGGGGATGCCCATCGCTTCGGCCCGCTGATGGATGTCTGCCATGTAAGCGTTCCATTCCTCCTGGATGACCCGATCCTGCTCGGCCAGCCATGCCTTTGTGGTCACGGTGAAGCCAGCCTCCTCCAGCCCCTGCTCCACGGAGACACTGTAGCGGCTGTTGACCTCGCCGCTGCCGGTGCCGCCCTTTACAGTGGCCCGGGCGCCGTTGCCGTAGAGCGCGACCTTCTGGGGGCCGGACAGGGGCAGGGTGCCGTCGTTTTCCAGCAGC
>JAXECZ010000031.1:0-3802 GCA_034104845.1 Faecousia sp. | reverse complement strand
GCAAAAGCTGGCCACGGGCAAGCTCACGGATGAGGAGTGGACCAAGCTGTGCATGGGCTCCGCCGCCCTGAGCCAGACGGACATCCGCATCGACGACAATCCCACCGTCACCGTGGCGGACATCAGCGCCAAATGCCGCCGGTTGGATAACCTGGGCCTGGTGATCATCGACTACTTACAGCTGATGCAGGGCTCCGGCTACGGCAGAAACAGTGATAACCGGGTGACTGTGGTGGGCGAGATCTCCCGGAGCCTGAAAATCATGGCCAAGGAGCTGAATGTGCCGGTGATCTGCCTGAGCCAGCTGTCCCGTGCGGTGGAAAGCCGGACGGACAAGCGGCCCATCCTCTCCGACCTCCGGGAATCCGGCGCCATCGAGCAGGACGCGGACTCGGTGATGTTCCTCTACCGGGACGAATATTACAATCAGAATACCGAGGAAAAGGGCATTGCCGAGTGCATTGTGGCCAAGAACCGCCACGGAGAAACCGGCGCGGTGAAGATGCAGTGGATCGGTCAGTACCAGACCTTTACCGATCGGGAGTGGAAGCATGCTGAATAAGCTCTCCGCCGCCCTCCGGGAGCTGGTTCAGCCGGGGGAAAAGGTGTTCTGCGCCGTCTCCGGGGGAGCGGATTCCGTGGCGCTGCTGTTTGGCATGTATCTGCTGCGGGAAAAATTTTCGTTTGAACTGTCCGCCGCCCATTTTAACCATCACCTCCGCGCTGAGGAGTCGGACGCGGACGCGGAATTTGTTCAGGCGTTCTGCCAGGGCTACGGCATCCCCCTGATTCTGGGCCAGGCCCAGGTTCTTTCGGGGAAGAAAGGCTTGGAGGCCGCCGCACGGGAGGCCAGGTACGCCTTTCTGAGAAAGCTGCCCGGAAAGGTGGCCACCGCCCACACCGCCGACGACAATGCGGAAACCGTGCTCATGCACCTGATTCGGGGCACCGGACTTAAGGGCTTGGGCGGCATCGCCCCCGTAAACGGCAGCGTCATCCGGCCCATGCTGAATATCACCCGGCAGGAGGTGGAGGCCTTTTTGCAGGAGTATCACCTCCCCCACCGGGAGGACAGCTCCAACGCCTCCGATGCCTTCCTGCGGAACCGGCTGCGCCGCCATGTGATGCCGCTGCTGAAAAAGGAAAATCCCGGCGTCAGCCTGGCCATCTCCGCCGCTGCCCTCCGGCTGCGGCAGGATGAAGCATACCTCCGCTCCCAATTGGAGCCGGAGCTGCCCAAGGTATCCGTTCTGGCTCAGCTGCATCCCTCCTTACAGAGCCGGTATCTGGAAAATTTCTTAAAGCAAAACGGCGTACCCGAGCCGGAGCAGGTGCACATCAGCGCCGTCCGGGAGCTGCTGTACAGCGACAAGCCCTCCGCACGGATGAATTTCCCCGGGGGTGTGGTGGTGGCCCGGGACTATGACCGGCTGACGGTTCCGGATGACCCACCGGCAGCGGCGGAGGAAACCCTTGCCGTTCCTGGGGTGACGGATTTGCCCCAGTGGGGCATCCGGGTTTTCTGCGCGGAGAAGCCCAACGGCGGCTTCGGTGTGAGCATCCGGGGAGAACTTATGGTTCGGAGCCGAAGGCCGGGGGACGCGCTTCGCCTGCCGGGGGGGACCAAAAGCCTCAAAAAGCTGATGATCGACCGGAAGATCAGCGCCGGGGAGAGAAACCGTATCCCCATCCTTGCCGATGACGGCGGCGTCCTTTGGGCGGGCCAGTTTGGGGGGAATTTAGCCCGGCTGGCAGAGAAACCCACCCATTATTTGCGGGTGGAGGCACTGAAATAACCCACACGCCCTACGGAAAACCGACAAGCATGAAACAAATCTATCCCACTCCAAAAAGACAGCAGGAGGAATCAATATCCATGGATAACGATATTCAAGAGATTCTCATCACCGAGGAGCAGATCAAAGCCCGCATTGCCCAGCTGGGGCAGGAGCTGACGGAGGAATACCGGGGAAAAAATCCTGTCATCGTGGGCGTGCTCAAGGGCGTGGTGGTGTTCTACGCGGACATGGTCCGGCAAATCAAGGTGCCCTGCCAGATGGACTTTATGTGGATTTCCTCCTATCAGGGAGTGGAGTCCACCGGGGGCATGGTGGTGAAGCGGGACGTGACCGTGGACATCCGGGACCGGCATGTGCTGATCCTGGAGGACATCTACGACACCGGCAACTCCCTGGACTTTACCTATCGGCACCTTTTGAGCAAGCAGCCCGCCTCCCTGAAAATCTGCACCCTGCTGGATAAGCCCGAACGCCGCAAGCCGGGCATCACCCTGAAGCCGGATTATGTGGGCTTTACCGTGCCCAATGCCTTTGTGGTGGGCTATGGCCTGGATTATAACGAGCAGTACCGGAATCTGCCCTATGTGGGCATTCTGAAAAGCGAAGTTTATCAAAAATAAGGAGAAACGCCATTGAATAAGCAACGCAGAAATATCACCCCTCTGATTTATCTGGTGGTGCTGGTGATGGTCCTCAGCTGGGCTCTGGGAGAGTTCGGCCAGAAGACCAACACCATTCCCTATTCCAATCTGGTGGAGCTGTTCCGGCAGGAGCAGGTGTCCCAGTTTCTGGTGGAGGGCAACACCATCACCCTGATTCTTCGCACCCCCTACAACGGGAAAACCACCATCACCTCAGGCCTGGCCGACCCGGAGGGCTTCCGCAACAGTATGCAGCCGCTCTTCGATGAGCAGATGGCCTCCGGTGTGCTGGAGGTATACGATTTCGTGGCAGAGAAGAGCTATACCCCCTATGATTTTATCATTCCGCTGCTGGTGGCGGGGGCGGTGCTGCTGCTGGCCTGGTCCTTTATCGTGAGCCGTATGAACGGCGGCGGCAATCCCATGGCCCAGTTCGGCAAGGCCAGGACTGTGCTGGGAGTGCCGGACAACAAAAAGGTCACCTTTGACGATGTGGCCGGCGCGGACGAGGAAAAGGAAGAATTGCAGGAGGTGGTGGATTTCCTACGGGCACCGGACAAATACACCGCTCTCGGAGCCAGGATTCCCCATGGTTTGCTGCTGGTGGGGCCTCCGGGCACCGGTAAGACCCTGCTGGCCCGTGCCACCGCCGGAGAGGCGGGGGTGCAGTTTCTGTCCATCTCCGGCTCCGACTTTGTGGAAATGTATGTGGGCGTTGGCGCCAGCCGGGTACGGGATCTGTTCGAGCAGGCCAAAAAGCTGGCCCCTGCCATCATCTTCATCGATGAGATCGATGCCGTGGGCCGCAAGCGGGGCAGCGGCTTAGGCGGCGGCCACGACGAAAAGGAGCAGACCCTGAACCAGCTGCTGGTGGAAATGGACGGCTTTGGCCGTACCGAGGGCATCATTGTCCTCGCCGCCACCAACCGTCCGGACATTCTGGATCCCGCCCTGCTGCGGCCAGGCCGGTTTGACCGGCAGATCCAGGTGAACCGGCCGGATGTGAAGGGGCGGGAGGACATTCTCAAGGTTCATGCCAAGGACAAGCGGCTGGATGAATCCGTGAATCTCAAGACCATTGCCCGTTCCACCGCCGGTTTTACCGGGGCGGATCTGAGCAATTTGCTGAACGAGGCGGCCATCCTGGCGGCGCGGAACAACCGGCCCGCTTTCACCATGGAGGATGTGGACGAGGCCATGATGAAGATCCTGGCTGGCCCCGCCAAGAAGAGCCATGTGGCCTCCCGGCGGGATTTGAAAACCACCGCCATCCACGAGGCCGGTCACGCCGTGGCCATGTACCGGCTGCCCACCCACGACCCGGTGCGGCACATCTCCATCATTCCCCGGGGCCGAAGCCTG
>JAXECZ010000030.1:0-6627 GCA_034104845.1 Faecousia sp. | reverse complement strand
CCAGCTATGGAAATCATACCATATTTTCTGCAAAAAAGAAATATCTAATTAATTAGGAGGCAATTCCAATGAATGTTCTGGTTATCAACGCCGGCAGCTCTTCTCTGAAGTATCAGCTGATGAATCCGGAAACCGGCGATGTGTCCGCCAAGGGCCTGTGTGAGCGTATCTACATCGACGGCCGCCTGACCCACAAGGTCGGCGACAAGAAGGTGGTTAAGGATATTCCCATGCCCACCCACTCCGAGGCCATTCAGGCTGTGCTGGAGATCCTGGTTGACCCTGTGGACGGTGTGATCAAGTCCGTGGACGAAATCGATGCCGTTGGCCACCGCGTGCTCCATGGCGGCATGAAGTTCTCCGACTCCTGCATCATTGACGACGCCTGCATCGAGGCCATTGAAGCCTGCATCCCCCTGGGCCCCCTGCATAACCCTGCCAACCTGATGGGCATTCGTGCCTGCCAGGCGGTCATGCCCAACACCCCCCAGGTTGCCGTGTTCGACACCGCGTTCCACATGACCATGCCTCCTAAGGCCTACCGCTACGCCATTCCCACCGAGTACTACAAAAATGACGACATCCGCCGCTATGGCTTCCACGGCACCTCCCACAAGTATATCGCCCGCCGGGCTGCCGAGCTCATGGGCACCAAGAATTTCAAGATGGTCAACTGCCATCTGGGCAACGGCTCCTCTCTGTCCGCTGTGAAGGACGGCAAGTGCCAGGATACCTCCATGGGCCTGTCTCCTCTGGCTGGTGTGCCCATGGGCACCCGCTCCGGTGACATCGACGCCTGCGTGGTGCAGTTCATCTGCAACAAGTACGGCATGAGCGTGGACGACTGCCTGACCATGCTGAACAAGAAGTCCGGTGTGTTGGCGCTGTCCGGTGTTTCCTCCGACTTCCGCGACCTGTGCGCCGGTGCCGAGGCCGGAAACGAGGACTGCAAGCTGGCTCTGGACAAGTTCTACTATGAGGTTGCCAAGTATGTGGGCGCTTACACTGCCGCTCTGAACGGCATCGATATGCTCACCTTTACCGCCGGTGTGGGCGAGAACGATGCCGACGCGCGTGCCGGTATCTGCTCCTACCTGGGCTTCATGGGTGTGAAGATCGATCCCGAGAAGAACAAGATTCGCGGTCAGGAGATGAAGATTTCCACCGAGGATTCCGCCGTTCAGGTTTGGGTCATTCCCACCAACGAAGAACTGATGATCGCCCAGGATACCGCTGAGCTGGTCAACGCCGCTAAAAAATAAATCCGCATTGGAAGCCGCCGCGAAACCGGCGGCTTCTTTCTGCCATATAAAGAACATGGCAGGATTATTCCGGGAATTCGTGATAAGAAAAGAGAGGTCACCCGAGAAACAGGTGGCCTCCCATTTTTTTGAAGAAAAATCAGCCCTCAAAATCCTCTTCGTCGGCGACGGGAATGGCGTCGTCGGAAAGGACAGCCTCGGTGGTTTCCTCAGCTTTTTCGGTGGCAGTCTCTGCCGCAGGAGCCTCCTGGGCTTCGGCGGGAGCTTCTGTGGTTTCCTCGGTCACAAAGTCTTCTTCAGGGGCCTGGGGAGCGGGGGCATTCACCACAGGCTTGGAGCAGCAGCCCATAATGCCCTTTGCCCATTCCACGATTTTGTCGCCATAGGTTGCAACGATGTAAACGGCACCAACAGCGGCGGCAAGGGCGGTAACAATTTTCACAATGGTATTGAACTTCATAAAGAGAACCTCCTCATTGGATGATTGATCGGGTATAGTATACCCATTTTTCTTGGAAAAAGCAACAGAGAAATTGCAAATAATGTATGTACAGTCGAAATTAAACATAATTGTACATCCCGCGTACACTGACTTCCCCGGAGTTCACCGTTTCTACCGAGCCGTCATCGAACCGGACAACCAGCGCTCCCGCATCATCCACATCCAGAGCAGTGCCATGACGGATCCGCTCTTTTTGGATCACGCTGATTCTTTTTCCCAAGGTGACACAATCCCGCCGGTACGCCGCGAGGATCTCCTTCTTCTGGGTCAGCAGCCGCTGATTGCTGTCATACAGCGCGTCGATCAGCTTTGCTGCCACCAGGGCGCGGTTGATTTCCCTGCCTGCGGCCATTTTCAGAGAGCCTGCAATTTCCTGAATTTCGGGAGGAAAATCCTGGATGGTTTGATTGCAGTTGATGCCGGTGCCGATGATGGCATAGGCCGTGCTCCCATCCGGCTGAATGCCCAACTCCGTTAGGGTGCCGGACAGCTTCCTGTTTTGATACACAATATCGTTGGTCCATTTTATTCCTGGGCGAAAGCCTGCCGCCTGCTGGATGGCGGTACAGGTGGCTGTGGCGGAGGCGCAGGTCAAATGCATCAGCTCCCCAGGCTTACAGGACGGCCGGAGCAAGACACTCAAATAAATGCCCACCTGGGAGGGGGACAGGAACGTCCGGCCCAGTCTGCCCCTGCCGCCGGTTTGGCAGTTCGCCACCAACACGGTGCCCTCCGGCGCCCCCTGGATCGCCAGCTGCTTCAAAACGTCGTTTGTGGAGCTGATGGTATCGTAGAACTGAATTTTCTCCCGCCAGGGGTTCTCCAAAGAGAGATGATCGATAATATCCTTAAGCATAGCCTTTCCTTAATCCATATCGGCCCTTATTTCCTCCGGAGGGTCGTCCAATACCTCCGGCTTTGCAATGATGCGTTTAAAATGCTTGAAAAACGCGGCGTAATAATAGCCGTCAACGGTGCGTTCGTCCAGGGTGAACTTGAAGTCCACATATTTTCGCTCTACAGCAGTTCCATCCTCAAGAATCTGAATGGCCTTTCGCTTGCAGCCAAAGGAGCCAAAGACGGGCAGATTTCCAAAATCATACAGGTGATGGTAAATGGGAGGGATGCCCAGGCTGCCCATGGATGTAAAAAAGATGCTGCCATGGAACGGGCTGATCTCCAAGAGGAATTTGGGCAGCAGACCGAAATAATCCAGGGCCTTCAAAACCCACACCAGAAATTTCAGGAAAACGCCGGGCACCAGCATCAGCGCTCTGGCGGTCATATCAAATCCCGAATCCAGAGGCGTCTGCTTCGCCTTTTCAATTTCCTCGTTCAGCTTCCGGTAAACGTCATCGGCGGTATCTCTGGGGGAGAGATGAACCTTGATCACCGTTTCCGGAGACTGGGTGCTCATCTCCTTTTTGATGGTCAGGCAAAACTGGATATCCTCCATTCTGGAATAGACCTTTTGCCCGGAGATGAACCGGTTCAGTCCGGGATATCTGGCCAGGCTGCGGCAATAGCCCGCCAGGAAAACATGCATAATGCCGAAATTGGTCAGTCCCTCCCGCCGCTTCCGCCGGATATAGCGATCCACGGCGCTGATTTCAAAGGCTTCCTCAAAGTAATTGACGGAAGTGTTCCGGGTGACCATGATGTAGGGGGATACCTGATTCATGGCATCCAGGCTGCGGATCCTACGGCCGTCGCATCGGTCGCCCCATCTGCGGTGGTACTGCTCCATGGGGTGAATCCGAATGGCAAGGGAGACGGACAGCCAGCCCATCAGCACCACCAGATCCGGATGAATCCGCACCAGGCCATTGAAATCTCTTTCAAGAAGAATTTGCTTATTGTTGTACAGCACCGTCACCAGCGTTGCCCCAATGAGGAAGGGGAGAAGCCAGACCCATTTCTGCCGGAGGCCGGATACGATTTCCGCGTATACAAGAGAGAGGAAGATCAGGGCTATCCAAAAAAGCCAGACATTCAGCTTTCCCTGGACACTTCCGGCCACACAGATGCCGCAGTACAGGGCCATCATGCAGACGGGAATGGAGGTTTTGTAAAAGCACTCCCTGCCATCCAGCAGAACGATCAGCAGATACAGCACCGTTGCGGCCACAGGCAGCACCAGCTGTCCCCAGGTTCCAACGGTTCCGGCGTGCTTCGTGAATCCGAAAATCCAGATTCTTGCCGCTGCGGAATAGCAAAAGCAGATCGCCATCAGCCATGTAAATACATTTTTCTGATTCACATACAAATGAATTCGTTTGTCCATTTCAGGCTCCTCCCACCGGTCACGGATGGATCGTCTGCTTGACCGCCGCGATATATTCCGGTGTCGTGCCGCAGCAGCCGCCCAGCAGCAGAGCGCCGTTGTCGGCACACTGCTTCATGATTTTGGCAAAAGCATCACGCGATAGGTTATATTCGGCAACCCCTGCCTGATTGATGGTGGGAATCCCGGCATTTGGCTTGCAGATCAGGGGCAGGGAAGTGTACCTGCGGAGCTTGCTCACGAGATAAGGGGTCATCATGTCGGCAGCCACACAGTTGAAGCCCACCGCATCCGCCCCCGCATCCTCCAGCTCCCGGAGCACCTTTCCCGCGTCCGCCCCGGAGAACAGGGAGCCATCCGCCTGCATGGTAAAGGAGAACATCACGGCTCCCGCGCATTCCAGCTCCGCAGCGGTGAGAATTGCCTCCGCCTCCTGGGGATAGAGCAGGGTTTCTCCCACCAGCAGGTCCGCGCCGCCCTCTATCAGCCCGCGAATCTGCCGGCGAT
Organism: Faecousia sp.; assembly: GCA_034104845.1. Lineage (GTDB taxonomy): Bacteria > Bacillota > Clostridia > Oscillospirales > Oscillospiraceae > Faecousia. Next base: position 2,072 of record JAXECZ010000030.1, on the reverse strand, counting down.
AGTTTTCCACCAGCAGCTCGAAGCAATCCGGATTCCAGCTCTCGCAGAAGGTGGCCAGGGTGGTGATGTCCCCGGCAATCAGGCAGTCCGGGGCGGCGGAACGGCTCAGGGCTACCAGAGCTTCATTGATTTTTTCCGTTTGATCCTCCATTCCCACAGTCTTCAGGGCAATGGGCTGGGCTTGAAAGGTGGGAGCATAGAGAATCTGAGAGCCCGCCTGGGCATAGCCTTTTTGAAGCGACACCAGGGGCTGCGGATGCTCCAGCACCCAGGTTTCGGTGCAGCACCCCTTGGGCATGCCCGCGTTACGAAGATTGGAGCCGGTTGCTCCATCGAGAAAATGAATTCCCTGAGATAACATGGCACGAAATTCCTGTTTGGTCAGCATATATTCCCTCCATCGTCATATGGACAAGTGTCTTTGGGTGAACAACGCAATTATATCTTATTTCTCACAAAAATGCAATATTGATTGACCTTTTGGATAAAATCTGATAAGATACGGAAAACCAATGAATAAAGGAGCTGTCAAGAATGAACAAAACAACCCTGCGGAAATACGCCAACCTGATCGTGCGCTGCGGCGCCAACGTGCAGAAGGGTCAGGTCGTGAATATTTACGCGGATCTGGATCAACCCGAATTCGTTCAGATGGTGGTGGAGGAGGCCTACAAGGCAAAGGCCTCCGAGGTCAATGTTCAGTGGAACTATCAGCCGCTGGAAAAGCTCCATTACCGCCACCGCACCGTGAAGAACCTGGGCACCGTGAAGGAGTGGGAAAAGGCCCGGCAGGAATATTACTGCGAGACCCTCCCCGCCCGAATCCATCTGGTTTCCGAGGATCCCGACGGGATGAAAGGCATCAACATGGAGAAGGTGTCCAAGGCAAACAGAATGAGATATCCCATTCTCAAGCCCTACGTGGACCGGCGGGAGAACAAGGAGCAGTGGTGCATCGCCGCCGTCCCCGGCGCCGCCTGGGCCAAAAAGGTTTTCCCGGGCATGAGAACCAGCACTGCAATTGAAAAGCTCTGGGAAGCCATTCTGTTCACATCCCGGGTCAACGACGATCCCATTGCCGCCTGGGAGCAGCACAACCGGGAGTTGGCTGACCGCTGCAAGTATCTGAACGATCTGCACATTCGCTCTCTGCACTACACCGCGGACAACGGCACGGATTTCACCGTGGGCATGATCGAGCAGGGCCGGTTCTGCGGCGGCGGAGAGACCAGCCTGCAAAATATCTTCTTCAATCCCAACATCCCCACCGAGGAATGTTTCATTTCTCCCAAGCGGGGAGAGGCGGAGGGAATCGTCTATTCCACGAAGCCGCTGTCCTACCGTGGTCAGCTGATCGAGAATTTCTCCATCCGTTTTGAGGGGGGAAAGGCGGTGGAGGTTCACGCCGAAAAGGGAGAAGAGCTGCTGAAAACCATGATCGATATGGACGAGGGTGCTGCCTATCTGGGTGAGTGCGCTTTGGTTCCTCAGGCCAGCCCCATTTCCGAAAGCGGGATCCTCTTCTATAACACCCTGTTTGATGAGAACGCTGCCTGCCACCTGGCCCTGGGCATGGGCTTTGCTGATACCATTCAGGATTTCCAGAACAAGACCCTGGAGGAATGCCGGGAGCTGGGCGTCAATGACTCCATGATTCACGAGGATTTCATGATCGGCTGCGACAGCATGAACATCGATGCCACCTGCGCCGATGGCCGTGTGGTTCCCATTTTCCGGGGCGGAAACTGGGCTTTCTAAAAAAAGAAAGATTTTTTTCAAAAAAGACTTGCAATCTTCCTTGGAGTATGGTATTATATCCAGGCGATTGAAGATTGCTGGGGCTCTTATGCCCTTTAACTGATAAGAAAGAGGTGAACGAAATGAAGGAAGGTATCCACCCCAAATATGAACAGACCACGATTCGCTGTGCTTGTGGCAACGTCTTTACGACTGGCTCCACCAAGAAGGATATTCGTGTTGAGATCTGCTCCAAGTGCCACCCTTTCTATACCGGCAAGCAGAAGCTGGTTGACACCGGTGGACGTGTTGATCGCTTCAACAAGCGTTTTGGC
>JAXECZ010000154.1:0-24665 GCA_034104845.1 Faecousia sp. | reverse complement strand
TCCAGAACGCCGCCGTTGATGGTCACTCTGGAGCAGGAAATCGCAGTATAGGAGTCGGAGACCGTAAGCCTGCCCACGTTCTCTCCCTGCTGCTGCCAGATGGTCAGGGAACCGCCGATCACAGAGCAGCCCTCAAGTGTTACGTTGCAGTCGTTTTCCAGGATCAGGTTGATTTCCCCCGAAATATTTTCCGCGTAAATACTCGCGACCTCATTAACGGAATCAACCAGGTACCAGCCGGAACCCAGCTCGAATTGTCCATAGTCATTCGGCTCTAAGTCACTCAGCCTCAAGCAGCCAACCGTTCCCCGATTCGTGCCGGTGGCATCGGCGTAGCTTGCCTGAACCGCGCCGCAGACACACTTGCCGTTTTCGTTGCTGAAGTCATGCGGGATATCCTCGACATACCATCCGCATACCCCGCAGTATCTCTCGTGGGAATCGGAATCGGCAATCCAGTACTCCCACTCGTGATTTTCGGTCACTACTGCGCCGCAGACGCAGGTATAGGAATGGGTGGTATCCGTCGTATCCATTCCTGCTTCCGCATCGCCCCAGTGGGCCTCGGTATAGCTCCTGCCGCATTCGTCACAATAGCGGGTGTGGCCTTCGTCGGTGGAATCCTTGTACTGCCAGCTGCAGTAATGTTTATCCACCAGGGTGATGGAGCCTGACAGGGACGTTTCGCCCAACAGCTTAATGATGCCGCTGCTGTTTTGGAAGGCATAACCATAACTCAATATGGTTCTCAAATCCACATTGGCCGCAATGCCATTGGGGAAGCTGCAAGTTCCACTGAGCTGCAAACTGCTGCCATCAGGAACCTGAAGCATCCGCCCATTGGTGAAGCTGAGGGAGGCGTCTCCCTCAAAATACATATAGTATTCACTTCCCTGGGGAATGACAATGTCACAGCAGGGCGCGGAGCTACCAGCGACCCAGATTTCCCCATACTCCGCGGGTGAAACGAAAACGCCATGGAACCCGGATCTATCTACTTGATATCCGAATCCACCGCAATAAATCACAGCGCTGCTTCCTGCCGAAGAAGAAAGTGTCATTGTCTCCTCGTTGGAGCCGATGGAAGTCACGACGATGCGGCCGCCGTAAATCCCCACAGAGACATTCCCGCTGCCGCTGACGCCCAGGCCCGTGGACCCGGCAATGGTGAGAGAGCCGGTGCCGAGGCTCTGCACGTAGATGTTCAGGCTCTTACCGCCCTGAATCAGGAAGTCGCCGCTCACGGTGAGGCTGCACCCATCCGCCAGGATCAGGTTTGCGTTCTCCGTTGCGGTAACGCTGCCGCCGATGGTCACATTACCCTGCGCCACATACCAGCCGTCAGTCAGCTCGGTGGTGCCAGATGTGATGGGCTTGCAGAGCTGGGTAGACTCTGCATGGCTTGCATCCAGGTAGGTTACCTGCGAAGCCCCACAGTCACAGACACCGCTTTCATTGAAGCTGTGCGTGTGCGCTTCTGCTTCATTGCTGGATGCATCGCTGTAGAAGACCACGGTGATCTCCAGCTGTGCCGCATCCTCTGCCAGCACATACCCCTCCGGCAGGCTGGTCTTGAAGACGTACTCACCCTGATAAGCGCCCTCTTCGGGATACTCGCTGCAAAGCCACTGGCCCAGGGTCAGTGTCACTGCTTCCCCATCGACGGTGGCGACGATCTCATAAGGAAGAACAAAAAGCAGATCCTCGGCAGTCACCAGCTGCTCCGCACTGGCAAAGTTGATCAGCAGCTCATTGGTTTTGGGATTGATATATCCCTCTTCGTCCACCCACTGCCAACCGGTGACAACCAGAGGTTGCTCCTCCTGGGTTTCCTCGGGCTCGGTGGCCTCCTGAGTCTCCTGAGTCTCCTGAGTCTCCTGGGTTTCCTCAGGCTCAGTGACCTCCTGAGTCTCCTCAGGAACAGTGACCTCCTGAGTCTCCTCGGGCTCAGTAACCTCCTGAGTCTCCTCGGGTTCAGTGACCTCCTGAGTCTCCTCGGGAACAGTGACCGGCTGGGTTTCCTCAGGAACAGTGACCGGCTGGGTTTCCTCAGGCTGAGGAGCCGGTTGGGTCTCCACAGGCTGAGGCGCCGGTTGCGTCTCCACAGGCTGGGAAACATCCTGTCCCTCCCCCGCCTCGCTGGCAGCTGCATGCTGTGGAATTGGGCACAGCGACAGCACCATGCAGAAGCACAGCAGCATGCTCAGACAACGCCTGAACCAACTGCCGCCGAAGCTACTGACGATCGTTTTCATAAGAAACCACTCCATTCTTTGGGATTCTCCGGAAGCCGCCGGAGACGGACATAATAAGCGGATAATACGATTTGTCCTATTATAACAATTTCTTCCAAAAGTTTCAAGTCTTTGGGACGAAATAACATTTGAAAATTTTTTTCCGCAAATTATTTACAAAAAACAGGGGTCATTTGCAAAAAACAGGAAAGATGGCCGATTGTTTCGTCCCAGCTTTAGTATTTAAATCATCCCATAATCAGAAGAAGGCTTCTCTTTCCTTTCTCAAGCAGCAGCCGCAGCGCTTCCTTTGATGAATAGCCGCCCAAGGAGGCGAATTTTCCAATTTCCGCCCGCTTTTGGAGCCGAAAAAAACCGCAGAAATCCGGATGAATGTTTGAAATATTCAGGAATCAAAAAATTGTTCGTTTTCGTGGCATTTCTATTAAAAACACATTATGCAACCGATGGTTGCCGCTATTTTCTTGCAAAAAACATCCCCTTGCTAAAAAGCAGGGGGATGTTGTCATTTTTGCAGAGTGGCATACCAGTTGAGAAATGCCGTCAGATTTTCCTCCCGGACGTAGCTGTCATCCCGCTGCAGCAGATAGAGCATCCGTTCATCCTGCTCTGTTCGCTGCTGCTTGGAGGACAGCCCCTTGACCAGCATGGAGATCAGCAGCTTATCCATCCCCTTTAGCTTTCCCCGGTCAAAGCCCCCCTGGAGGGTAAACAGCGGAATATCCTTTGGAATGGCCGTGGCTGACCGCACCTCACGCTCCAGGCTGCCGGTATCGCACAGCCCCACCGCGCAAACGCCACAGAGCCGGAACCGTTTTCTCGCTCGGTTGAAGCCCTGAACCCTGCTGGCATGTATCCAGCCCAGGTAGACAATGGCGCTCCCTTGCGGAAGACCATAGAGGGCATCCTCCAAGGGATACACAGGGAGCGCCAGTTTCTTTCCCAACAGGCAGGCATACTCCCTGGTAAAGCCGGTTTTTGAGGTATAAACAATGGCATTCGGAATCATATTGCAGCGCTCCCCCTATCAGCCACGGCGCTTTCTCCCGGAAAGGATCGCCATGACAATGTACAATCCGATGAAAACCAGGATCGACGCAAGCATCACCAGGTACATGCCCGAAATTCCCACTTTCTTGTCAAAGAAATAGAGATTGCAGTCCACACTGTCCCGGATGGCATCCACCACCACAGAGGGGAAGCCCTGGTTTTCCATCTCCTGAAACACCCCTCGCAGAGCGTGGTTTCGCAGCAGGCTGGTGCCATAGGAGCCGGGCAGGAACGAAATCACCCGCTGCAGCCCCTCACCAAAGCTGGAAATGGGCATATAAGCACCGCAGATAAAGCCGTAGCCCGCGCTGATGATGGTGCCCACGGCACTGGCCTGCCCATTGGTGGACAGGGGGAAAATGACGCAGGAGGAAAGGGCGGTGCCGAACATCACCAGCAGCAGAACATCCAGCAGCAGCGCCGCCACATCCGCCGCCGTGAGGAACCACCCCACCAGATACAGATAGCCCAGGCATACCACCGTCGCGCCAAGGGAGATCAGCAGTGTGGAGCAAAGGGTGGAAAGATAGTAGCTAAGCGACAGCGTACTGCCCTTGATGGGGGCGATGGTCAGATCCTGCCGGGAGCCGGTGGTCTTATCCTGCACCATCAGAAGATTGGAGCAGAACGCCACGGTGACACAGCTGACTGCCAGCAGAGAGGACACCAGCTGACCCCCCACGCAGCCCCAGATCAGCTTATCCGAGACCGATGCCCCCGCCGCCTCCAGAGCGGAACGGAAGCTGTCTTCATACACATTTCCCAGAAAGGTGCTGTACAGCACCAAAAGGATCAAGGGCGTAATCAGCGAGGTGAAGAACATTCCCTTATCCTTGAAATACAGCTTTGTATTGCGCCGAACCAGCGCACCGAGTCCACTCATCTTTTGTTTTCCTCCCCAGATCTCTTTCCCCAGAAGCGGAGAACATTCCATACATTTACCACCAAGCTCAGCCCCAGCGCCAAGGACAGAAACAGACTGTCATTCCAGTCGGTAAAGATACAGATGGTTACACTGAGTAGCGATGCAAGGCAGAGCAGCAGCCCAATACCGCAACTGATCTTCATTTCCTTGCACCTCCCGTGAGCTTCTTTCCGGTGACAGCCAGGAACACATCATCCATCTTTCCCTTGGTGATTTCAAAATCCTGGAACAGCTCCGGGAATTTTATAATCAGCTCCCGGGCAGCGGCGGTATTGGGCACCGAAACCCGGTAGGCATCCCGGATGGCCTCATAGGGCGCACCCAATTTCTGAATCTGGGCTTCCTCCTGGCCATAGATGGTTATGAAGTCGCCGGTGTAGGTGTTTTTCAGTGTCAGGGGCGTTCCCTCGGCGGCGATTTTTCCGTGATCCAGAATCACCACAAAGTCCGCATCCGTCGCCTCTTCCATGTAATGCGTGGTGAGAAAAACGGTCATCCTTTCCCTGCGGCGCAGATCGCCGATCACCTGCCAAAGGCTGCTTCTGGTTTGGGGATCCAGGCCGGTGGTGGGTTCGTCCAAAATGAGAATTCTGGGCCGGTGGAGCAGCGCACGGGCAATGTCGATTCTCCGCCGCTGGCCGCCGGAGAGCTTCCCAACAGGGCGGTTCAGCAAGTCCTCAAAGCTCAATAGCTCGGCCAGCTCCGCCAGCCGGCTGCGGAACTCCCCGCCCCGAATGCCATAGAGCGCCGCCCGGCTCCGGAGATTATCCCGGACGGAAAGATCCTTATCCAACACCGAGCTTTGAAACACCACGCCCAGACTCCGCTTGATTTCATCCGGCCTGCTGTCCAGGCTGCTGCCGCAGACGAGAACGCTGCCGCTGTCTTTTGGAAGCTGGCCGCAGAGGATGTTGATGGTGGTGGACTTCCCCGCACCGTTCACTCCCAAAAAGGCGAAGAGCTCTCCCTCTTTCACCCGGAAGCTCAAATTCTGCACCGCTTTCACGTCGCCAAAGGATTTGCACAGGCCTTGGATTTCGATGATATTCTCCATATTCATTCCTCCGTCAGAATTCCGGTTCCTCGGGAATCAGCACCGCCGCCACCAGATAGGCCAGAATTCCGCTCCCTCCCAGGCAGCAAAGAATGATCCAGCCGAGGCGGATCAGCACCGGGTCCAGGTTGAAATAGCCGCCGATTCCCGCGCATACGCCAACCAAAACTCTGCCCTCCCGGGGGCGATAGATTTTTTTGTCCATAACCAACTACCCTCTTTCCTAGTTTATTTGAATTATATACCCGGCACCGGTTTTTGAATAGTCTTCTTTTCTATCGGAATGTGTTCTTTTTTCAGATACTCCCGAATGCAAAACGCCCCGCCGCAGCGGAGCGTTTCCGTTATGACTGCCAGGGTCTTTTGGATGCATGCCAGCCCCGCTTCTCCCAATAGCCGTAATCCGGCTCCATGGGCAAAAAATGCTTATGGGCAATTCGCATGAGATAGAACCATTTCTTTCCCCGGAAATTGCAGCCCTGCTTCCCCGCATTTTTCCGAATCGTATCCGCCAATTTCGATGTTTTTCTTTCTATCTTTTTTCGGATACCATTCGGAATCTCCTTAGGGCTGGTTGCCTGGACGCCAAAGCCCATTCGGTACACCTTCCGTATGCCCCACATTTCCAAGCTGTCGGCCATGTCCCGGGTGGTGCTGCTCATTCCACCGCCTGCGGCTGTGGAAATGGCCACAGCCTGCTTCCGGCTCATTTCAGGCCGGGGCCGGTGCACCATCCACCAGGTACCGAAATGATCCAAAAAGCTCATCATCTGCCCGGAAGCGTGGTAGACATAAACCGGGCTGTCCAGAATGATCAGCTCCGCCTCCAGCATGGCCTCCGCCAAAGGCTCCAGCATTTCATAATGAGGGCAATGGTTCAGCTCGGTCCGGAAGCAGGTGGTACACCCCATACAGGGCTTGTCAAAATCCCTGGGCAAATAGAATTCCTTTGTCTCGCCGCCCACCTTTTCTGCCAGGAGTCTGGCAGCCATATGGGTGCTCCCCTGGTGGTTTTGCCCATGAATGAGAACAATTTTCACGTTGTCACCTCCAAAAAATCCCGTCTGAATTGGGAGGGCGTGACACCCTCCGCCTTTTTAAACGCCTTGGTAAACACCCGATAGTCCAAAAAGCCCAGCTGCTCCGAAATATCCCCGATGGACAGCGCCGTGGACAGCAGCAGCGTTTTGGCCCGCTCCATCCGGATGCTTGTAAAATAGGTGAGGAAATTCACGCCGATCTCATTTTTGAACAGCTGGCTGATGTACTGGGCACTGAGATGGAATTTCTCCGACAGCACCCCCAGGCTCACATCCTCCGACAGATGCTCCTGCAAATACCGGGTAATGCTCACGATCACCCGTTCCTCCGACGGCGCTGCCTCCGGGGGCAGCTTCCGCTGGAAGAGAGCGATTTTCAGATTGTCAATACAGGAGCCGAATTCCTCGTAGTTGACGGGCTTGAGGATATAGTCGGTGATTTTCAGCCGGAGCGCCTCCCGGCAATAGGAAAAGTCATCATAGCCGGACACGATCACAAAAGCCATCTCCGGGTATTTCATCCGGCTGCACTGAATGACCTTTAACCCATTCATCACTGGAATGTTGATATCCATAATCACCAAATCCGGCCTTAATAGGTCGATTTGGGACAATGCCTCCATACCGTCGGCGGCCTCGCCAACCACCTGGCAGTCGTGAGCCTCCCAGTCAAAGAGCTGCTTAAAGCCCTGCCGAATCAGGATTTCATCATCCACCAACAAAACCCGCAGCTTCTTCATGTTCCATCCTCCATAAGCGGCAGCAGCATATGGGCCGTTACGCCGCCGGTGTCGTTCTCCGTGTACCAAAGGCCGTATTCTCTTCCACAGAGCAGCTTGATCCTCTTCTGCACGTTCAAGATGCCAATGCTGTTGCCCGTGAGCTTGGCCGGCTGCCTGGCATAAAAGCGGAGCATTTTGTCAACTGCTTCCTTTTTCCCCGGCTCAAAGCCACTGCCCGTATCCCGAACGGTGATCTCCATCTGATTCTCCCCGGTTCTTCTGGCGGAAATCTCTACCTTTCCCCGGTAGCCCTTGTTTTTCAGCCCATGAATCAAACTGTTCTCCACAATGGGCTGCATGATGAAATTGGGCACCTGCATTCCGCCCAGCTCCGGGTCAATGTCATAGGCGCATTTCAGCTCCGGATAGCGGTAGCACATCAGCTCCATATAGGCCTCTAAAAGCTCCATCTCGTCATCCAGCGTCACCATGGGCCGGTCCACCTTGACGCTGAGCCGGAAGAAATCCACCAGATGCATCAATAATTCTGCCACCTGCTTGTCCCCGTTGAGCTGCGCCTGGATCCGGATGGTATCCAGGGTGTTATAGAGAAAATGGGGATTGACTTGGCTTTTTAAGTACAGCATGGACATTTTCTGCTCCGTCAGCTCCGCCCGGAGAATATCCGGATTCTCCAGAATCAGATAAAAGGCCAAGGTGATCAGGGTAATGCCCAGACCGCTGATAAGCCAGGTATGGTTGATTCCCTGCAGGATGGTAACGATCAGCTCCACCGCACAGGCAAACAGAATGGCCATTTTCTCCTTTTTCCGGATCGACCGCCAATTAAACAGCAGCAGTCCGGTGCCCAGCAGGAAATAAAAGGCCACGCTGATATAGCAGAAGACCACATGGATGCCATCGGAATAATTTCCCTGGGGCGTTACGGCGTAGTGGATGGGCAGCAGCATGTTTCCCAGCTCCGCGATGACCAGATAGACTCCGGCGGAAAGGTCCAAACGGCGGGGCTTTCCGGTCTCCTCCTCTACCAAAATTGCGATGTACTGATAGAACAGGAAAAAAATCAAAATCATGGTGCCGATAAACAGCCGATGAAAGGCATTGTTGAGAAACACCGGCACAGTATCCAGGTGATTTACGGTATAAACCGTGATCCCGTCAAATACCAGGTGGAGCAGAACCACCATCAGCAGCATGGAAAAGGTGCGGTGCAGCTGGGTGAATTTCTTTTCCGCAGAGTAATAGGTGTTGGCCACAAAGGCAAGCACCACGAACAGGGCGATCTCCATCCGAAGCATGCCATCTCCCCCTTTCCCGTTTATTATATCGCCTTTCCCCATAAAATGATAGGGAGAAAACAGGGGCAAATGTGTCTTTTTTCTAGACAGCGGTGAATTCAGGAAAGGATTGACGGAAAGGGAATCCCGCTGTATAATCGATTTAAAACACCAGGAGGAAATAAAATGAAGGTTTTTTACTACTGCAATTTCCCCTCCCCCTATTATGTGGGCTTTCTCAACGAATTGGGAAAGCTGTGCGAATTGACGGCTGTGTTTGAGCGCGGTTCCTCCAACGATCGGGACGACAGCTGGAAGCAGTTCTCCGCTCCAAACATCAAAAACCTGATTATCCTGCATGGAATCCACACCGCTCCCGAGTACGCTTTCTGTCCCCAGATCATCCACATACTGAGCCGGGAGAAATTCGACGCCGTGATCGTCCATGACCCGGCCTCCCCCACCGGCCTATGGCTGATCGGGTATCTGAAGCTGAAAAAAATTCCTTTCGGCTTTCAATGCGAGGGTGGCTTCCCAGGGGATGGAAAAACCGGATTGAAAGAGAAATGCAAACGGGCCCTGTTTTCCGGCGCCCAGCTCTATCTCAGCGCCCCTGGGCCGGAGCAGTGCTATTTTAAGGCCTATGGCGCACCGGATTCCCGTCTTGTCTACTATCCCTTTGCCTCCTTTTATCAGAGAGACATTCTGGACAGGCCCAAATCCCCGGAAGAGAAGAAAACCATCCGGGAGGAGCTGGGCGTTTCAGAGGAAAACGTGATTGTCAGTGTTGGGCGAATCATCCCCTCCAAAGGATATGACACTCTGCTGGACGCAGTCAAGGAGCTGCCTGAGATGGTGGGAATCTACATTGTCAGCGGGCCAGCCACCCAGGAGCTGCAAATGAGAATGGATGGCTACGGCCTGAAAAACGTTCATTTTGTTGAGTTCATGCCCAAAGAGCAGCTTTGGAAATACTACCAAATGGCGGATTTTCTGGTTCTGCCCACCCGGTATGATTCCTGGGGACTGTTTGTCAACGAAGCCATGGCAAACGGTCTGCCGGTAATCACCACCAGGCAGTGCGCCGCCGGACTGGAGCTGATTGTCGATGGCGAAAACGGCTATTTGGTTAACGCGGACGATGTTCCCAGCCTGACGGAGAAAATCAACCACCTGCTTTCCCATCCGGAAGAGCGGGAGAAAATGGCATGGAACAACATCCAAAAAATCCAGCCCTATTCCTTTGAGCAGCAGGCGGCAGTAACCATCCAGGCACTGAACCGATTCTTCCCCGCAGGAGCGTCCAAGGATTGATTCCATCTTTGGCGATGGCGGCCTCTTCCCTGCCGCATTGACCAATCGAAAATCAGCACATAATCAGCGGCGCACCGAAAACGGTACGCCGCTGAAATGTTGATTTGGGAAAAATCAGCTCTGTTTCCGCTTGGAGACCACATCGAAGATGACGGCAGCCAGCAGCACCAGGCCCTTAACGACCTTCTGGTAGTTGGCATCCACGCCCATGATGGACATACCGATGTTGATAACACCCATCAGGATGGCGCCGATGATCACGCCGGGGACAGTACCAATTCCGCCGTAAGCGGAGGCACCGCCGATGAAGCAGGAGCCGATGGCGTCCATCTCATAGTTCTGGCCGTAGGTGGGCTGGGCGGAGGTGAGCCGGGCGATGGTCAGCATACCGGCAAAGGCAGCCAGCAATCCCATATTGGCATAGGCGATAAAGTAAATCTTATTGGTATTGATACCGGAGAGCTTGGTAGCCAGCTCGTTGCCGCCAACGGCATAGAAATGACGGCCGACGGTGGTCTTGGAGGTAATGTAGGAATAGATGGCGATGATCAGGGCTACCCAGATCAGAGCGGTGGGCAGGCCCTTGTGCTTGGCAAGCTTATAGGAGAAGAACGCAATCAGCGCCACAATCACAACGGACTTAACCACGGTGGAGGTCAGAGAACCAACCTCGTAGCCTTTTTTCAAACGGTTGCTCCGGCTGACAAATGTCATGATCACATAAACCACAGCAGCTACGGCAGCCACCACCAGGCAGAGGATATTGATGCCCTCGCCATGGAAAATATCGGGCACATAGCAATCCGCGCCGCCGCCGAAGAGACGGACGAAAGTGGCATCCTTCACGGCTAAGGTCTTGCCCTGGAGCACCACGTTGGACAAGCCCCGGAACACCAGCATACCGGCCAGCGTGGTGATGAAAGGAGGAACCTTGACATAGGCAATCCAGAATGCCTGCCAGGAGCCGATTAAAAGGCCGATGGCCAGCATGGCGAATACAGCCAGCCACATATTCACGCCCTTGCTCATCATCACGGCGCCGATGGCACCGACGAAGCAAACCACGGAGCCGACGGAAAGGTCAATGTTGCCGCCGGTGAGGATGCACAGCAGCATACCGGTGGCCAGCACGAACACATAAGCGTTCTGGGCGAACAGGTTATTGATATTCTGGGGCAGTAGAATCTTACCCTTGGTCTGCCAGGTAAAGAAAGCGGCCACCAGCACCAGAACCAGCACCATGGTATACTTCTGCACAAAGTCCAGAACAGACTTCTTGCTCAGGGGGGAAGCCTTTGCCCCCTTGGACACATCCAATGTAACATCCTTTTTCATCTGCTGATTCTCCTTTGTTATTTATTGGTGGATTTCAGGATGGCACCCATAATCTTCTCCTGGGTTGCCTCCTCACCGGGGAACTCTCCCACGATGCGTCCCTCATTGAGAACGTAGATCCGGTCGCTCATGCCCAGGATTTCCGGCAGCTCAGAGGAGATGATGATCACGGACTTGCCCTCTGCCGCCAGCTGATTGATGATGCAGTAAATTTCGTATTTCGCGCCCACATCAATGCCTCGGGTGGGCTCATCCAGAATCAGAATATCCGGCTCAGTGAACATCCATTTGGACAGCAGCACCTTCTGCTGGTTGCCGCCGGACAGGTTGCCCACATTCTGCTCCACCGTGGGACACTTGGTGCTGAGCTTCTTTTTGTACTCGACAGCCACGCCATATTCCTTATCTTGGTCGATGACACCCCTTTGAGAAACTCCCTCCAGATTGGCCAGGGTGGTATTCACCCGAATGGGGTTGGAGAGGATCAGACCGCTGCCCTTACGATCCTCGGTGACATAGGCCAGCTTATGACGGATGGCATCCTTGACCTTGTGCATGTGGACTTCCTTGCCGTTGATGAAAACCTGACCGGAGATATTGGAGCCGTAGCTGTGGCCGAATACGGACATGGCCAGCTCCGTTCTGCCTGCACCCATCAAGCCGGAGATGCCAACCACTTCGCCCTTGCGAACGAAAAGGGAAACATCATCCACTACCTTTTTATCGGTGTAGATGGGATGGTACACACTCCAGTTTTTAATCTCCATGGATACATCGCCGATCTTTACATCCTTGCGCTTGGGGAACCGGTCGGCAATTTCCCGGCCCACCATGCCCTTGATGATACGGTCCTCGCTGATGTCATCCTTGCCCTTGTGGAGGGTTTCGATGGTGTGGCCGTCCCGGATGACCGTGATATCGTCTGCCACATAGGAGACCTCGTTGAGCTTATGGGAGATGATGATGGAGGTAAGCCCCTGCTCCTTAAACCGCAGCAGCAGATCCAGCAGCGCCTTGGAATCCGTCTCGTTCAGAGAGGAGGTAGGCTCGTCCAAAATCAGCAGCTTGGCGTTCTTGGCCAGCGCTTTGGCGATTTCCACCAGCTGCTGCTTGCCCACGCCGATGTCCTTGATGAGCGTGTGGGAGGACTCGGTCAGACCTACGGAACGCAGATGCTTGGTGGCCTCGGCGTGGGTCTTGTTCCAGTCGATCGCGTAAGGCCTGCCCTTTTCATTGCCCAAGAACATATTCTCGGCAATGGTCATCTGGGGAACCAGCGCCAGCTCCTGATGGATAATGACGATGCCCAGATTCTCGCTGTCCTTAATTTTGGAGAATTTACAGACCTCTCCATTATAGATGATGTCGCCGGAATAGCTGCCGTAGGGATAAATACCGCTGAGAACCTTCATCAGCGTGGATTTACCGGCGCCGTTCTCACCGACTAAGGCGTGGATGGTGCCACGCTCTACCACCAGGTTCACATCGTCAAGGGCCTTGACACCTGGGAACTCCTTGGTGATATTTCTCATTTCCAGAATAATGTCCGACAAGTTACCGCCTCCGTAGCATGGAATGATATGCGAATTCACACAAGCCGGGATTGCTATCCATGGTGAAAAACACATTTTTGCAGCGAAACATCCGATTTTCGCCACAAAAATATGTTCTTATCCCTTTTCTAATCATTACATAATTTTGGATATTGGCCAAGGCGCATAAGCGCCTTGGCCAATGGATCAATCAGTCAAACCTGAATCTGTGGAATTACTCCAATCCCAGCTCAGCGGCGGTGTAGTAGCCGGAGTCAACCAGCAGCTCCTGAATCATGTCGGGAGTAGCGGCAACAGGCTCGCACAGGTAGGAGGGGATGACGCCGGTGCCGTTGTCGTAGGTCTCGGTATCGTTGATTTCGGGCTCAGTGCCTTCCAGGATGGCGGTAACCATCTTGACAACCTGAGCAGCCAGGGTACGGGTGTCCTTAAAGACGGACATGGACTGAGTGCCCTCCAGCATGGAGATGGTGGACAGAACGTCGCAGTCCTGGCCGGTCAGCACGGGCCACTCGCCGGTGTAGTTGGCCTTCAGAGCGTTCTGGACGCCCAGAGAGGTGGAGTCGTTGGAGCACAGAACGGCGTCCAGCTGAGTGCCGTCAGCGTAGTAGGAGCTCAGAATGTTCTCGAAACGAGCCTGGGCAGCGTCGGTAGCCCAGTTGGCGGTAGCAACGACAGCCTTCTCGGTCTGGCCGGAGGGGCAAACCAGCTTGCCGGACTCCAGGTAGGGAGTCAGGATGCTCATAGCGCCGTCGAAGAAGAAGTTGATGTTGTTGTCGCCGGGGTCGCCGGTGATGAACTCGATGTTGAAGGGGCCTTCTGCATTGTCCAGATCCAGGGCATCCCGGATGAACTCGCCCTGCTTCACGCCAACCAGCCAGTTGTCGAAAGTGGCATAGTAAGTAACGGCGTCGGAGTTCATGATCAGACGGTCGTAAGCGATGACGGGGATGCCGGCTTCCTTGGCCTGGGCCAGAACGGTGCCCAGAGAGTCGCCGTCGATGGAAGCGATGACCAGAACTTCGCAGCCGTCAGCGATCATGGTCTCAACCTGGGAAACCTGGGTGGGGATGTCGTTGGCAGCGTACAGCAGCTCAACTTCGTAGCCAGCTTCCTTCAGCTGAGCTTCCATGTTGGCGCCGTCCTGGTTCCAACGCTGCAGATCCTGGGTGGGCATGGAAACGCCGACCAGCTTGCCCTCTGCCTTGGCGGAGCCGCTGACAAGAGCGCAGCAGGCAACGACCATAGCAAGAGCGATCACGAGGGAAAGAATCTTCTTCATTTGTGTGTGCCTCCTAAAATTATTTTGTTACACCCCAGATGGGGCAATAACTACACATTAACTGAGATCATTTCTCATTTCACTGATCATTAAGTATAAATAAGGCATCATATATTCCGGAAATTTGTGGGAATCCACAAGGAATGATGTAATTCTATCACTGTTTCACCGGGTTTTCAAGGCGTGGTTTTGTACAAGATTGACAAAACAATTTTATGTAATTTGCCAATGAAATCTCCCGTAAAAAACGGAAGAACTGTGGTAATTAGACAAATTTGTTTTTGAACGGGAGTACTTTGCTACTCCCCCGGCAGTGCAGGACGCAGAATGTTCCATGAAAAAGGTTGCCTTTTCCGGCGAACCATGGTATGATAGCAGGACTTTGTGACGAAAGGAGGATGCTGGCCATGGCCAACCAGGAATGGAACGACGTATACGACGAAAACCGGCAGCGCACCGGCAGGGTGCATCTGCGGGGCACCCCCTGGGCTCCCGGAGAATACGGCCTGGTGGTGTGCGTCTGGGTCTACGACGGCGCGGGTCACATTCTTCTCACCCGGCGGGCCAAGGGAAAGAGCTTCCATGGCACCTGGGAGAATTCCGGCGGTGCTGCCAAGGCGGGAGAAACCAGCCGACAGGCCATTGCCCGGGAGCTATTTGAGGAGACCGGCATCCGTGCCTCAGAGGCGGAATTTGAATTTTTAAGCTCCGACCGGGACAAAAACACATTCTACGATCACTACTGCCTCCGGCGGCAGATTTCTTTAAAGCGAATCGTACTGCTTCCCGGTGAGACCGACGCCGTGATGTGGGCGGGCTACGGAAAAATTCGCTGGATGATTCGCACTAAGAAAATCTGCCGAATCATCGCCGCCCAGTTCCGCCGGCAGGAGCCGGAGCTGAAAAAGCGCAATGTAGCCAAGGTTCATTGTTGATTTTTGTCAAATTTGATCGCATTTTTCTCTTGCAATTTGTGCTGATTGTTTGTTATAATAAAAGAAAGCGTTTTTGTGGGTGTTCCCCGGGATGCTTTCTTTTTTATTTATCAGTATGGAGGCAACAACATGATTACTTTGATGCACCTTCCCATTCGCCGGGGCAACGCTCCCCTGCGGATCGCCCACGGCCACTTCGCCACCAACCACTCCCACATTAACTATTTTGTGGATATTACTTACCAGAAGACCCGGCTCAGCGAAGCCAAGGACAGTGCCCACCAGCTTGTCTCCAATTTTGTCAACGACACCCCGGTGGACACCATTCTCTGTCTGGACGGCACCTCGGTTCTCGGAACCTGCGTGGCCGAAGAGCTGACCAAAAGCGGCTTCCGCACCATCAATGCCCACCAGACCATCTATATTCTGGAGCCGGAATACAACTCCAACTCCCAGATCATCTTCCGGGACAATAACGTGAACATGATTCACGGCAAGAACGTTCTGGTTCTCATGGCCTCTGTGACCACCGGCTTCACCGCCAAGCAGGCACTCCAGGCCATCAGCTACTACGGCGGCAATGTGGCCGGTGTGGCCGCCATCTACTCCGCTGTGGACGCGGTGGAGGGGTACCCCATCCGCTCCGTGTATACCATCAACGATCTGCCCGGCTACGCCAGCTACGACTACCGGGACTGCCCCTACTGCAAGGAAGGCAAGAAGATCGACGCGCTGGTAAACAGCTACGGCTATTCCCAGCTGTGATAACCCATTGATATGGACTCTGGGGGACAGGTTTCGCTGTCCCCCATTTTGCCCATGGATTTGCCACCGGAAGCATACACGCTGCACGCTGAGTCACACCGGCTGCATATGGCTGTTGCAGCATAAAAAAGCATGTACAGCGTTTTGTAGGAAACGCACGGATATCTGCCCATAGAATTTTGTTGTATTTTCCGATTTTGTCTTTTTCTCCTTTCCCCGGTTCGGAATTGCCTTGACTCAGGTGCGTCACCATGGTATAATCTATCGAAATGCGGCGCTTCCTCCGAAAGCGCAGCTGGGTCTTGCCGCATTCCGGCAGGGCTTTTTTTCTGGCTATTTTCCAATCCGAAAGGAGACCGTTATGACTGATCGTATCAAGGCAAAGGTGATCTCCCCTTCCCTGGATGCTTCTTTCTCTCAGGGCCTTGTTTCCTTTTTTTGCGGCGGTGCGCTCGGAGCTTTCAATTCTCCGGAGTTCACCGTTTTTCCCGGTTTCTGTGATGTGCATGTGCATTTCAGAGAGCCGGGATTTTCTTATAAGGAGACCATTGCCTCCGGCAGCCGGGCAGCGGCCCGGGGGGGCTACACCGACGTATGCACCATGCCAAACCTGAATCCCGTGCCTGACTCTGCCGAGCATCTGCGGCGGCAGCAGGAGCTGATTGGCCGGGACGCCTGCATCCATGTTCATCCCTACGGTGCCATCACCGTTGGCCAAAAGGGTGAGCAGCTGGCAGACCTGGCCGCCATGGCCGGAAGCTGCATTGCTTTCTCCGACGATGGCCGGGGTGTCCAAAGTGACGAGCTGATGCGCCGGGCCATGGAGGAGGCAAAGCAGCTGGGCAAGATGATTGTGGCCCACTGCGAGGTCAACGAGCTGCTGAAGGGCGGCTACATTCACGACGGGGAATACGCCAGGCTTCACGGCCACAAGGGCATCTGTTCTGAAAGCGAATGGATGCAGATCGCCCGGGATTTGGAGCTGGTGAAGCAGATTGGCTGCGCCTACCATGTGTGCCACATCTCCACCAAGGAGAGTGTGGAGATCATCCGCAAGGCCAAGAAAGAGGGCGTGAATGTCACCTGCGAAACCGGGCCCCACTACCTGATTCTTGACGACAGCTGCCTGCGGGAGGATGGACGCTTCAAGATGAATCCCCCCCTGCGGAGCAAGGAGGACCGGCAGGCTCTGATGGAGGGGATTCTGGATGGTACCATCGACATGATCGCCACGGACCACGCCCCCCACAGCGCCGAGGAAAAGAGCAAGGGACTACAAAAAAGCGCTTTCGGAATCGTGGGCATTGAAACCGCCTTTCCCCTGCTCTACACCTATCTGGTGAAGCCCGGCATTCTCTCTCTGGAGCGGCTCATCGAGCTGCTCACCGTAAATCCCCGCAGACGCTTCGGTATTGAAAGCAAGGACGCTTTCACCGTTTGGGATCTGAACGACGTTTCCAGAATCGACCCGGCGGATTTCCTGTCCATGGGCAAATCCACCCCCTTCACCGGCTGGGAAATCAGCGGCAAATGCATCGCCACGGTGTGCGACAGTAAAATTGTTTACAAAGCTTAAGATCTTTCTACCATTAACATGCAGATTTACAAGGAGGTAAATTTCGAATGGCAAAGAGAACGGACATCAAAAAGGTACTGATCATCGGCTCCGGCCCCATCGTGATCGGACAGGCAGCGGAATTTGACTACGCAGGCACCCAGGCCTGTCTGGCTCTGAAAGAAGAGGGCTATGAAGTGATTCTGGCCAACTCCAACCCTGCCACCATCATGACCGACACCACCATTGCCGACAAGGTGTACATGGAGCCCCTGACCCTGGAATATGTGGCAAAAATCATCCGCTACGAGCGTCCCGACGCCATCGTCCCCGGCATCGGCGGCCAGACGGGACTGAACCTGGCCATGCAGCTGGAAAAGAAGGGCATTCTGAAGGAGTGCCGGGTGGAGCTGCTGGGCACCAGCTTCTCCTCCATTGAGCGGGCCGAGGATCGGGAGCTGTTCAAGGAAATGTGCCAGTCCATCGGTGAGCCGGTGATCCCCTCCGAAATCACCTATTCTCTGGAGGAGGCCAAGGAAGCGGCAAACCGCATCGGCTATCCCGTGGTGCTGCGGCCCGCTTTCACCCTGGGCGGCACCGGCGGCGGCTTTGCCTACAATGAAGAAGAGCTGATCGAAGTGGGTCTGAACGCCTTCAACCTCTCCCCTGTTCACCAGGTCCTGATCGAGAAGTCCGTCAAGGGCTACAAGGAAATCGAATTCGAGGTCATGCGGGACTCCAACGACCATGCCATTACCATCTGCGGCATGGAAAACATCGACCCCGTGGGCGTCCACACCGGCGACAGCCTGGTGGTAGCCCCCATCATGACCCTCAGCGATCACGACCTGAAAATGCTCAACGACTCTGCCATTAAGATCATCCGGGAGCTGAAAATCGAAGGCGGCTGCAATGTGCAGTTTGCCCTGAATCCCAATTCCTCCGAGTATTTCCTGATCGAGGTCAATCCCCGGGTTTCCCGTTCCTCCGCCCTGGCCTCCAAGGCCTCCGGCTATCCCATCGCCCGGGTCACCGCCAAAATTGCCATGGGCATGGCGTTGGAGGACATCAAGATCGCCAACACCAACGCCGCCTTTGAGCCCAGATTGGACTACGTGGTGGCCAAGCTGCCCCGGTTCCCCTTTGACAAATTCACCTCCGCCCCCAACACCCTGGGCACCCAGATGAAGGCCACCGGCGAGGTGATGGGCATTGGCTCCAACCTGGAGGAATGCCTGCTGAAATCCGTCCGCTCTCTGGAAAACGGTGCATACCACTTCTATCTTGCCAAATTCGACGACATGCCCACCGAGGAAATGCTTCGCTACATCAGCGTGTTCCGGGATGACAATTTCTTTGCCATCGCCGAGCTGATTCACCGGGGTGTCACCGTGGCGGAGATTGCCGGAATCACCCAGATCGCCCCCTTCTTCCTGGAGGCCGTGGCCCGGATCATCGACATGGAGCACAAGCTCTCCGCCAACGTGGGCAGCCTGGAGGTACTGATGGAGGCCAAGAAAATCGGCTTCAGCGACCGCTACATCGCCCGGCTGTGGAAGCAGCAGGAGATGGAGGTCTGGAACCTGCGACAGAAAGAAAAGATCTTCCCCGTGTTCCGCATGGTGGACACCTGCCACACCGGAGCCTACATTCCCTACTTCTACTCCAGCTACTCAGGCTCCAACGATTCTATCCTCACGGATAAGAAAAAGATCGTGGTGCTTGGCGCAGGCCCCATCCGCATCGGTCAGGGTGTGGAGTTCGACTACTCCACCGTCCATGCGGTGAACACCATCCGGCAGATGGGCTATGAAGCCATCATCGTCAACAACAACCCGGAAACCGTCTCCACTGACTACACCACCGCCGACAAGCTGTATTTCGAGCCCCTGACTCCCGAGGATGTGATGAACATTCTCGAGTTTGAAAAGCCCGAGGGCGTGATTGCCACTTTGGGTGGCCAGACCGCCATCAATCTGGCCCAGCCGCTCATGGAGCGGGGGGTGAAGATCATCGGCACCGACTGCGCCGCCATCGACAAGGCGGAAAACCGGGATCTCTTTGAAAAGCTGCTGGAAGAGCTCCGGATCCCTCAGCCCGAGGGCAAGGCCGTGACGAAGATCGAGGACGGAATCGCCGCCGCTGCCAAGATCGGCTATCCCGTATTGGTGCGTCCCAGCTTCGTGTTGGGCGGCAGGGCCATGCAGATTGTGTCCAACGAGGCCCAGCTGGTGCAGTATCTGAAAACCGCTGTGGAAATCGACGCGGACAAGCCCGTGCTGGTGGACAAATACATCCAGGGTCGAGAGGTGGAGATCGATGCCATCTGCGACGGTCATGATGTGTTCGTTCCCGGCATCATGGAGCTGGTGGAGCGCACCGGCGTTCACTCCGGCGACTCCATCTCCGTCTACCCCACTTTCTCCATCTCCGACAAGGTCAAGGGCATCATTTTGCAGTACGCCAAAAAGCTGGGCCTGGGCATCGGCATTGTGGGTCTGTTTAACGTCCAGTTCATCGTGGACAAGAACGACAAGGTGTACATCATCGAGGTGAATCCCCGCTCCTCCCGCACCGTTCCGTTCCTGAGCAAGGCCACCGGCTTCTCCCTGGCGGACATCGCCACCCAGGTGATTCTGGGCAAATCCCTGAAAGAGCAGGGCATCTTCCACATTTATCCGGAAGAAAAGCAGCGCTGGTACGCCAAGGCTCCTGTGTTTTCCTTTAATAAGATTCGGGGCCTGGATGCCTACCTGTCCCCGGAAATGAAGTCCACCGGCGAGGCCATCGGCTACGACCGTACCCTGACCCGCGCCCTGTACAAGGCGCTCCAGGCCTCCGGCATGAAGCTGCAGAACTACGGCACCGTATTCGCCACCATTGCCAAGGGGGACAAGGAGGAAGCCCTTCCCCTGATCCGCCGGTTCTATCAGCTGGGCTTCAACATTGAGGCCACCCCCGGCACCGCTGAGTTCCTGAAAAAGCACGGCATCCGCACCCACACCCTGAAAAAAATCAGCGAGGATCCCAATGAGATCCCCGAAGCCCTCCGTCAGGGGCACATTGCCTATGTGATCAACACCCGCACCCCCGGCGCCGACGAAAAGGACGGCATCACCATCCGGCAGATCTCCACCGAGTACAACGTGAACATCTTCACCTCTCTGGACACCGTAAAGGTGCTGCTGGATGTGCTGGAAGAAATCACCTTGACCATTTCCACCATTGATGCCTAAGGAAGTTCCCCCAAGGGAGGTAGCATGAAACAGGTCATTTTAGAAATTCGCTCCAATCAGCCCCTCACCCGGGATGTATACAAAATGGTGCTGCAAGGCGACACCTCCGGCATCACCGATCCTGGGCAATTTGTGGAGATCGCCCTGCCGGGAAAATTCCTCCGGCGGCCCATCTCCGTCAACGACTGGACACCGGACAGCCTTACCCTCATCTACAAGGTGGTGGGTCAGGGCACCGAGCAAATGGCCCAGCTGCCTGCGGGCACCAGGTTGGATGTGCTCACCGGCCTGGGCAACGGCTATGATTTACGCCTCAGCGGGGAAACCCCCGTGCTGGTGGGCGGCGGTGTGGGAGTACCCCCGCTGTATGCCCTGTGCAAAAAGCTGCTGGCCCAGAGGAAGCAGCCCAGTGTGGTTCTGGGCTTCAACAAGGAAAGCGAAATCTTCCTGAAAGAGGAATTCGAGGCTCTGGGAGTCCCCGTATGCATTGCCACCGCCGACGGCAGCGTGGGAACCAAGGGCTTTGTCACCGATGTGCTGAGAGGCCTGGACTATTCCTATTTCTATTCCTGCGGCCCCATGCCCATGTTCCGGGCCATGGAGCAGGTGGTAAAAACCTCTGGTCAGTACAGCTTTGAAGAGCGGATGGGCTGCGGCTTCGGTGCCTGCATGGGCTGCTCCATTCAAACAAAGAGCGGAGCAAAGCGGGTGTGCAAGGACGGCCCCGTCTTTATCCGGGAGGAGGTATTCGGATGAACACCAAAGTAAATCTGTGCGGAATTGAGCTGGACAATCCGGTGATTCCCGCCTCCGGCACCTTTGGCTTCGGCTACGAATTCGCGGAAATCTACGATATCAACGAGCTGGGCACCTTCTCCTTCAAGGGCACCACCAAGGACGCGCGCTTCGGCAATCCCACCCCCCGCATTGCCGAGTGCCCCAACGGCATGATCAACGCCGTGGGCCTGCAGAATCCCGGAGTGGAAAATGTCATCTCCCGGGAGCTGCCCAAGCTGAAAGAATGCTTCCACAAACCGGTGATGGCCAATGTCTCCGGATTTAGCATTGAGGACTATGCCTACACCTGTGAAAAGCTGGGCAAGGAGGAACAGGTGGGCTGGCTGGAGGTAAATGTCAGCTGCCCCAATGTCCACGGCGGCGGCATGAGCTTCGGCACCCAGCCGGAGGCAGCGGCAGAGGTCACCAGAGCCGTCAAGGCTGTGACCAAAAAGCCCGTCATCATCAAGCTCTCCCCCAATGTGACGGATATCGTGTCCATCGCCAAGGCCTGCGAGGATGCGGGAGCCGACGGAATCAGCCTGATCAACACCATACTGGGCATGCGAATTGATTTGCGGCGCAGAAAACCGGTCATCGCCAACACCATGGGCGGCTACTCCGGCCCCGGCATCTTCCCGGTGGCGCTGCGGATGGTGTACCAGGTTTCAAAAGCCGTTTCCATCCCCGTCGTCGGCATGGGCGGCGTGAGCAGCGCCGAGGATGTGATTGAAATGATGCTGGCGGGAGCCACTGCCGTGGAAATCGGCGCGGCCAACCTGGTGAATCCCTTTGCCAGCCGGGACATTGTGCGGCAGCTGCCGGGAACCATGGAAAAATACGGAATTGAGAATTTAAAAGATATAATAGGAGGCGCACATTAATGGGTAAAGATGTGATTGTGGCCTGCGACTTTTCCAGCGCAGAGCAGGTATTTTCATTCCTGGATAAATTCCAGGGCAAGAAGCCTTTTGTGAAAATCGGCATGGAGCTTTACTACGCGGAGGGTCCCGCCATTGTAAAGGAAATCAAGGCCCGTGGTCACAAGATTTTCCTGGATCTGAAGCTCCACGACATTCCCAACACTGTGAAGAAAGCCATGGCGGTTCTCAGCAATCTGGATGTGGACATCTGCAACCTCCACGCCGCTGGCACCACCGCCATGATGAAAGCCGCTCTGGAGGGTCTGACCCGGGCCGACGGCAGCCGTCCCCTGCTGATTGCCGTGACCCAGCTCACCTCCACTGACCAGAACGCCATGGAAAATGACCTGATGATTCACGCCCCCATGGATGAAGTGGTGATGCACTACGCCGAGACCGCCAAAAACGCCGGTCTGGACGGCATCGTCTGCTCCCCCCTGGAAGCAGGAAAGGTGCATGCGCGCTGCGGAAAGGATTTTCTCACCGTCACGCCCGGTATACGCTTTGCCGACGGGGATGTGGGTGACCAAAAGCGGGTCATGACCCCCGCCGCTGCCAAGGCGATCGGCTCTGACTACATCGTTGTGGGACGTCCCATCACCGCCGCTGCCGACCCTGTGGCCGCTTATGAGCGGTGCGTGGCAGAGTTTGTGGACTGAGGAGGAGATTGGATTATGGAAAGCTACAAGCGTGAATTTATTCAGTTTCTGGAAAAGGCCGGGGTGCTGAAATTCGGTGATTTCACCGCCAAATCCGGCCGGAAGATCCCCTATTTCATCAACGCCGGTATGATCAAAACCGGTGAGGAAATCGCCACCTTGGGCGAGTTCTATGCGAGAGCTTATCAGGAAAAGCTGGGAAAGAAGCAGGCGGTGCTCTACGGGCCCGCCTACAAGGGCATCTCCATTGCAGTCTCTGCAGCCGTGGCCCTGAGCAAAAACGGCCTGAACGTTCCTTTCTTCTTCAACCGCAAGGAAGTGAAGGATCACGGCGAGGGCGGCGTGTTCGTTGGCTATGTGCCCCAGCCCGGAGAGGAAGTGGTGATCGTGGAGGATGTGATCACCGCCGGTACCGCCATCCGGGAGAGTATGGAAATCCTCAGCGGACTTCCGGGTGTTAAGGTTGCCGCCACCTTTATCATGGTGGATCGGAAAGAGCGGGGCCGGGGCGAGAAACTGGCCATGCAGGAAGTGGAAGAGGAATTCGGCTTCCCGGTGTATTCTGTGGTGGATGTGTATGACATCATTGAGTATCTGGAAGAGAACCCCGCCAACGCTGAGAATGTGGCGCGGATCAAGAGCTACCTGGCCGTGAACGGAGCGAAAGCATGAGAAGTCTGAACAGCATCCTGGATTTGACGGTGGAAGAGCTGGACGAGCTCATTGCCACCGCGAAGGACATCATCGCCCATCCCGAGAACTACTGGGACGCCTGCAAGCACAAGAAGCTGGCTACCCTCTTCTTTGAGCCCTCCACCCGAACTCGCCTGAGCTTTGAGGCGGCGATGCTTGAGCTGGGCGGCAGTGTCATCGGCTTCTCCGAGGCCAGCTCCTCCTCCGCCGCCAAGGGCGAGAGCATGGCGGACACCGCCAAGATCCTCAGCTGCTACGCCGACATCATGGCAATCCGGCACCCCAAGGACGGCGCACCCTACGTTGCCTCCCGGAACGCCACCGTGCCCGTCATCAACGCCGGTGACGGTATGCACAACCACCCCACCCAGACTCTGGCAGACCTTTTGACCATTTCCCGGGAAATGGGACGGCTGAAGGATCTGACCATCGGCTTCTGCGGCGACCTGAAATACGGCCGCACCGTCCATTCCCTGATTGAAGCCATGCGCCGCTACACCGGCATCAAATTTGTGCTCATCTCCCCGGAGGAGCTGAAGCTGCCCGGCTTTGTCCGGTTCAATCAGCTGGAAAAGCACCACATCGCTTACACCGAGGTCACCTCCCTGGAGGAAGCCCTGCCGGAGCTGGATGTACTGTACATGACCAGGATCCAGCGAGAGCGTTTCGATGACCCCTGGCAGTATGAGCGGCTGAAGGACAGCTATGTGCTCACCACGGAAAAGATGAAGCTTGCCAAGGAGAAAATGAGTGTGCTCCATCCCCTGCCCCGGGTGAATGAAATCAGCGTGGCGGTGGATGACGATCCCAGAGCCGCCTACTTCCGTCAGGCCCTGAACGGCAAATACATGCGAATGGCCCTGATCCTCATGCTGCTGAAAGAGGCGGAGCGGAATCCCATCCGGGAGGAAATCGACACCTCCGACCTGCGTTACGACCTGGTATGCCACAACCCCCGGTGCATTTCCGCAACGGAGCAGGAGCTGCCCCAGATTTTCCGCACCACCGACAAGGAAGCGGATATCCACCGGTGCATCTACTGTGAACAGAGAGCATAATTCTACCGCCGTTCCCACCCGGGGACGGCGGCTTTTTCTATAAAAAATCCGTGCACCCCTTTGGAGGATGCACGGAATGTGTATGGATTTTGATCAGGCCTTGCCGTCGGAGCCCAGGACGTGAACGATCTTGTGAGCGACCATGTCCTTAACAGCCTGACGGGCGGGCTTCAGGTACTGCCGGGGATCGAAGTGATCGGGATGCTCGGCGAAGTACTTGCGGATGTTGCCGGTCA
>JAXECZ010000122.1:0-18964 GCA_034104845.1 Faecousia sp. | reverse complement strand
CCGGAAAGCGCCCCCGGCCCCCAGGACAGCCAGTATCTTTTCCAGCATTTTGTGGAGTATATGAAGGAGGCAAAAGGCCATGCCCAAAAGAACAGATATTAAAAAGGTTCTGGTGATCGGCTCCGGCCCCATCGTCATTGGTCAGGCGGCGGAATTCGACTACGCCGGCACCCAGGCCTGCCTCGCCCTGAAAGAAGAGGGCTACCAGGTGATTCTGGCCAACTCCAACCCCGCCACCATCATGACGGATACCTCCGTGGCGGACAAGGTATACATGGAGCCTCTGACCCTGGAATACCTGGCCAGAATCTGCCGCTATGAGCGTCCGGATGCCATCGTCCCCGGCATCGGCGGCCAGACGGGACTGAACCTGGCCATGCAGCTGGCGAAAAAAGGCGTGCTGGAGGAATGCGAGATCGAGCTTTTGGGCACGGATGCCCGCAGCATCGAGCGGGCGGAGGACCGGGAGCTGTTTAAAGAGCTGTGCCAGTCCATTGGCGAGCCGGTGGTGCCCAGCCAGATCACCTATTCCATCCAGGAGGCGGTGGAGGCAGCAGAAAAAATCGGCTACCCCGTGATTCTCCGCCCCGCCTTTACCCTGGGCGGCACCGGCGGCGGCTTTGCCTATGACGAAAACGAGCTGCGGGAAATGATGAAAAACGCCCTGGCCCTCTCCCCCGTTCATCAGGTGCTGGTGGAGAAGAGCATCAAGGGCTACAAGGAAATTGAATACGAGGTCATCCGGGATGCCAATGACACTGCTATCACCGTGTGCAACATGGAAAACCTGGACCCGGTGGGCATCCACACCGGCGACTCCATCGTGGTGGCCCCCAGCCAGACCTTGACCAACAAGGAATACCACATGCTCCGGGATGCCGCTCTGCGGATCATCCGGGCCCTGGAAGTCAAGGGCGGCTGCAACGTCCAATTCGCTCTGGACCCCCATTCCTTCCGCTACTATGTGATTGAGGTAAATCCCCGGGTATCCCGTTCCTCCGCCCTGGCTTCCAAGGCAACTGGCTACCCCATCGCCCGCGTCTCGGCAAAAATCGCCGTGGGCATGACCCTAGACGAGATTCAGCTGGCCAATACCCCCGCCTGCTTTGAGCCCAGCCTGGACTACGTGGTGACCAAAATGCCCCGGTTCCCCTTTGACAAATTCCCCGCCGCCCAGAACCAGCTCTCCACCCAGATGAAGGCCACCGGCGAGGTGATGAGTGTGGGCCGCAGCTTTGAAGAAAGCCTTTTAAAGGCCATCCGCTCCCTGGAGGACAGCAAGAACCACCTGCACATGGCCAAATTCGACTCTGACCACATGACCGTGGAGCAGCTGCTGGACTATATCAAAGAGGGCACCGACGACCGCATCTACGCCATCTCCCAGCTGATGTGGCTGGGGGTGGACGCCTCTCTGATCTGCGACATCACCCAGATTGACATGTTCTTCCTGGACAAGGTGAAGAAAATCGTGGATTTTGAAAAGGAGCTGGAAAGCAACCGGGGCAATCTGGAATATCTGAAAGAGGCCAAACGCCTGGGTTTCTCCGATGCCTATGTGGCGGAGCTGTGGAAAACCGAGGAATTCGCGGTTTATCAGCTGCGTACCATGGCGAACCTGTTCCCGGTGTACAAGATGATCGACACCTGCGCCAGCGAATTTGAGAGCTACGTGCCCTATTTCTACTCCACCTACGCCCAGGAGAATGAGTCCGTGGTGACGGACAAAAAGAAAATCATCGTTCTGGGCTCCGGCCCCATCCGCATTGGTCAGGGCGTGGAATTCGACTACTCCACGGTTCACGCCGTCCACACCATCCGGGAGCTGGGCTATGAGGCCATTGTCATCAACAATAACCCCGAAACCGTGTCCACCGACTATTCCACCGCGGACAAGCTGTATTTTGAGCCATTGACCATCGAGGATGTGATGAACATCATCCATCTGGAGCAGCCCGAGGGCGTCATCGCCACCCTGGGGGGCCAGACGGCGGTGAATCTGGCCCAGGGGCTCCACGACCGGGGCGTGAAAATCATCGGCACCGATTGCGAAGCCATTGAAAAGGCGGAGAACCGGGACGCTTTCGACGCGGTCATCAAGGCCCTGCACATCCCCAACCCCAAGGGGGAGGCGGTGACGGGCATTGAGCAGGGTGTCGCCGTTGCGGAGGCCATTGGCTATCCCGTGCTGGTTCGCCCCAGCTTCGTGCTGGGAGGCCGGGCCATGGAAATCGTGGCCAACGAGGAAATGCTCCGGCACTACCTGAAAAATGCCGTGGAAATCGACGAAAAGAAGCCGGTGCTCATCGACAAATACGTGGTGGGCCGGGAGGTGGAGGTGGATGCCATCTGCGACGGAGAGCAGGTGTTCCTGCCGGGCATCATGGAGCTGGTGGAGCGCACCGGTGTCCATTCCGGCGACTCCATCAGTGTGTATCCCCCGTTCAGCCTGTCCGGCCGGGTGAAGCAGACCATTGTGGACTACACCGCCAAGCTGGGCCTGGGCATTGGCATCCGGGGCCTTTTCAACATCCAGTTCATTGTGGATGCCCAGGACCACGTCTATGTCATTGAGGTCAACCCCAGAGCTTCCCGCTCCGTGCCTTTCCTCTCTAAATCCACAGGTCTCAATCTGGTTTCCATCGCCACAAGGGTGATGCTGGGCCACTCCCTGAAAGAGCAGGGCATTGACGCCGCCTTCTACCCCGAGGCGGACCGGTGGTATGTCAAGGCTCCGGCCTTCTCCTTTGCCAAGCTCACCGGCATGGACGCCTACCTGTCCCCGGAGATGAAGTCCACCGGCGAGGCCATCGGCTACGACCGGAGCCTCCGCCGGGCACTTTATAAGGCGCTGCAGGCCTCGGGCATCAAGATGAAGGACTACGGCACCGTGATCATCACCCTGGCGGATGAGGACAAGGAAGAGGGCCTGCCCCTGGCCCAGCGCTTCTACCACCTGGGCTTCAACATCGAGGCCACCGAAGGCACCGCCGCTTTTCTGAAAAGCCACGGCATCCGCACCCGGGTGAGAAGAAAGCTCAGCGACGGCAGCAACGAGATTCTGAACTCCATCCGGGCGGGCTACGTCAGCTATATTATCAACACCCGGGCCATCACCTCCGGCATTCACTATGACGACGGCGCGGAAATCCGCCGGTGCGCGGTGCAGAACGGCGTGAACATGTTCACCTCCCTGGACACCGCCCGCATCCTGCTGGATGCCCTGGAAGAGGTCATCCCGGAAATCTCCACCATCAAGCGATAATCCAAAATGTGTATATCGGTTTCACTCAGCTAGTTGTCAAATAAGAATTTGACAGGATGTTTCGTAGGGAACGGATTTATCCGTTCCGCCCGGTAACGTTTTCATGGGGTGCACGTTGAATGGAGAAATGTTGAAAAAGGGCCCGCTACCATCCAACGAACCATGGATATTCACCGACTTTTTGGAACGGATAAATCCGTTCCCTACGCAAACACCGGAAAGTGCACCATTTAACGTACTGTCAAATTCCAATTTGCTGAGTTAAGCCCATAAGCACTATCCAAAAAAAGCACAATTTCCCCCTGGAACGCGAATTCCAGGGGGAAAGCTTCGTTTATAGGGTTTCCAGCACATCCTCCGGCCGGCGGCACTGGGCGCTGTAGCGCTGCCGCAGCTCCGGGGCGGCGGAGTCCATCAAATAGGGGTGGCCCACGGCGTCCAGCATGGGGATATCGTTGTAGTTATCTCCAAAGGCCATCACCCGGTCCGCTTCAATGCCCAGGTGACGGCACAGGGCCCGGATGCCCGTGGCCTTGTCCGCCAAGGTAAAGTCCAGCCAGCACTCCCCCGCCACGGCCACCTGGAAGATATCCTTCCATTTCGGTGCCAGCAGGGGCTCCACCACCTTGGCGCCGGGGCGGTAGTAGGCGGAGATTTTTACAAAATCCTCCGGCATTTCCTCCGGCTCCTGCAGCAGCGTGGTGTTGTTGCCTACAAAGTAGCGAATATGGTCCACATAATCCTCTGTTTTGGGGCACAGATAGCTCATATTGGTGCCGGAAATCAGCACCTCACAGTCCGGAATTTCCAGAATATCCCGGCACAATTCCAAAGCGGTGTCCCGGCAGATGACGGTCTTGGACAGCAGCTCCATCCCCGGGCCGTAGACCACCGCCCCATTTTCGCAGAGGAAATACATCCCCTCCGCCACCGGGGCAAAGAGACTTTTCAGGCTGGAATACTGCCGTCCGCTGGCGGCACAGATGGCCACGCCCTGCTCCATGAGCCGCCGGGCCTGGCGGAAAAAGCGTTCACTGATGGCGGTCTCCCCCTTTTGCAGCAGGGTGCCGTCAATATCGCTGGCAATGAGTTTGATCATAAAGCCTCCTTAGCGGCTGGTGAGCTGGTATTCCGAGGGGGAGAGCCCCGTATACTTCTTAAAGGTGGCGGAGAAATAGGCAATGTCCCGATAGCCCACCTGCTCGGCTACCTCATAGACCTTTACCCGGCAGTCCTTTAACAGCTCCATGGCCTTGTGGATGCGGTAGCGGGTGAGATAGTTCAGCAGGGTATAATCCGTCTCCTTTTTGAAGGTATGGCTCAGGTATCCCTCGCTGATGTTCAGGCTTTGGGCCACGGTGCCCACGGAGATATCCGGCTCATTGTAATGCTTGCTGATGTAGGCCATGGCTTCCAGCACATATTTGCTCTTGTCCCCCTTGCGGGGGGTGCCAATGGTCTCCGGAATGTCAGAGCCGCTTTTCATCCGGCTTTGCAGCTGTATGATGGCGTTTTCCAAGTCCCCATCGTGAAAGGGCTTGAGCAGATAGTCCACCGCTCCCAAGCGCAGCGCACTTTGGGCATAGGAGAAATTGTCGTAGGCTGTGAGAATGATGACATGGGCCTTGCAGCCCTGCTCCCGGAGGCTGCGGAGCATTTCGATGCCGTCCATCTGGGGCATTTTCAGGTCGGTAATGATCAGGCTGGGCTCCAAGCGCCGGGCAGCCTCCAGCCCCTCCAAGCCGTTGGAGGCCTCTCCCACCACCACGCAGTCCAGAGCGGCCCAATCCACCGTGAGCACGATGCCCTTGCGGATCATCTCCTCGTCCTCCACAATCAGCACTTTCAGCATCTAAGTATCCTCCTCATATCGAATTGGCAAGGAAGCCGTGACGGAGGCGCCAACGCCCTCATCCCCCCGCTCCAGGAACAGGCCATATTCCTCGCCGAAATTTCTCCGCAGGATCATATCCACATTATATAACCCCAGATGGCCTTTTGCAAGGTCCTTGTCCCGGAGGTAGGGCCGCCCCGTCATCTCCGGCGGGAAGCCCTGGCCGTTGTCCGTTACCGTGATGTACAGGGTTTCCCCTTTCTCCTCCGCCCGAACCCGGATGACGCTGCCTGCCACCCCGCTGAGTCCATGGAGAATGGCGTTTTCCACAATGGGCTGCAAAATCATCTTGGGCACCAGACAGTCGTACAGCTCCTCCGGAATTTCCTGCCGGAAGGCGAAATCATCGCTGAGGCGAAGCTTTTGAATTTCAATATACCGCTCCAGAATTTCCAGCTCCTGGTACAGCGGCACAAATTCCTCCGCGCTGATGCAGAACCTGAGGATATCCGCCAAATTGGTGGACATCAGCGCCACCTGGGGCACCTTGTTGATCTTACTGATCCACTTCATCGTGTCCAGGGTATTGCAGAGAAAATGGGGATTTAATTGGGCCTGGAGCATGCGGATCTGGGCCTCATTCAGTTCCTGCTGGTTGGAGATCAATTCCTCCCGGTTGGATTTCAGAGCCAGCACCATTCGGTTGAACTGCACTGCCAGGCGGGCGAATTCGTCGGTGCCTTTCACCGGCAGCTGGGTTTCCAGATCCGCCTGCTGCAGCTTGTCGAAAGCGGCCATCAGCCGGCGCAGAGGGGAGGTGATCTGACGGCTGATGGGGAAGCTCACCAGCACGGAAATCAAAATGCACACCAGCATGCAGATCAGGCTGGCAGTGTAGAGCAGCCGCACCGTTTCGGCGGTGAACATTCTGGGCTGACGCAGTACCAGATACAGCCCTGTGGTCTCATGGCGGCTGATGGAATAGACATATTCCCCGTCCTCCGGGATCTCTCCCGCCAGCAGCTGCTGCCGCAATTCCGGTGCCAGGGTTTGGGTCAGGTAGGACTGAGAGCTGAAAATAGGCCGGAAAAAGGGACTTAGAATCAAAATATCGCTTTGGGAGTATTTCCCGTCCAGTAAGCTGTGAAAGCCAGCCAGGTACAGCCGCATCACCAGGAAGCCCTTGCATCCGTCCTCCGCCCGGAGCTGCACCGCCCCGATCAGCAGGGGAGAGCCGGCGTCTGAGGGATCCTCTGTGGCATAGTATACCGGCTGCCCCGGCTTCTGGGCCGCCCCGTATAGAACGCCCCAGTCCGTGCTCAGGCTGGCGGACACGGTGCCCCGGGTGGAATAGCGGCAGATGCCGGTGCTGTCGTACAGATCGAACACCGCCAGATTCCGGTAGCTGTCCGTGGCGTCAAAGAGGAGGCTGTTGATTTGCAGGCGGCTCCCGGTGCCTGCCCCCAGGCTGTGAATGGCGGTTTCAGTGTCCTGCAGCCGGGTGGCGGAGGAGGTGATGGCATCGCTGATCAAATCCATGCTTCCCAGCAGCGCGGCGGTCTGCTCGGCCCCATCCTCCCGGGTCTTACTGTCCAGCCGCAGCCGGGTAATGCGGGTCATCAGCACGGTGCAGATCAGCAGTGGGATCAGGGAGCACAGCAGCATGGCGGCAAAGAGCCGGTTGCGAAAGGATTTTTTCAAAAAGCGCATATCATGCTTCCTCCATGGCGGCGGCCCACTTGGTCAGAATGGCTTCCCGGTTCTCTGCGGCCCACCGGACATCGTAATCCACCAGCTCCAGCTGCTCCATGGCGGGCAGAGAGTTGGGAACGATAATGTCGCTGCGGACGCTGCGGCGGAAGAATCGTTCGCCCAGCAGCTGCTGCACCTCCCGGCTGACGGTGAAATCCAGAAAAATGCGGGCGCTTTCCGGATGGGGCGCACCGGCCACCACCGCTGTGCCGTCGGGAACGCAGCTGGTTCCTTCCCTGGGGTAGACCAGGCCCAGATCGGCCCCGGCGGCAATGCGCTGCAGGGCGGTTTCCTCCAGAGTGACGCCCACCAGTGCTTCACCGTCGGCCACCGCCCGGAGCACCTCCCCGGAGGAGCTGAGCTGGCAGCCGTTCAGATCCCGGGCCATCTTTCCCAGGGTTTCCTCCCCGCAGGAGTGGAGCATAGTAACCACGGCGGTAAAGGAGGAGGCGGATTTGGTGGGGTCGGCAAAGGCGATCTTCCCCCGGAATTCCTCCCGGGTCAGGTCCTGCCAGCCGGTGAGATGGCCGGGATCCACCAGCTTGGGATTGTAGATCAGCACCAAAGGCAGGGCGGAAAAGGGGGTCCACAGGTCCTCGCTCTGCCGCAGAGAAGCGGCAAGCTGCTCCCAGTCTTGGCAGCGAATGGGCTGGAACAGATGGCGGTAGCTTTCCAGGCTCTCCACCCCGCCGCCGAACATTACATCCGCCTTGGGGGCGGCTTTTTCCGCCTCGATTTGCTCCAGCAGCTCATAGCTGCCGCCGGTGACCAGCTCCACCCAGATACCGGTCCGTTCCTCGAACTCCCGGATGATGGGCTGATACACCTCCTCCTTGTGAGAGGTGTAGACCACCAGACGGTTTTCCGGCTGGGGCAATGTCCCCGACACCGCCGCCTCCCCGGCGCAGCCGGAGAGCAGCAGGAGGATGAAAAATAAGGAAATGAAATGTCTCTTTTTCATGATCGCTCCATCTATGTTTTTTTCCACGCCACCGCAGGGGCGGCTATTAGCCTTCCACCAGGCAGCCAAATCTGTATCCCCCACGGTTTGAACGTTGGGATGCCTCAAATTATATCATTTTTCGGCTGAGATTGCACCTGCTTTTGTAAAAAAAGCTGATTCAAACAAAAAATATCAGTTTTGCCCGCTTGGTTTTGTGGATATCGCTGCTATAATATAATCTGTAAGCAGGAGCTGTCTTCTGCCCAACAATATTTTTATTCAGGAGGAATCCGATATGAGAAAAGTCATTTCTATGGTTCTGGTCGTCTGCATGGTCATGGCCATGGCTGTTTGCGGCGCCGCAAGGGCATCCGCCGAGACCGACGTGAAAGCAATCATTGCCGAAGCCCAGAACATGACACTGGAAGAACTGGCCAAGAAGGCCATTGAGGAATCCAACGGCAAGATGTTCTACGGCGTGGGCAACTCCAGCCGCGGCAAGAGCGCCCTGCCCCTGTTTATCGCTTACCTGCAAACCATCGACCCCAACTACAGCATGGAGTTCGAGTGGCAGCAGCCCAAGAACAACAAGATCTTCGATCAGCTCACCGCCGACTCCCTGAAGAGCACCGGCACCTTTGCCATGACCCTGATCCAGGACGGCAACCAGATCGAATCCAAGATGGTTCAGACCGGCATCCTGGACACTTTCATCCCCAAGGACTGGGCCGAGGCCAACGGCACCACCGCCGCCGACTACCAGGGCTTCCTGCCGCTGCAGACCCTGAACAAGGTGTTCGAGTACAACTGCACCGGCGACAAGACCTACGACAACTGCTGGGACTTCGTGGCCGAGGGCGAGCATGGCCTGTTCATGGACATCGACTCCGAGATCGTGGGCAAGAACTTCCTGTACATGCTGACCGAGGACACCTACGCTGCCTGGCTGCGGGAAGCTTTTGAAGCCCTGCCCGCCGAGGAGCAGGCTTACTTCGCTCCCGTCATTGAGGAAATGGAAGTTGACGCCGAGGATCTGGGCCTGGGCGAGGACGGCGCTTACGCCCTGGCTTGGATCAAGCTGTGGGTGGAGAGCTACTCCGCACAGACCGACGACGGCCCCATCTGCAACACCCTGGTCACCGACTCCGCTACCGATCAGTTCGGCCTGCTGGTTTACTCCAAGCTGAGAAGCGTGGAAGAGTCCGACTCCGTCTCCGTGAACAACATCAAGGTCGCTGCCTATCAGGACGGCTATGAGGGCATCGGCGGCTACGGCTACTGCCATTACCTGTTCGTCACGGACAACTCTCCTCTGCCCTGGACTGCCTGCGCTTTCATCGCCTACATGACCTGCACTGTGGACGGCTTCTCCGCCTGGGGCAAGGACATGGGCGGCTACTCCTCCAACCCCGTTGTGGCCGCTGACAACGAGGCCAAGTTCCACCACATGACCGGTGGTATGGCCGAGGACGGCACCACCGTTGCCTACGCTGCCAAGAACGACGCCGGCTACGACTGGTGGACCACCGACGGCAAGCTGGTTCTGGAGGATCCCGAGTACTGCGCTTCCGTTGCCTTCACCGTGGGCAGCTGGATCGAAATGCTGGATAAGTACAGCGCGGACTAAGCCTCAATTCCAACGGTAACTCAACGAATCAATCAGGCGCCTCTGGATTTGGAAAACAAACGGTCCAGAGGCGCCGTTTTATAAGGCAAGGAGTGCGCCATGAAACAAAACAATACCCTGGCGGCCAGCCCCCTGCGGATCTGGCTGAACAAGCTGGGCACCTATTTGAGTAAGCCCTACAATGTCATTTTGCTGGTGCTGGGCATTGTGGTTACCATTACCACCATTGCTCCCATCGTGGCCATTATCGAAGACACCCTGAGCATCCACCCCGGCACCATTGACGCCCATCTGACGGGCAAAACCAGCGGCTACACCCTGGTGAACTACATCGACCTGTTTACAAGCAGAATGGCCAAGAAGAATCTGTGGACGCCGCTGCTGAACACCGTGTATCTGGCGGTGGGCACCTGCGTGGTTTCCATTGTATTCGGCGGCGTGTTCGCCTTTTTGATCACCCGCACCAATCTGGCCTGGCGGAAATACTTAAGCTCTATTTTTATCTTCCCCTACATCATGCCCCAGTGGACCCTGGCAGTGGTGTGGCAGAACCTGTTTAACTCCAATACCGTCACCCGTACCGCCAACGGCCTGCTTGCCAGCCTCTTTGGTATCGAAATGCCCAAATGGTGGTGCCAGGGATTATTCCCCAGCCTGATGGTGCTGGGACTGCACTATGCCCCCTTTGCCTACATCCTCATCGGCGGCATTTTCCGGAACATGGATGCCAACCTGGAGGAGGCGGCCACCATCCTGGATACCCCCAAATGGAAGACTATGACCCGGATTACCCTGCCCATGGTCAAGCCCGCCATCCTCTCCACCATTCTGCTGGTGTTCGGCAGCGCCATGGGCTCCTACCCGGTGCCGCATTACCTGGGCCTGACCACCCTGTCCACCAAGTATGTATCCATGAACTCCAAGTACACCGGCGAGGCCTCGGTGCTGGCCATCATCATGATGATTTTCGGCGTGGCCATCATGCTGCTGAACCAGCTGTCCCTCACCAGCCGGAAGAACTATACAACCGTCACCGGCAAATCCGGCCAGATCTCCAAAATCAATCTGGGCAAAATCGGCAAATATGCCATCGCTCTGGTGCTGGTGGTCATCACCTTCTTCACCAGCATTTTCCCCATTGTTTCCTTTGCCTTTGAAACTTTCCTGCCCAACCCCGGTGACTACTCCTTCCTCTACACCGGCAACCCGGATAACCTGACTGCCAAATGGTGGATCACCAATGAGAACATCACGGAAAACGGCATGTACGGCCAAAAGGGCATCCTCTTCAATGAAACCATCTGGAATGCTTTCGGCGGCACCATCTGGGTCAGCGTGGCCTGTGCGCTGCTGGCCGGTACCATCGGCACCCTCATCGGCTATGCGGTGAGCAAGCAGCGGCGGAGCAAATGGGCAAATTATGTCAACTCCATGGCGTTTCTGCCCTATCTGATGCCGTCACTGGCGGTGGGCGCGGCTTTCTTCATCCTCTTCTCCTCGGAAAAGCTGAACCTCTTTAACACCTACACCCTGCTGATCATCGTTGGCACCATCAAGTACATCCCCTTTGCCAGCCGGAACGCCCTGAATTCCATGCTCCAGCTCTCCGGCGAAATTGAGGAGGCCGCCATCATCCAGGATATTCCCTGGATCAAGCGGATGACCCACATCATCATCCCCATTCAGAAATCCTCCATCATCAGCGGCTACCTGCTGCCGTTCATGACCTGCCTGAGAGAGCTGAGCCTGTTCATGCTGCTGTGTGTCCAGGGCTTCATCCTCTCCACCACACTGGACTATTTCGACGAAATGGGCCTTTACGCATTCTCCAGCGGCATCAACCTGATGCTGATCATCACCATTCTGGTGTGCAACACACTGGTCAATAAGATCACCGGCGCAAGCCTGGACGAAGGAATCGGAGGTTAACACCATGCCTGAAATCAGATTGGAACATGTAACAAAGCACTGGGGCAAATTCTACGCCGTGGACGATTTGGATTTGGTGATTCAGAACAACGCGTTCGTCACCCTGCTCGGCCCCTCCGGCTGCGGCAAGACTACCACATTGCGGATGATCGCCGGTTTGGAAACCCCCACCAGCGGCCGGATCACCATCGGCGATAAGGTGGTATTCGACAGCGCCCTGGGCATCAACATCCCCGCCAACAAGCGGAAGGTGGGCTTCCTCTTCCAGAACTACGCCCTGTGGCCCAACATGACCGTTTACCAGAACATCGCCTTTGGCCTTTCCAACATCAAAGAAGAAATGCCGGAATACAATTTCGAGGCCAAAACCGCCGCCCGGCTGGCAGAGCTTCTCTCCCGGCCCGAGGATGTGGTCAAGGTTTTGGAGGAATGTCGGGATAAAAAAGGCAAGCTGGACGAAAAGAAAGCCATCATCAAGCTCATCGATGCCTTCACCATTTCCCAGTACACCGCCAAAAAGCTCTACGGCTGCCATTTGGAGCAAAATAAGGACCTCTCCTCCGAAATCAAAGCGCTGAAAGACAAGGTCGCCGCCGCCAAAGCAGCGGGGATGACCGAGGACTTCCAGGTGATTCGAAACGGCAAGCCTGCGGTTTCCGTGCGGAAGCTTACCAAGGAGGAAATCGACCTGTCCGTCCGCCGGGTATCCCGAATTGTAAAAATCAGCATGTTTATGGACCGGTATCCCGCAGAGCTCTCCGGCGGCCAGCAGCAGCGGGTGGCCATCGCCCGCACCCTGGCGCCCGAGCCTCTGGTGCTGTTCATGGATGAGCCCCTTTCCAACCTGGATGCCAAGCTCCGGCTGGAAATGCGGTATGAATTGCAGCGGCTCCACCTGGAAACCGGCTCCACCTTTGTCTACGTCACCCATGACCAGATGGAGGCCATGACCCTGGCCACCCAGATCTGCCTGATCAACAACGGCGTGCTGCAGCAGTACGATGCCCCCCTCACCGTCTACAGCAAGCCCAACAATCTGTTTGTGGCGGACTTTGTGGGCAACCCCTCCATCAATTTTGTGGAGGCCAAGGGCAAGGCCGACCCGGACGGCAATATCCGCCTGACCATGCTGGAGGGCAGCAGCGCCGAATTCGTTCCCAATCAGCGCCTGGATTTGGAGCAGTGGCTCCGCCAGCGAAACCGGCGTCAGGAGGAAAAGGCCCGTGCCCTGAAAGAGGCCTCCGAGAAAAAGGGCTATGTGGAAAAAAGCAACAAGGACGAGGTATTCCGCTACCACATCTCCAAGGTGGTGGAGGAGGACGACTCCCTGATGGAGGATCCGGTGCTCACCGACGAGGATCTGGTGCTGGGCATCCGACCGGAATTTTTACAGATTGATCCCCAGGGCGCTTTGGAGGGAGAAATCTACGGTGCCATGCCCACCGGCATGGAATCCACCATCAAGATTCGGGTGGGCAAATTCCTGCTCACCGGTGTGGTCTTCGGCAACACCCTGTTTAAATTGGGTGAGAAGATCCGGCTGAACATCTCCGGCAGTGAAATTATGCTCTTCCACCGCTCCAGCGGCGAGCGGATCACCTCCGGCAGCCTGAAGCTGCTGTGATCCGATCCCCCTTTCCCCGATCAAGCTCCTGCGGCAGAATTCGATGGATTCCTCCCGCAAATGGGCTATGATAGGGGAAAGGGGGGATTTTTCATGTACCATACCGCAAAATCCGGAAGAAAGAGAAAAAAGCGCCGGCTGATTCGGCTGTGCTTTCTGCTCGTGCTGCTCTGGGCTTCGGCGCTGGGGCTGCTTGCCCTTTCCTGGAGTCTGCCTCCTGTCCAGAGGGAAGAGATCACCCTGGTGTTCCGGGGGCAGCGGCAGCAGCTTCCCGCCGCCGGGCAGACCGCCGGGGAGCTGCTGCAAAGCCTGGGGCTGACCCTGACGGAGGAGGATGTGCCCTCCTTTCCTCTGGACACGGTGCTCTCTGCCAATACGGTGTTCACCGTGGAGCGCTTCCAGACCAGGCAGGAGGTTTACACCATTTCCATCCCGCCGGAAACCCAGTACCGCCTGGATGACACCCTGCCCTTTGGAAAGGAGGCGGTGCTGATTGAAGGAAGACCCGGAGAAATGCGCTGCTCCGCCCAGGTGGATTATGTGAATGGAATAGAGGCCCGCCGGCAGGTCACCGGCCAGCAGCTGCTGTATCCGGCCCAGAACGAGCTGATTGCCCTCGGGACCCAGGAAAATCCTCTGCCCACCGCAGACAGCGGATATCTCTGGCTGCCCGATGGCCGGCTGCTCACCTACACCCACACCGCCGAAGCGGAGGCCACCGGCTTCACCTCCGCCGATGCCGGAGCCATGCCCGATGTCCAACCGGGGACAGTAGCCGCAGACCCGGCGTTTATCGCCCCGGGAACCCGGCTGTACATTATGGCCGCTGACGGTTCCCATGTCTACGGCATTGCCCAGGCCCGGGCCAGCACCTCCATGCAGGGGAGGCGGATCGATCTGTGCTTTTCCACCCGGGAGCAGCAGGAGGAATTCGGCAGGAGAAGCTGCGTGATATTTTTTCTGGGGTAACGGGATTGCAAAAGGCTCCTTTCTCTGGTATGATATCCGAAAGTGCTTCCAGTGTTCATACTGGGCAAATAAGAATTGTGCGGGGCCTCCCCGCCAAATTCCAATTTCTCTCCGCGAAACCGGCGGCAGGTCAGACAGAAAGGTATCAAAATGATCAATGTATGCGACATTCAAGTGATGAAGCCCCTTTTGGCAGAGCATGGCTTCCATTTCTCCAAGGCCAAAGGGCAGAATTTTCTCATTGCCCCCTGGGTGCCGGAATCCATTGCGGTGGACTCCGGCGTGGCAGAGGATGTGGGGGTGCTGGAAATCGGCCCCGGAATTGGCCCGCTGACCCAGCAGCTATCCCTGAAGGCGGGAAAGGTCTGCGCCGTGGAGGTGGATGAACGGCTGAAGCCCATTCTGGACATCACCCTGGAGGGCTGCTCCAATGTGGAGCTTCTTTGGGGAGATGTGTTAAAACAGGATATCCCCGCTCTGGTGAAAGAAAAGCTTCCCGGTCTGCGGCCCATGGCCTGCGCCAATCTGCCTTATTACATCACCTCCCCCATTCTCACCGCCCTGTTGGAGGCGGAGTGCTTCGAGGCCGTCACCGTCATGGTGCAAAAGGAGGTGGCCCAGCGCATCGCCGCCCAGCCCGGGTCGGCGGACTACAGCGCTTTCACCGTGTTCTGCCAGTACTATGCTCAGCCGGAGCTGCTCTTTGATGTGCCCGCTCACTGCTTCCTCCCCCAGCCCAAGGTGACATCGGCGGTTATCACCCTCCGGGTGCGGAAAGAGCGCCCCTGGGAAATTGCCGACACCGGTGTTTTTTTCCGGGTGGTGCGAGCCAGCTTCGCTATGCGGCGGAAAAAGCTCTCTAACGGCCTGGCCTCCGGGTTCCCGGAATTAGGCAAGACGGGAGCGGAGGAAATTCTCGCCGCCTGCGGCTTCCCGGAAAATGTGAGAGGCGAGACGCTGGGCATCCCGGAATTTGCCAAAATCGCCAACGAGATCTGCCGCCGGAGGGAGAACCGATGATGGAATATCTCTTTCTGGATTTGGATGACACCATCCTGGATTTTCACAAGGCGGAGCGCATCGCCCTTTCCAAAACCCTGGCAGATTTCAGCCTGGAGCCAACGGAAGCAGTGCTGGCGCGGTATCATGTGATCAACCGGCTTCACTGGGAACGGCTGGAGCGGGGGGAGCTGACTCGGGATCAGGTGCTGGAAGGCCGCTTCCAGGTGCTTTTCGCGGAGCTGGGGCATCCGGTGGATGCGGAGGCTGTCACCCGGTGCTACGAGCGCAATCTGGGCATCGGCCACTATTTTCTCCCCGGAGCCCAGGAGGCAGTGGCGCGTCTGCACAGAAAATACCGGCTGTTTTTGGCCAGCAACGGTACCGCCTCGGTGCAGCATGCCCGGCTCACCAGTGCAGGGCTGTACCCATATTTTGAAAAGGTGTTCATCTCCCAGGATATTGGCCACAACAAGCCGTCGAAAGAATATTTTGACACCTGCTTTTCCCAGATTCCCGGCTTTGCCCCGGATAAAGCCATGATGGTGGGGGACAGCCTGACCTCCGACATCCTCGGCGGCATCCGGGCGGGAATCAAAACCTGCTGGGTCAACCCCGATCATCTGCCGCCACGGCAGGAGATTCCGGCGGACTTTGAAATCGAAAAGCTATCCCAGTTGGAAGCGCTGCTGGAAGCCATGTAAGGAGGCGGGCCATGCATTTTGTCCAGGCAAGATCCATCCTCTCCCCGAAAAACGGCATGAACCTCTACCGGGGCTGCCAGCACGGCTGCATCTACTGCGACGCCCGGAGCCTGTGCTATCAAATGAACCACCCCTTTGAGGATATTGAGGTCAAAGAAAACGCCCTGCCCCTGTTGGAGCAGGCGCTGAAGGGGAAACGGAAAAAGTGCATGATCGGCACCGGAGCCATGTCCGACCCCTATATGCCCCTGGAGGAAAAGCTGCAGCGCACACG
Organism: Faecousia sp.; assembly: GCA_034104845.1. Taxonomy (GTDB): domain Bacteria; phylum Bacillota; class Clostridia; order Oscillospirales; family Oscillospiraceae; genus Faecousia. The sequence continues at coordinate 3,044 of JAXECZ010000122.1, read as the reverse complement.
GGGCGCTTTGGAGCTGATCCACCGCTATGGCTTTGGAGTGGCCATTCAGACCAAATCCTGCCGGATCCTGCGGGATTTGGAGCTGCTGAAAGCCATCAACGATCAGAGCAAGGCCGTGGTGCAGATGACCCTGACCACCTATGACGAGCAGCTCTGCCGCATGGTGGAGCCCAATGTGAGCACCACCCGCCAGCGGGTCGAGGCGCTGAAAATATTCCGGGACGCAGGTATACCCACGGTGGTATGGCTGAGCCCGCTGCTGCCCTGGCTCAACGACACGCCGGAAAACATCCTGGGCATTCTGGAATACTGCCGGGAGGCCGGGGTTAAGGGCATCATCAATTTCGGCATGGGTCTGACCCTCCGGGACGGGGACCGGGAATATTACTACGCTGCCCTGGACCGGCATTTTCCCGGCCTGAAACAGCGCTACATCCAAACCTACGGCAACGCCTACGAGCTGCCCAGCCCCAATTCCCGGGCGCTCTGGCAGCTGTTCCATGATAAATGCGAGGAATACGGCATCTGGCACGACAATGACCGGATTTTCTCCTATATGATGACTTTCGAGGAAAAAGACGATCAAATGTCCCTCTTTTAGCCGCCTCCCAGTGAGGCGGTTTTTGCGGTTTATCCATTGAATCGCCAAATTCCAAATTTGCGAAGCAGCCGCGGCTCTACCAAGCGTAGGTTGCAAAGCCTCCTTTTCTCTGTTATGCTTATGGCAAAGGAAAGGAGGCAATTGATATGAATTCCTATATCACAGGCCCGGCCATCAAACAATTCCGGGAGGAACGAAGAATGACCCAGGCCCAGCTGGCGGAAAAAATCGGGGTCAGCGATAAGGCGGTTTCCAAATGGGAAACGGGGAAAGGACTGCCGGACATCTCCCTGGTGGAGTCCCTGGCCAAGAGCCTGGGCGTCTGCGTAATGGAGCTGATGAATGGGGAGCAGATTGTCAACCAAAATACCAGCTGCAATGTGCTCCGCTCCAAATTCTATGTCTGCCCCATCTGCGGCAACCTGCTCACCTCCATGGGAGACGCGGTCATCAGCTGCTGCGGTATCCCCCTCCCGCCGCTGGAAGCGGAGGGAGAGGAGGGAGAACATGAAATCCGGCTGGAACGGGTGGAGGACGAAACCCTTGTCACCCTGGATCACCCCATGGCCAAGACCCATTTCGTCTCATTTCTGGCCTTTGTCAGCTCTGACCGGGTGCAGTTCGTCAAGCTCTACCCCGAGGGCCCTGCCGAGGCGCGGTTTCAGCTCCGGGGCCACGGCTTTCTGTACGCCTACTGCAACCGCCACGGGCTGTTCAAGCGGAAGATATAAAAACAGGAGGATACCCACTCATTTGTGGTGCGTATCCTCCTGATTCTCTTATTCCTCTGGAAAGGCCTCTACGCCGCCCTGGGGACGGATGGAGAGCACATGGCAGGCGCCCTCTCCCAGCACCGTGTCCATTCCGCTGCGGAAAGCATCCAGCAGGTCAAAGGGGACAAAGGCCTGCACCGTGCCCGCAAAGCCGCCGCCGTGAACCCGGAACGCGCCCCGGCCCTGGAGATAATGCTCGCACAGTGCCAGACTGACCGCCACATCCTGATGCGCCTTGTACCCGGCGGGCACCACATTCTGTAAATACATCCAGCTTGACCGGCCGCTTTCGGAAATCAGCCTGAGGAATTCCCCAAAGTTCCCCTCCCGGAGGGCCGCAACCTGCTTTGGCACCCGGGCATTGTCCTGATAAAAATGGATGCAGCGCATCACCGCCCGGTCACCGCATTCTTTTCGCAGCGCCGGAATGGCGGCATAGAAATCCGTTTCATCGATTTGGGTGAGCACCTCTTTGCCGAAATGGGCGCAGACCTTTTTCATCTCCATGGGGATGGCAGCGTATTCATCCGTCAGGTCGGCGTGGCTGGCCCGGGTGTCGATGATGCACAAGGCATGGCCGCAGGCGGAGAAATCAAAGTCCACCGGGGTGATGACCGGCTTGTCCTTGTCAAAGAAATCGATGCTCACCAGATTGCCCACGGCGGAAGCGGTCTGATCCATCAGGCCGCAGGGCTTGCCAAAGAATACATTCTCGGCATACTGGCCAATCTGGGCAACCTCCGCCTGGCTCACCCGGCTGTCAAAGAACAGATGGTTGACGATGGTGCCAATGAGTACCTCATAAGCCGCCGAGGAGCTGAGGCCGGAGCCGGGCAGCACGGTGGACACGCAGTAGGCGTCGAAGCCCTCCACCCGGCAGCCCAGCTGGGAAAACCGGGCCGCTACCCCCCGAATCAGCGCAGGGGTGGTGTTCACCTCCTCCGGCTTTGGCTCCAGAGAGGAGAGCTCCACCACGGACATGGGATATCCCTCCGACAGAATCCGAATGGTTCCGGTGCCGTTTAAACGAACCGCCGCCAGGGTGTCCAGATTCACCGCCGCCGCCAGTACCCGGCCCCGCTGATGATCGGTGTGGTTGCCGCCGATCTCCGTCCGCCCCGGCGCGGAGAAATACCGCTGCGGCGCTGTGCCAAAGGTCTTTCGAAATCCGGCATCCAGGGCGTTTTTCTGTTGAGATGAAAGGTATAGTACCGGTGCAGCCATAAAAAGCCCTCCCAAAATTCTTGTTTCTTCATTATATCAGCAACCACCGAAAAAGGGAAGCGCCATTCTTGAAAAAAACGTACCATGCCGTCAAAAAATCTCCGTGAATTTTTCTCTCAATTTTTCAAAATAATTCTTGACATTTCCGCTATCTGTGTTATAATACAGAAGCTGATTCGACAGCAACCAATTCAATAAATCCTATGGGGGTATAGCTCAGCTGGGAGAGCGCTTGAATGGCATTCAAGAGGTCAGCGGTTCGATCCCGCTTATCTCCACCAAAAAGTATCTGAGTGATGGGAAAAGCCTTGAAATCGAAAGATTTCAAGGTTTTTTCTTATCCAAAAGTGGGAAATTCGCAGTATTCGCTTTTTATGCCTGTGCGCTTGATTTTTGATGGAAATTTTGAAAATCAAGAGGTCAGGTATTATGAAGAAAATTAAGTT
>JAXECZ010000092.1:0-12172 GCA_034104845.1 Faecousia sp. | reverse complement strand
AGGACGAGTTCGTGCTGCCCATGCTGCCCCCCGGCGGTTCTATGGACGATATTATTACAAGGATCGGTGACTAAAGATGAAGAAATTTACTGTAGCCATTCTGGTCAACAATCAGTTCGGCGTTCTGAACCGGGTCACCAGCATGTTCCGCCGCCGCCAGTTTAACATCACCTCCCTCACCGTGTCCGAGACGGAATCCGAGGAATTCTCCCGGATCACCATCCAGTCCGAGGGCGATGACATCAAGAGGGAGCAGCTTTTCAACCAGCTCTACAAGCTGCCGGACGTGGTCTCCGTGGCGGAGCTGGACAATCTGGACACCGTCAGCCGGGAGCTGATGCTTATTAAGGTGAAAAACGATCCCAGCGTCCGGGGTGATATCAGCGCCGCAAGCGATGCCTACGAGGGCAAGATCGTGGACTTTACCAAGGATTCCATCATCATCCAGATGATCGGCGACAGCCGGAAGATCGACAACTTCGTGTCCTTGATGAAGGAGTACGACATTCTGGAAATCTGCCGCACCGGCGTCGTCTCCCTGCAAAGAGGCGCCACCACCATCCGCAGAGTTACCAATCTGTAAGAAAATGTCTGTCATCCCGAGCCAGCGGAGCAAGTCGAAAGCGTTTGCCCATGTTCCGTTTCACGAAAGGGAAGATCTTTCAGCTGCGCGGCAAAGCCGGTCAGGGTAACAAGCGCATACATCCATCCAAAAACAACATTTTATTTTCTAAAGGGGTAATGAACATGAATCGCATTTTCTATCAGCAGGACTGTGACCTTCAGAAGCTGGCCGGTAAGACCGTGGCCATCATCGGCTACGGCTCTCAGGGTCACGCCCACGCACTGAACCTGAAGGAGAGCGGCGTCAACGTCGTCGTTGGTCTGTACACCGGCTCTAAGAGCTGGGCCAAGGCTGAGGCTCAGGGCATGACCGTCATGACCGCCGCCGAGGCTACCAAGGCCGCCGATATCATCATGATCCTCATCAACGACGAGAAGCAGGCCGCCCTGTACAAGCAGAGCATCGAGCCCAACCTGACCGCCGGCAAGACCCTGGCCTTCGCCCACGGCTTCAACATCCACTTCGGCTGCATCAAGCCCCCCAAGGATGTCAACGTCATCATGATCGCCCCCAAGGGGCCCGGCCACACTGTCCGCAGCGAGTATCAGGCCGGTAAGGGCGTGCCCTGCCTGATCGCCGTGGAGCAGGACGCCACCGGCGACGCACTGGACATCGGCCTTGCCTACGCCCTGGGCATCGGCGGTGCCCGGGCCGGTGTGCTGGAGACCGACTTCCGCACCGAGACCGAGACCGACCTGTTCGGTGAGCAGGCCGTGCTGTGCGGCGGCGTGTGCGCGCTGATGCAGGCCGGTTTTGAGACCCTCGTCGAAGCCGGCTATGATCCCCGTAACGCCTACTTCGAGTGCATCCACGAGATGAAGCTGATCGTTGACCTGATTTACCAGTCAGGCTTCAGCGGCATGCGCTACTCCATCTCCAACACCGCCGAGTACGGCGACTACGTCACCGGCCCCAAGATCATCACCGAAGACACCAAGAAGGCCATGAAGAAGATCCTGTCCGACATTCAGGACGGCACTTTCGCCAAGGACTTCCTGCTGGATATGTCCAGCGCCGGTGCCCAGGTTCACTTCAACGCCATGCGTAAGCTGGCCGCCGAGCACCCCTCCGAGATCGTGGGTGAGGAAGTTCGCAAGCTGTACAGCTGGAGCGACGAGGATAAGCTGATCAACAACTAATTTACCAACGGTGTCATTGGGAGCCGGTGCACACCGGTTCTCAATGACATTTTCGTTTCCCCCGCTCTACAAGGATTCCCCGAAACTATACAGAAAGCAGGAATAGCCTATGATGATGAAAGACAAGGTCGTGAACGGCCCTCAGAACGCCACCCACCGCAGCCTCTATCATGCCCTGGGTCTGACGGAGGAGGAGCAGCAGCGGCCCCTGATTGCCGTGGTCAGCTCCTACAATGAAATCGTCCCCGGCCACATGAACCTGGATAAGATCGTGGACGCCGTGAAGCTGGGCGTTGCCATGGCCGGCGGCACCCCCATCGTATTCCCCGCCATCGCCGTCTGCGACGGCATCGCCATGGGTCACGAGGGTATGAAATACTCTCTGGTCACCCGTGACCTGATCGCCGACTCCACCGAGTCCATGCTGAAGGCCCACGGCTTTGACGGTGTGGTCATGGTGCCCAACTGTGACAAGAATGTGCCGGGTCTTCTCATGGCCGCCGCCCGGGTGAACATCCCCGCTATTTTCGTCAGCGGCGGCCCCATGCTGGCAGGCCGGGTGGACGGCAAAAAAACCAGCCTTTCCAGTATGTTCGAGGCCGTGGGCGCTTACACCGCCGGAAAAATTGACGAAGCCCGGCTTACCTACTGCGAAAAAAACACCTGCCCCACCTGCGGCTCCTGCTCCGGTATGTACACCGCCAACTCCATGAACTGCCTGACGGAGGTGCTGGGCATGGGTCTTGGCGGCAACGGCACCATCCCCGCCGTGTACTCCGCGAGAATCGAGCTTGCCAAGCACGCCGGTATGCAAATCATGGAGCTGGTGCGGCGGAATATCCGCCCCCGGGATATCATGACTGCCGCCTCCATCCGCAACGCCCTGACAGCCGACATGGCCTTGGGCTGCTCCACCAACTCCATGCTCCACCTGCCCGCCATCGCCAATGAGTGCGGCGTGGACTTTAACCTGGACATGGCCAACGAGATCAGCGCTGTGACGCCAAATCTGTGCCATCTGGCCCCCGCAGGCCCCACCTACATGGAGGATCTGAACGCCGCCGGCGGCGTGTACGCCGTGCTCAAGGAGTTGACCAAGAAGAATCTGCTGGACACCTCCGTGATGACCGTCACCGGCAAGACCCTGGGCGAGAACATCGCGAGTGCCGTGAACACCGACACCTCCGTCATCCGCACGGTGGAAAACCCCTACTCCCCCACCGGCGGCATTGCCGTGCTTCACGGCAATCTGGCTCCCGAGGGCAGCGTGGTCAAGCGCAGCGCGGTGCTGCCGGAAATGCAGGTGCACGAGGGCCCCGCCCGGGTCTTTGAAAGCGAGGAAGAAGCACAGGCCGCCATCAACGCGGGAAAGATCAAGCCCGGCGACGTGGTGGTCATCCGCTACGAAGGCCCCAAGGGTGGCCCCGGTATGCGGGAAATGCTGAATCCCACCTCCGCCATTATGGGCATGGGGCTGGGCGGCTCCGTGGCTCTCATTACCGACGGCCGGTTCTCCGGCGCGACCCGGGGCGCCTGCATCGGCCACGTCTCCCCGGAAGCGGCTTCCGGCGGCCCCATCGGCATCGTGCAAGAAGGCGATATTATCTCCATCGACATTCCCAACAATAAGCTGGAGCTGAAAATCTCCGAGGAGGAGCTGGCACAGCGTATGGCCAATTTTGTCCCCAAGAAGAAAGAGCTGTCCGGCTACCTCAAGCGCTACGCCGCCCTGGTGTCCAGCGGTGCAAAGGGTGCGATCCTGAACGTATGAAGCTGAACGAACTGCACATCCGGCTGAGTTCCCTGGCGATTTTCCGGGCGCTGCTCCGCGATCCGGTGGTGTCCGCTTTGATGGACTACCTGAGCAGCCGGGAAAACGGCACCGCCCAGGCCGTCTCCAAGTATGCCGCCTTCGTCTCCTCCCTCTACGGCACGGAAAAGCGAACGCTGGCGGGCTATATCCAGCACATCGTCAACAATGACGAGAACGCCTACATCCGCATGATCGGAAAGGGTGCGAAGCCCTGGCCCGAGATGGAGAACCAGGTGGAGCGGGAGCTGGAAATCCTGCAGGCTGTGGCAGACCTGACCCCGGAGGATATGCGCGAAGGCCTTAACTGGGACGGATATCTTCCTGTTTTCGCCACAAAGCAGCTGAATATTGTGGACAGCTATCACGAACGCTGCGCCAATATTCACCGCTTTGGCTATGGAATTTACGCCAAGCACATCATGTTCTACATCGGCGATGGAAACCACATCGTCCCCGTCATCAATCCCGACCAGACCCGGCTCTCCTCCCTCATCGATTATAAGCGGGAGCAGCAGATCATTCTGGACAACACCGTGGCTCTTCTCGAGGGCAAGCCCGCCGCCAACATTCTGCTCACCGGCGACGCAGGCACCGGTAAATCCTCCACCGTCAAGGCGGTGGTCAACGAGCTGCACCACCGGGGCCTGCGAATTCTGGAGGTGCGAAAGGAGCAGCTTCATGCCATTCCCGCCATTCTCGATGAACTGAACACCAACCCGCTGAAATTCATCCTGTTCATCGACGACCTGAGCTTTCAGAAAGACGACGACAATTTCAGCGCTCTGAAAGCCATCTTAGAGGGCAGCGTCTCCGCCAAGAGCCGCAACGTGGTGATCTACGCCACCTCAAACCGCCGCCATCTTGTGAAGGAAAGCTTCTCCGGCCGGGATGGGGACGACGTACACCGCAACGACACCATGCAGGAGATCATCTCCCTGTCCGAGCGGTTCGGCATTCAGGTCACCTTTCAGAAGCCCAACAAAGACGTATATCTGGGCATCGTCCGGCATTTAGCGAAGGAAAAAGGCGTGTGCATGGATACTGCGGAGCTGGAAATGCTTGCCGAACGCTTTGCGCTGGGACGGGGCGGCCGCTCCGCCAGAGCCGCCACCCAGTTCATTGACGGGCTGCTTGCGAAAAGCACCGTCTGACACCGGTTTTTCAGGAAACAGGGAAATCCCGTTTTGTGCACGTCGGATCCACGCAGGGAAAGGATCAACTTGTGGATCCGCGCCGCGGCCTTTTCCAAGCGATCGGCACTCCCAATGTGATACCATACAGGAAAGCAACTCAGTAACCCCACAGGCTGCCGCCGAGCTGGCGGCAGCCTTTTTGATGCAGAAGACGCTTCCACTCACGCATTTCGGGGGAAAAAGCGGCTGATGGAAAGGCTTTGGGGACCCTTTTGGCTCAGGGAGACAATTTCCTTGGATGCTCATTCTAAATATGTGAATTCTCATATTTCTGAAATCTGTTTCTTTTTTCTTGGCCCTCTGGGTTTTGATTCCGGACGCTTGATCACACCGTTTCGGAAATGGGTTTCCTCGAACCTGCCAAAGAAAACAAATCATCCGAACCCGTCTCCCACTTCGGAAAACCAGGTTCGGATGATAATGGTTTGTGTGTTGTGTACACTTTCGATATCATTTTTTGGATAACTGCTCCTCGCAGAATTGAAGCAGCGCGGGAATATCCACCGTTGCGGTTTCCCAGATAATTGCCTGATCCATTCTCCCGTAATTATGAGCGACCAGATTCCGCATAGCTTTCATAGGGCCCCACTGGACTCGGTTCGCGGTTGCCTGACGGTACTCAGCCGAAAGCCCGCCGCTCAGTTCTCCTATTTGCAATATAGAAAAGCTGACAGACCTTTGAAAATCCGCATCCGCCGCATAGATTTCAAAGGAATCTCCATAGCGTGCAATGGTCTTTCCGATGGCAATACAATACTCTTTGATGTGCTGAATTCTCTGCAAATCAGGCGACATCATTCAGCTTCACCCTTTCCCGTATGACCGTATCCCGGAAGCTGCGTTCACTCTCCGTCTCCACATTCTGCATAACGGAACGCACCGTAATCAGGTCAATGCTTTTTTGAAACACTTCTTCCAGATCGCAGTACAGCGCTCCCAGTGACAGCAAAGAGGTCAGACTGGTTCCCGTAGTATCCACCAGGAAATCCAGATCGCTTTCCTCCGTTGCTTCCCCTCTGGCATAGGAGCCAAACAGGTACATCGCAGGGATGTTGTACTTTTGAATGACCGGTAAAACACGTTTTTTAATTTCGTCCATCGTGTAAATCATACACATCCCTCCTTGCCTTTATTATACTTCAAAATCATCGATTATGCAATCACGCAGAAAAGAAAAGTTGACAGATTTCCTGTCGGAGCCTGTCAACCTTTCTTGGTGCACCAAAGCAATCCAAATTCAAACCGGTATTGGTCTTTACGGCTTTCTTCACATCATTCAGGATGATGGTTCTGGTATGGAGCTTTCCTTCCACGGTCATATGGATGCGGTGGCCTATCTCAAAAGGATTCAGGCAATCTGACACTTCCGGCACAATTTTGTTGCAATTTGTTTGATCGTTGTTTATACTCCCGTCATAATCCAGGATTATCCTATCATCAAGAAAGGCGGCGGAAGCCGTGAGCCGCTTCCTTTCTATCTGTAGATCCTCTTTTCTACCTCTCTTCTTTCTATTGGAAAATGCCCGTTGTACCGAGTACAGCGGGCATTTTTCTGCTTCAAGGTATCGTTTTTCTCTATGTGCATATCATTCGGCCCGGTATATGCAGATACGAAATTGTATTATGCTTCTGTCAGGCCGAAATAGGCTCGAATCTGGGGCAGCATGAGCTTGGCGTCGGCGCGGCCAAGCAAATACAGGCCGCCTAAGCGCTCCATATCTCCCTCCAACACGGAAACACTGATGGAGCCGGAGGGGCAGAGCATCATCAGCCTGCCCTGCTGCTGCAATTCCTCCAGCTCCCGGCAGGCGTTGTTATACTGCTCACTCTGGCTGTTCAGCAGCTCCACCAGCTTGGGATAATTCTTATAAAACCGCTCGGACAGCTCCAGAAACTGCCTGCCCTCCGGCGGCCGCCGGTAGACCTGGGGCCGGGTGCGGATGACCAGAATTTTCTCGAAGCCATTGTCCAGGGCCCAGCGGTATGGGATCTTCACGGCGCAGCCCCCATCCAGGCAGGGCACCCCATCCACCTCCACCATCTCGGACACAAAGGGCATGGAGGCGCTGGCCTGAACCGCCTTTTGGAAATCCGGCGTCACACCCTTTTCGCAGTAGATCACCTGTCCGGTTTCACAATTGGTCACCGTGACCAAAAAGCGGCGGCGGGGATCCTCAAACCGCTCCCGGTTAAAGGGGATCTCATCCTCCACCTCATCCAGGAGGAAATCAAAGCCCACGACTCCCCGGTTCTTTGCCAGAGTGCGGGGGCCGATGTAGCGCCGGTCATGCCGGTAGCCCAGATTGATCATGGCGGCCCGGCCGATTTCTCCCGCCACATAGTTATAGCCGTTCAGCGCACCGGCGGAGGTGCCGATGGTGGTTTGCAGATTGATGCCGTTTTCCATCAGCACATCCAGCACACCGGAGGTATAGCAGCCACGAAAAGCGCCGCCCTCCAGAACAATGCAGCCGGGAACGATCCGTTCCGGCGCGGCAGCCAGCTGAATGGAATCAATGCCGGACCAGGCCTTTTTCTTGTCCCGGTCGTCCATCAGGCTGACGGCCTCATCCAAAAGCCGGTCGGTCTCCGACTTCAGCCCACTGAGCATGGCCTGACCGTTTCGCATCACCTGCTCAGTCAGCTTTTCCAGTTCTTCTTTCATGCTTCTTCTTCCTTTCTGCATAAATTATAATTCCGACACTGCTGCCGCATAGAAAAAAGGAGGAAACACCGGACGGTGTTCCCTCTCTTGGTACGCCGGAAGGGACTCGAACCCCCGACCTACTGATTCGTAGTCAGTCACTCTATCCAACTGAGCTACCGGCGCATACACTGCATTTCTGAGTGCCAGAGTATAATAGCATAGCCTTTCCAAAAATGCAAGTGTTTTTTCTGAAAAAATCAAGATTTTTCTTTGGAGGAGGGCAGGCTGAGGCAAAGGGTCAGCACTGTCAGAGCTGCCGTTCCCACAGCGGGAAGAATCAGCCAGTTCCGCTCCGCCAGGCTCTGCGTCTCCGGCTCAGCTCTTGTTTCCTCCGGCTGCCGGGGGAAAACTGCCTGGGCTGGCTGCTCCATTGCCCGTGGGGCAGCGGCTCCACCGGCGGACTCCTTCCGGAACGCCTCCAAATGCTCAAAGAAGTCTCCGCCCTGGGCATCCGTGCCCACCGACGTTTGATAAAGGCCATACTGGCAGGGGCTGTATTTCGCCACCTGGGAGGCCAGATCCGCTCCCCGGAAATACCAGGCAAAGTCCTCGATTTGGCTGGCATGGCTGGGAAAGCCCCTCTGCTTGGTGAGCTGATAGGCCGTCAAGCCCTGGAAATTCGTCAAGGGGATATCCCAGTTCATAGTGATACGATTCTGCGGATAGAGGTGGAGATAGGTTTTCGGCACCAGCCAGGAGCCATACCGCTCGTCCTGCTCCGGGAACGTGTCCGGCTCGCTGCTGATTTTCACCGCCTCCATTAATAGGTCCGCCGTCAGCTGATGCATCCCATGGCCATACTCCCCCGCAGGATCGTGCCCCACCGCCACCAGCGGGCGATAGCGGCGCAGCTGCTCCGTCACAAAGCCCAGCAGCTCCTGCCGGGGATGGCCGGACTGCTCATAATAGCGGTAGGCATCCTCCCGGTCAAAGGTATAGTAATCGTCGTAGGGGCCGAAGACGGGATAGTCCCGCACCCCCACCGCCCAGAGGCCGTCCAGCATCTCATGAACCCGGCAGGAGGTCAAATTCCGATGGTCGGTAAAATACACCACCTGCACCCGTTTTCCCTGCTCTCCGGCATACCAGGGCAGCAGCCCCGCGAAAAACAGCTGCTCATCGTCGCCGTGGGTGGAGAGCAGCAGCAGATCCGCCCCACCCTCCGGAATGGTGTTCCACCGCTGGACCCAGCCGGGAAGCGCCCCAGGGGAAAACAGCCGCAGCTCATTCAGCGCCGCCTCGCCGGAGGAAAAGGTCACCGTCACCGCCTGTGGCACATGGCCGAACACCTCCTGCAAATCCACATAATCATGGAGTATCCCGCCTGTGGACAGCACCGCCTCCATTCCGGAGGGCTCCGCCGTCACCGTGAGGCTGTCGTATTCTTTATCAAAGATGAAATACAGCCCGGCAATCCCCTCTTCCCCGAAAAGGCGCAGGGCGGCGTTCTCCCCGCAGCGCTGGGACGTTTCCATATCCATATCAAAAAGCATGGAGCACTCCGGGATGCCGTCGGCAGAAAGAACGCTGCTTTCCCCCGACACATCCTCCGCCCCTGCGGCGGGAACGAGAAGCAAAAGCATCAGCAGCAAGACCAGTTTGCCCATGAATGATTCCTCCGGAATGAGAATGTATGTACTATAGATGCTCCATTCCCGCTTGACAAGGGATTTGCCTCTCTGTAAAATAGGGAGAAGAATGCAGAAAGGAGGCAGCGCCGTGGAACACTACACCATCCCAGCCGCGCTTCCGGCGGTGCTGCTGCCCTGGTACGGCGAAAACAAACGGGCACTGCCCTGGAGAGAGGATCGGGATCCCTATCACATCTGGGTTTCCGAAATCATGCTGCAGCAGACCCGTGTAGAGGCCGTCAAGGACTATTATGCCCGTTTTTTGCAGGAGCTTCCAACCATTCAGGCCCTTTCTCTTTGCAGCGATGATAAGCTCCACAAGCTCTGGGAGGGATTGGGCTACTACAGCCGGGTTCGGAACATGAAAAAAGCCGCCCTGGAAATCATGAACCGGTACGGCGGGGCTTTTCCCCGGACGCTCCCGGAGATTCTGTCCCTGCCCGGCATCGGTGCCTACACCGCCGGCGCCATCGCATCCATTGCCTTCCATCTGCCCACACCTGCGGTGGACGGGAACGTGCTCCGGGTCTGCGCCCGGCTGACAAAGGACTTTTCTCCCATCGACCAGCCGGAAACCAGGAAAAAGGTTGCCGCCGCTCTGGAAAAAATCTATCCTGAAAACGCCGGGGACTTTACCCAGGCACTGATGGAGCTGGGAGCCACCCTCTGTGGGCCCAACCGGAAGCCCAAATGCGAAAGCTGCCCCTGCGCCTCCCTGTGCCGGGCCCATTTGGAGGGATGCGAAGAAACGCTGCCGGTAAAGGCCCCCAAAAAGCCCAAGCGGCAGGAGGATCGGACGGTGTTCATCCTCTCCTGCGACGGTTCCTTCGCCCTGCATAAGCGGCCGAATCGGGGTCTGCTTGCCGGACTCTGGGAATTTCCCAACCTTCCCGGAAAGCTGGAGCCGGGGCAGGCGCTGGACGCTCTGGAGCAGATGGGGATTCACCCACGGGAGCTGCTGCGCCAGGTGGAACGGAAGCACATTTTTACACACATTCAATGGAATCTGCGGGGGTTCTATCTGGAGGTATCCGAAATGACCGGGGATTTCCGATGGTTCACCGCCGGGGAAATCCAGGCCCAGGCCGCCCTGCCCACCGCATTCCGTCAATTTTGGGAGGAGATCCATCATGTTTGATTTTCATATGCACTCCAGAGTCTCTTTCGACGGACACGACACCGGCCTGCAAATGGCCCAGGCTGCCGCTGACGCCGGACTAAAAGAAATCTGCTTCACCGACCACCGGGATTTTCTCCGCAAAGAAAAGGAGCAGACCATGCTCTTTGACCTGGAGGCCTACAGCCGGGAATACGATGAGCTGGAAATCCCCGGACTGACCATTCGCCGGGGAGTGGAATACGGCCTGTATGAGGACAATCAGGAGCGGATGCACCGGGAGCTAAGGCAGCGGGACTACGATTTCGTTTTGGGCTCCATTCACTTTGTGGACGACATCGATGTGTATTTTCAGGAATATTGGCAGGGAAAAACCCTTTGGCAGGCTCAGCGGCGGTATTTCGAGACCATGCTGAACTGCGTTCGGCTCCATGAGGAATTCGATGTGCTGTCCCACATGACTTACCTGCACAAAGGAGCGGGCAGCCCCGTAAAAACGCCCCTGCCCTATGAAGACCACCGGGAGATCATCGATGAAATCCTCCGCATCCTTGCAGCCAAGGGAAAGGGTTTGGAGCTGAACACCAGCGGAATGGATCGGTGCGGCGGCTTCCTCCCCACCCCGGATTACTTCCGGCGTTTCAAAGAGCTGGGCGGGGAAATCGTTACCATCGGCTCCGATGCCCACCAGGCGAACCGGGTGGGACAGTACAGCCGGGAGGCCTGCCAGGTGCTGAAAGAGATTTTCGGCTATGTTTGCACCTTTGAGGGAAGAAAGCCCCGATTCCACAAGCTGTGAGCCCTCGGATGCTCCCATAGATTTCGACAGATTGCATAAGCCAGGACTCTTCCCCGCGAATTGTGAGTTTTTACATATTCATTCTTGTTATTTTGTATATTATTCACGAATTGTCCGTCCCATGTGGGCGGATGATTTTTGTGGGGAAACATTTTGGGAATTTTCTGTTGACAAGCAGTGAAGAAACGGGTATACTGTTCTTTGATTTATATCACAATTAACAAATATGAAAAAGGAGATCTGGATCATGGTCAAAAAGTGGAATGTGACCATTCCCAAATTATCCGGAGATACCCCCCGCACCGCTTACATCTATTTGCCGGAATCCTATGAAAAAGATCCCGACCGCCGCTATCCCGTGATGTATATGTTCGATGGACACAATGTGTTCTTCGACGAGGATGCCACCTACGGCAAATCCTGGGGCATGAACAAATTCATGGAGGAGAGCAAAAAAGACCTGATCATTGTCGCCGTGGAATGCAATCACGAGGGAGATCGCCGGCTGGTGGAGTACTCCCCCCTGAACTACGAAAATTCCTCCCTGGGAAAAATCCGGGGCAAGGGCAATGTTTACATGAACTGGATGGTCAAGGAGCTGAAGCCCTACATCGACAAGAATTACCGCACCCTGCCTGACCGCTGCAACACCATCGTTGCCGGTTCCTCCATGGGCGGTCTGATGGCCATGTACGCCGCAACCACCTACAACCATGTGTTCCAGCGGGCCGCCTGTCTGAGCCCCAGCCTCTGGGTTGCCTCCGGCAAGGTGCTGGAAATGATCGCCCGGGCCCACATCCGGCGGGATACCTGCATTTACATGGACTATGGTGAGCTGGAAATGTTCAACCACGCCGCCAACGCGGAGGCGCTGATCTCCACTGCCCACCTGCTGATGACCAAGCGGGTGAACCTGGCCATGCGGATCGTCCCCGGCGGCACCCATTCCGAGGCCTCCTGGGAAAAGCAGATCCCTATTTTCATGGACTGCCTGGGACTGTAATTTGGGGCAACCACTTCGCCCCCAACATAGAAATTAGGAGAGAAGCCAATGGAAATTCGCTACTACAAGCACTACAGCAGCCACCTGAACCGGGACATGGAATTCAAGGTCTACGGTCACGCCGGCAAGCCCGTTCTGTTCATCC
>JAXECZ010000088.1:0-9699 GCA_034104845.1 Faecousia sp. | reverse complement strand
GGGTGCGCTCTTACCGCACCTTTTCACCCTTGCTCCGCTGACGCGGGGCGGTATCTCTCTGTTGCACTTGTCCTGAGGTTTCCCTCGGCGGGCGTTACCCGTTATCCCTGCCCTGTGGAGCCCGGACTTTCCTCATCTGGGCCCTTTCGGTTCCCATCCGCGGCTGTCCAACCCTCGCTGCGGGAATTATTCTAACCCAAAGCGGGCCAATTGTCAAATCCCCTTGAAAAATCTTTTTGAAAAGGGTATACTGAAACGTACGAACCGGCTTAAACCGGCTGCATCGGAAGAAAAGATATGAGATATAAGATACAAGATATAAGATATTATAATCAGAACCCCAGATCATTCTTTTGTAATTGGCAAAACAGCAACCAAACAAGGGTGGTTTTATTGATCTGCTTACGATGTTTAGGAAATATCTTATATCTCATATCTTATATCTCTACAAAGGTGGAGGCACATATGAACGAGTTTGAACGTTATTTTGAAGCCCTAAGAGGAAAGCGGGTGGCTGTGCTGGGCCTGGGGGTGAGCAACCGGCCTCTGGTGCGGCTGCTGCTGGAATTCGGCTGCCAGGTCACCGGCTGCGACAAGACCCCCCGGGAAAAACTGGATGACGAGGTGCTGTTTTTGGAGCAGTCCGGCTGCCGCCTGCAGGTGGGGGAGGGTTATCTGGAGGGTGTGGAGGCCGATGTGGTGTTCCGCACTCCGGGCATGCACCCTGGCAACTCGGCCATTGAGGCACTGCGCCGGAGAGGGGCGAGGATCACCTCCGAGATGGAGGTGTTCTTTGAGGTGGCGCCCTGCCATTTGATTGCCGTCACCGGCTCCGACGGAAAAACCACCACCACCACCTTGATTTCCGAGATGCTGAAGGCGGAGGGGAAAACCGTCTGGCTGGGGGGCAATATCGGCACACCCCTGCTGCCTCTGTGCCCGCAGATGAAAAAGGAGGACTACGCGGTGGTGGAGCTCAGCTCCTTTCAGCTGATGGATATGAAGCGGAGTCCTCAGCGGGCGGTGGTCACCAATCTGGCCCCCAACCATCTGGATGTCCACAAGGATATGGAAGAATATGTGGAGGCGAAAAAGAACATTTTCCGCTTCCAGAATCCCGGCGATCTGCTGGTATTGAACGGGGACAATGCGATCACCGCCTCCTTTGCCGGAGCTGGGCAGACCCATTTCTTCTCCCGGAAAGGGAAAACCAACTGCGTCTGGGAGGAGGATGGCGTTATCTTCCGCCGGGGAGAAAAAATCCTGGAAACGGCGGATATTCTCATTCCCGGAACTCATAATGTGGAAAATTACATGGCTGCCATTGCTGCTGTGGACGGACTGGTGAGCAATGAGGCCATATGCCGGGTGGCCCGGAATTTTGGCGGCGTGGAGCACCGGATCGAGCTGGTGCGAATCAAAGACGGAGTGAAATTCTACAATGATTCCATCGCCTCCTCTCCCAGCCGCACCATCGCCGGGCTGCGAAGCTTTTCGCAAAAGGTGATCCTCATCGCCGGAGGCTACGACAAGCACATCCCCTATGATGTGCTGGGGCCGGAAATCTGTGAGCATGTGCGTAAGCTCTTCCTCTGCGGCGCCACTGCCGGGAAGATTCGTGCCGCCGTGGAGCGGACGGGAATGGAGCAGCCGGAAATTGTGAGCTGCGGTGATTTTGAAAGCGCCGTCCGCGCCGCCGCCGTAGCCGCCCGGGCGGGGGACATTGTGCTCATGAGTCCGGCCAGCGCCTCCTTTGACCAGTTTAAGAATTTTATGGTTCGGGGCGAGTGCTTCAAGAAAATCGTAAAGGAGCTGTGACCTGTGGACATTTCCAAGCTGACCAAGGCGGGCCGGAAGGCGCTGCCGCTGCAAAAATGCGCTGCGGTGATCGTGGCGGCGGGTTCGGCAACCCGGATGGGCGGCATCGACAAGGTGATGGCGGAGCTAAGGGGAGAGCCCATGATCGTGCGGACCGTCCGGGCCTTCCAGCAGTGCGACGCCATCCGCGAGATTGTGATCGTCACCCGGGAGGATTTGATCCGGCCCATTTCCGCCCTCTGCGCCAAAATGGACAAGGTGAAAGCTGTGGTGGCGGGAGGAAAAACCAGGCAGGAGTCCGTGTGGCTGGGGCTGAACAGTCTGTCCAAGGATGTGAAGCTGGCCGCCATCCACGACGGGGCCAGACCGCTGATCACCCAGGCGGTGATTGACCGCACCGTCCGGGCGGCCCACAGCTATGGTGCCGCCGCCCCGGCCGTTCCGGTGAAAGACACCGTCAAGGTGGTGAAAAGCGGACTGGTAATGGCCACTCCGGATCGGGATAGCCTCCGGGCGGTGCAGACCCCCCAGGTGTTTGATTTTGACCTGCTGCGCGGCGCTCTGAAAAAGGCGGAGGCGGAGGGAGCCAGCGTCACCGACGACTGCTCCGCCGTGGAGCTTATGGGTATGTCCGTGAAGATCGTGGAGGGGGACGAGGAAAACATAAAGGTCACCACCCCCATGGATTTGAAAATTGCCGAACTGCTGTTGGAGGAGAGAGTATGAGAATCGGACACGGATATGATGTGCACCGGCTGGTGCCGGGACGGGATTTGATTTTGGGCGGGGTGAAGATTCCCTACGAGCTGGGTTTAGACGGCCACTCCGATGCGGACGTGCTGCTCCATGCGGTGATGGATGCACTTTTGGGAGCGGCAGCCCTGCGGGACATCGGCTATCATTTTCCGGATACCGACCAGCGCTACAAGGGGGCAGACTCCATGGAGCTTCTGAGGCAGGTGGGACGGAAAATCGCCGCCGCGGGATACCGGGTGGGCAACATCGATGTGACCATGATCGCCCAAAAGCCCAAGCTGAAGGAGTTCATTCCCACCATGGCGGAAAACATCGCCGAAGCGCTGGAAATTGAGAAATCAAGAGTGAACGTAAAAGCCACCACCGAGGAGCATCTGGGCTTCACCGGAAGCGGAGAGGGCATGTCCTGCCACGCGGTGTGCCTGCTGGAGGAATAAAGCAAGACCCTTTCCGTTTTGATGCGGAAAGGGTCAAATCATATCTCTGATGAGCTAAATAATTCTTTTTCTGATTAAGGAACGCTTCCACAGGGGCTGGTTTGTTAATGAACTCTGCGCTCTCATAGCCGTGTGAAACCGAAATAAGCAGAAATCAGGCGCCATCCGGCTTTTTCTCAAGCTCCTGGAACACAGCGTCGGCATCCAGCCAGCCGGTGGTTTCTCCGCTGTGGCGACCGGCTTCCAATTCGTTCAGCAGCTTTTCTTTGGCAAGCAGAATCTCGTATTGACGGTATTCTTCCATATCCAGAACAGCATAGCGTCCATGACCATTTTTGGTCAGAAAGACGGGCTGGCCTACGGCGACATCCCGCAGAACCTCTCCGTAATTGCGAAGGTCAGAGACGGGCTTGATATTCGGCATATTGAAAGCCTCCTTTCTGAAACCAGTATACCCGAAAACTTCGAAAAAATCAACGAGAAATTTTACGATGTTTTATGCTGCTTCCCTTGTGCTTTTGCAGCTTTCGGATGCTTGAAGCCCAATTTCAGCGCCTTTGTGGGGCAGGCCTTTACGCAGTCGCCGCAGCGGATGCATTCGGGGCTGTTGGGAGTCTTGCTGGGCTCCACACACATGCGGCATTCCCTTGCACATTTGCCGCAGCGGATGCATTTCTCTTCGTCCAGATCCATGCGGCAGAGGGCAAATTTGTTGAACAGTCCATAAATCGCGCCAAGAGGACACAGGTATTTGCAGAACGGCCGCCAGATGACAAGACACACACCCACGATCCCCACCAGCAGGAAAGCCTTCCACAGGAAAATGCCTCCCAGCTGGGCCCGTACCATGCCGTCCCGGAGGGCAAGAAGAATTCCTGCCAGAGTCCCGGAGGGGCAGAGGTATTTGCAGAAGAACGGGGTCAGAACGAAGCACATGGGCAGCACGATCACCAGCAGCACCAGAATGGCATATTTCAGATACCGCAGCGGTCTGTCCCACTTAAAATGATTTTTCTTGGGAATGCCGGGAATGCGGTTCAGAAGCTCCTGGAAAAGGCCAAAGGGGCATAGAAAGCCGCAAACCGCCCGGCCCAGCAGCGCCCCGAAAAACAGCAGCAGACCCACCACATAGTAGGGAAAGCGGAATTTCAGCCCGGAGAGAAAGCCCTGCAAAGAGCCGATGGGGCAGGAGCCCACCGCTCCAGGGCAGGAATAGCAGTTCAAGCCGGGGACACACACGTTTTTTATGGGCCCCTGGTAGATTTTTCCGGTGAAGAAGCCCTTTAAATTGGCGTTTTGCAGGAGGGAGGCGGCGGCTAGGATGCCAAAACGTTTCTTATCCAATGCCCACACACTCCATGCATACCCGGATGGCCTTGGCAAGAACCTGGGCAGGCTGCTTCTGCACGATGCCAAGGACGATCAGAACCAAAGCCGCCGCCATGGTCAGCCAGGCGGGAAGATTCTTTTTCATAGCAGCTCCTCGATCAGAGCGCACCAGCCGGCGTAGTTCAGCGCCCCGGCCACAGGGCCATATACAATGGCGCCGGTGCCGTCGATGACCACGGTGGTGGGCACATAGCCGGTTTGCAGGGCGCCGAATTCCCGGACGTAGCGCAAAATGGGATAGGTTACCCCGGTTTTGTCCAGAGTGGCCTGTACCTCCTCGTCCGCGTCCGGGGTGGCGAACACGCCGATGACCTGGACACCCTTGTTGGCGTATTCCTGGCTGAGCTGTTCCAGGAACGGCATCTCTGCCACGCAGGGCCCGCACCAGGGCTCCCAGAAATTCAGAACGGTGAGACTATGCCCGGCGAAAACCTGCTCCGTGACCGTGTTGCCCTCAAAATCCGTGGTGGAGAACAGGAATTCCGGGGCGAAGGCAGTGCCGGCGGCCTCCTGCCGGTATTCGATTTCATAGACGGTCAGGGCTTGATCCTGGCAGCGCACCCGATAGACAAAGCAGCCGGGGAGCTGACCCTCCAGAGAAAACAGGGTAAAGGTAATTTCCTCCAGTCCGTCCTTCAGGGGCCGGAGATTAAAAACCTGGTCACCCTCGTCGCCGCCCTGATCTTCGATTTCCAGCACGTCCCCCTGCTGCATTTCAAAGCTCCAGCCGGTTCCCGTTTCCCGGGGCAGGGCAATTTCGGAGCCGGTGATGACGTTCAGCCCCTCATCCACGGTGACGGGGATGGTAAAGGAAATCACCGGGTTTTCCTCTTCCCAGGAGCGGGCATAGGCGAAAGTGATTTCCGTCTCGCCGGGGGCTGAGCCGCAGATGCGAAGCGAGGCGACGGCGGGAGCACCCACCAGATGTGCGTCCTCTTCCTGGGTGGTGATGCCCAGCTCCTGCACATAGGCGATTTCCTCGTCAGAAGATGCGGCAGTCCAGCCGTAGCCGGTGGAGGGGCTGCACCCCAGGCTCAGATCAACGCACTGCTGGGGCTCTCCCTCCAGGTCGGCAAAGGCAGCCGCACCAAAGGACAGTAGCAGCAGGGCGGAGAGGAGAAGACAGAAGAATTGTTTCATAGGAACCTCCTTGTGTGATGTATCATATGGTTATTCGCTTTGCTCCCAAAAAGACAAATTGGAATTTGCCTGTTTGCTATGTGAGGCGGGGGGGGCGGGATTTACTCCTCCCAAAAGAGCTCGTCCAAGGTCTTGTTCAGCACATGGCAGATGGCAAGGCAGAGCTTGATGGTGGGATTGTAGTCGCCCTTTTCGATGGCGTTGATGGTCTGCCGGGATACCCCAACCTGCTGGGCCAGGGCCTCCTGGGACAAATCCATGGCGGCTCTCGCGGCCTTTAAATGGAGATTTTTCATTCCTCCTCCTTTTGCATACTTCTGCGGTGGAGCAGCAGGGCGGCCACAATGATGATCCACATCAGCCCTACGCCCAGGTTGAGGATGCCCAGATTCCGCTGAAACGGACGGTCACTGTGAAAATTGGAAACGGCGCTCAGACCCATGGCAAGGGTAAAACAGGCTCCCATGGTGAGGAAGCGCCGGGGGTTGTCGTACATGCCAACATAGGCATCAAAGTGGATGGCAGTCACCGCGAACACCGTCACCCCCAACAGCAGAACGCCGATGTTCCACAGAAAGCTGCCTCCGGGAAGAGGAGAGACGTAATCCCAGATGTTGCAGATGGCTCCGGCAATCAGCAGGGTGAAGAACCCCGCCTGAAAGGCTCTGCCCCGGCCAAGGGTTTGCCGCTCGTCGTATTTGCCGGTGCTGGGGTGCCGCTTTTTGTGGATGAAGCAGGCCAGAAGAAAGGCACCCAAGGAAAGGGCGATGCCGAAAATGATGCCAAGCAAATAGTAATTCATATGGGTGCCCTCTCAATCTGTTTTTTCTGGACGGCGGTATCCTATCATATTATTTACATAATGTCAAGTATAAATTACAAAATTAATGATATTATTTCCATAATGCCATATCTTTCCGTGGCTTGACAAATTAGAACAGATGTTCTATAATAAAGAGGCGACAATCAAACGGATGGAATGAGGTGAGGGGACAAGCCATGGAAAAGACCTATGTGGCCATCGATTTAAAATCCTTCTATGCCTCGGTGGAGTGCGTGGAGCGGGGGCTGGATCCCTTGAAAACCAATCTGGTGGTGGCGGACGAGAGCCGGACGGAGAAGACCATCTGCCTGGCGGTGTCCCCCTCCCTGAAGGCCTACGGCATCCCCGGACGGGCCAGGCTCTTCGAGGTGGTGCAGAAGGTGGCGGAGGTGAATGCCTTTCGGAGGATGAGGGCCCCTGGGCGTAAGCTCACCGAAAAAAGCACCGATGCCGACCTGCTGGAGCGGCACCGGGACTGGGCGGTGGACTACATTGTGGCTCCGCCCCAGATGGCCCGGTATGTGGAGGTCAGCTCCAAAATCTACGAGCTGTATCTGAAATATGTGGCTCCGGAGGACATCCATGTCTACTCCATCGACGAGGTGTTCATCGATGCCACGCCCTATTTAAAAACCTACGGCGTGGATGGCCGGGGCTTTGCCGAGCTGCTTATCCGTCAGGTGCTTGCAGCCACCGGAATCACCGCCACCGCCGGGGTGGGCACCAATCTGTACCTTTGCAAGGTGGCTATGGATATTGTGGCCAAGCATATGGAGCCGGATGAGCGAGGGGTGCGGATCGGGGCGCTGAATGAGCTTTCCTACCGGCAGCTTCTGTGGGATCACCGCCCTCTGACGGATTTCTGGCGGGTGGGCCGGGGCTATTCCAAACGGCTGGAAAAGCGGGGGCTTTACACCATGGGGGATATCGCCCGGTGTTCCCTGGGCGGAAGCGGTGATTTTTACAATGAGGAGCTGCTCTATTCCATTTTCGGCGTGAATGCGGAGCTGCTCATCGACCACGCCTGGGGCTATGAGCCCTGCACCATTGCAAACATCAAGGCCTACAAGCCGGAAACCAATTCCGTTTGCTCCGGTCAGGTGCTCACCGAACCCTATCCTTACGAAAAAGCCCGGCTGGTGGCCCGGGAGATGGCGGAGCAGCTGGCCATGGATTTGGTGGACAAGGGCCTGGTGACCCGGCAGCTTACCCTAACGATTGGCTATGATATTGAGAATCTCACCCGGCCGGAGATCAGTGACGCCTACACCGGGCCGGTGGTGACGGACCACTATGGCCGCCGGATCCCCAAGCATTCCCACGGCACAGTAAATCTGGACCGGCCCATGTCCTCCAGCCGCCGGATCATGGAGGCGGTGATGGAGCTCTTTGACCGGATTGCCAACCCCATGCTGCTGGTGCGGCGGCTGAGCATTTCCGCCAATTTTTTGGAGCGGGAGGACGCCGCTTTGCCGGATTCGGAGTTTCAGCAGCTGGATCTGTTTATGGATTTGCAGGCCCAGCAGCGGGAGGACGCGGCCCTGGAGCGGGAAAAGCGCCGCCAAAGGGCTATGCTGGGCATCAAACGAAAATACGGGAAAAACGCCATTTTTCGCGGCATGGATTTGGAAGAGGGGGCCACCACCAGGGCCCGCAATGGCCAGATCGGCGGCCACAAGGCGTGAAAGGAGATTATCATGGCCTGCCATGACTATGACGACATCCTCCACCTATCCCGGCCCGTTTCCGGTCGCCATGCCCGGATGTCCATGGTGGACCGGGGGGCACAGTTTTCTCCCTTCGCGGCGCTGGTGGGCTATGAAAAGGTGCTTGAGGAGAGCGCCCGGCTGACGGAGGCGGAGACCTTTCTGGACGAAAGCGGCAAGGAGCTGCTAAACCGGAAGCTGCAATTCCTTGCCGGCCATCTGGGCCGGATGGGGCAGATTCACTTCCTGTGCTACCGGCCGGATGAACGAAAAGCGGGAGGCAGCTTTCTTTGGATAGAAGGAATTGTGAAAAAAATAGACCTGTACCGCCGCACCGTGGTATTGGAGGACGGACAGGAATTTGCCATCGAGGACATTCGCTCCATCGATGGAGTGGAGTGTGAAAACGGATGAGCCAATGGAATTTCACCGTTGTCCGAAGCAATCGGAAAACCATGAGCCTGCAAATCAGGCTTGACGGCAGTCTTCTGGTGCGGGCGCCGCTTCGCCTGCCGAAGAAGGAAATAGACCGATTTTTGCAGGAGAAATCTGCCTGGATCGAGAAGCACCTTGCCCAGGTGGAAAACGCCAACCGGGCAGGGGAGGAAGACCCTCTATCCATGGAGGATATCCGGGCGCTGGCGGATAAGGCTCTGCAGGTGATTCCGCCACGGGTCAGGGAATTTGCCCGGCGGATGGGGGTCAGCTATGGGCGCATTACCATCCGGAACCAGACTGGCCGATGGGGCAGCTGTTCCAGCATGGGCAATCTGAATTTCAACTGCCTGCTGATGCTTTCTCCCCCGGAGGTAGTGGACTATGTGATCGTACACGAGCTTGCCCACCGGAAGCAGATGAACCACTCCGCCGCTTTCTGGGAAGAGGTGGAAGCGGTGCTGCCGGACTACCGGGAACAGAAGAAATGGCTGAAAGACCGGGGAAAGATCCTCCTGGCCCGGATGCGTAGCGGCGGCGCATAGGGAAATTCCAATTTGCCATTCAACCGGAGATGTGCTGCGCTTTATATAGAACCATCTGTTCATCCATGGGAAACATCCGGCCTTTATGCCGGAAAAGCAAAGCATTATAGCAGAATAGCAAAAGTTTTCCTCATATTTTTGTTGACAATTTCAGAAAAATGCGTATAATACAACCTGTATGGTTACGAAGAATGATTGTATGATCCCCAACTGCGGCAAAACGCCCGATTTTGGCTCCAAACAAGTCGTGGTGGGAGCCAAGCAGTTGAAAAAGGCCATCCTCAGCGGCACCGCCCGTCAGGTTTTTCTGGCACAGGATGCGGACCCGGCAGTGACCGAGCCTTTGGAAGCGCTGTGCACGTCGCAAGGGATCCCATATTCCTATGTCCGCTCCATGGCGGATCTGGGACACGCCTGTCATATCGAGGTTGGCGCGGCAGCGGCGGCTACGGTTGACTGACATCGTTGGTTCTACCGGATTTATCCGTAGAATAGATACCCGCCCCAAGGGCGAGAACAAAAGAAAGGAGAAAATAGATGCCTACTTTTAATCAGCTGGTGAAAAACGGTCGTCAGCAGGCTACCTACAAGTCCACCGCTCCCGCTCTGCAGAGAGGTCTGAACACCCTGGAGAACAAGGCTACCAACCT
>JAXECZ010000087.1:0-10127 GCA_034104845.1 Faecousia sp. | reverse complement strand
GACCGTGCCGCTTACGGTGTTTGCCATTGTGATGCTGCATTTACAGATTTTGCAGGAGGAACGGTATCTGGAGGAAACATTCGGCACGCCGTACCGGGAATACAAGCGGCATACATTCCGCTATCTTGGGCGGCGATAAATATGGCAAACAGGCGGTCGTGGCTTTTCTGGACTATTTTAAGAAAAAGCACAACGCCGAGAAGTTGTATATCAGCGTGTCTTTGGATAACGCGGTCGTGCGCGGGATGTACGCTGATATTGGTTTTGAAGAGATCAAAGAGGTTGCGTACTTGTTTCCCGGAAGACAATTCCGGGAAATGCAGATGGTAAAGACATTGTAAGAATTGAAACCATGATTTTTAACTGTGGTTGATAGAAGGCAAAGAAATCGGAAGGAGAAAATGAAATGAAAGAAATACTGAATAAACTATTCATCATAGCAAGTTTGGGTTTGATCGCAGCAGGTGCAATCTTTCTGTGCATCAGCATTTTTGACGGAAATGAGACCACGACACCATTGGCAATCGCATTGGCGTGCATATTGCTGTCAAACCTTTTTAATGTGATTCGGATGAATATGGATAAGAAATAGCAACATGATCATGTTCCATCAAACCAAATCTGAATCCGGAAAGGAAACCATTATGAAACAGCAAAAATTTTTCATTATCATTATAACCGTCTGTGCCCTCCTGCTGTCTCTTACCGGGTGTGCGTCCAACTCCACCTTTGACGGCAGCAGCACAAAGAACGCGGATTCCTACCACTTGGATGTCGAAACCATGAACGGCACCGACACCCACACCCTGGAGCTGAAGCAGGGTGATACGCTTAAAATTTTCTTCGAGACGGTGAAAGGGTCACTGGAGATGAAGATCACATCACCGGACGGAACATCGCTCTATCAGGGAGATGGAACCGTGACGGAATTTACCGTGGAGGCTTCTGTGGATGGTCCCTACGCAATCGTCGTCGTGGGGCAGAAAGCAAAGGGCAGCATCCACGTTGACGTGGAAAAAGCGCCCGCAATTTCGGAACCGGCGAATCCTGCTGCGAAAGAAGAAAACCCTCCTGCTGAGGGCTCCGCCAAAGAAACCACGGACACCTCCGTTTCCATCGCGCCGCCGGTGCAGGAGCAAAAGAATCCGGATGCCGTAACGGTGGAGGATCTGGTCGGCCCGTGGCATCTGGCGGAAAACGAAAAGGACAATGACATCGCCATGGAGGCGATCTCCGGCGCTATGGAGTTCGGCAGCAGCATGGAGATCAGGAGTGATGGTAGGATTTCCTGGTACATCGGTGCAGACGGCGGAACCGGCACATATTTATTGAGCGGAAATATCCTCTACGCTGACATGACCAATGATTTCGACGGAAGCTCCATGAAAATGGAGTTTACGGCGGAGAACGCGAATGGTGTGACTTTCCTGTACACAGAGTACAAGGGCCTTTTGCTGTGCTGGTCCCAGGGAGAGGGCGAAACGGGAAAGAGCTGAGAAGAAAGGCTGCTTCCTTTATTTCGTACTATAATCGGAAAGACTTGAAGTGACGATATCGTATAAGAAGATGACGCAACCAAACATAACATTATTTTGAGTAATATGGAAAAAGCCCTGATTTTGGGCTTTTTCTTTTTATACCTATGGTGAAAACACGGAATAAGCACCCAAGAATTTTCGGATTCCTGGGTGCTTTTATCATTGTTTATTCTTGCTTGTCAATCTTTCTGACCATGACTTCGTTATATTTCATCATGCAAACGTCTTCTTCGTAGCTGCCGATTTGGCACTGGTTGGCGATCCCTTTCAGGTTATTCAGAATCAGCTTCATGTGGTCGCAGCCGCATGCATAGGCGTGGGGATAGCCGCCGCCAAAGCGGGGATTCACCTCGGAAATGAAATATTCCCCGTCTATCCGGAAAATGTCAATATCGATCTGCCCCAGGAAGCCCGCTTCTTCCGCAAATTGCTGAATCAGCCGGAAGAGCTTTTCATCCCGGAAAGAAACGGCCTTGTCCGTCTCCCCTGCCCGCATAAGGATTTTCTTTTTGGTGAAGATGGACACCACCTTTTTGGTGATCAGATCGATGTAGACATCCGCGCCGATTTCCTGGCCGTCCAGAAATTCCTGGATCATCAGGCCGTCGCTGTGGGAGAAAAGCAGCTCAATCGTCTCCCGGTCATATACCTTGGAAATGGCAATGCTGGCGCTTCCCCTGGCGGGCTTGACGAACACGGGATAGGAGATTTTTCCTGCGTCCACATCCGCATAGAAAGCCTGCTTATCCATATAGGATTTGGCGCAGCGGTACCCGTGAGAAGTCAGCCATTGATACATTTGAAATTTATCCAAAGACATTTCGCACAGTTCATAGGAGGAGCCGATGACCGTGGTGCCGATTGCCGCGAATTTCTCCCGGTTCTTTGCCAGCAGCGACAGCTCCGGGTCAATGAGGGACAGAACGCCGCCAATGGCTTCCTTTTTGCAGATATCCAGAATCACATCGATGTATCCCGGAGCGGTCATCCTGGGCACGGTGTAAAATTTGTCCGCCTCATATAGGGAGGGAGCCAGGCTGCTCATATCGGTGCAGATGACCCTTCCGCTTCCGGCCAACGCCTTTTTAAAATACTGCACGACCTTGTTCCTGGTGCCGGAGCTTAAAATCAAAATATTCATATGCTCATTCCTCAAGTATGGATTTTGTCAAATAATCCTCCGGCGTCCAGGCCTCCCGCACCTTGAACAGGCTGCCGGAGCGCCGAACGTATACATCCGGGAAATACCGGATGAAAAGCGGCGTCAGGCACATGGTATAAGCGCCGACCTTGTGATAGATAATCTGATCTCCGGGCTGGAGGGCCGGTTCCTCCTTGGCCACAAAGAGCCGGTCATGCTCCATGCAGGTGTAGCCGCAGATGATCTGCTTGGGAACCACCGGGGAATTGCCGTGACGCTGGAAGCTATGAAAATAAGAGGATTTGGTCATCAAAGGGTCGATGCTGGTCCGGCTGCCGTCGGTAATGACAAAGCGGCTGAACTGGGTGTCTTTCACATCGATCACACTGGTCACATATTCAACCGGGGCGCCGATCACCGCCATTCCGGGCTCCACGATCAGCTTGGTGCGCTGCCGGTCAAACTCCTCGGACAGGATTCCGGCCATCAGCTCCATGTATTCCTCGAACTGGGGCTTTGTGGGCAGGCCTCCGAAAAAGCCGCCTCCCACATCGATGTAATCCAGCGCAAACCGGAATTCCCTTTGCAGACGGCAGGCCACCTGGGCGATGGCCCGATAAATATCCAGGCCCCTGGATTTTGAACTGGTGTGCAGGTGCAGCCCGGCGATCCGGACGCCTTTCTCCCGCAGCAAAGCCAGAACCCGGGCAAGCTCCCCGTTTTCATAGCAGAAGCCAAAGCGGCCTCCCTCTTCCGGGCACTGGGACTGGCCGGGGCACATCTTTTCAATGTCAAAATTGACCCGGATCCCAACGGCTCTCCGCTCCTGGGGAAGCTCCTCCAGCCAGTCGATCTCCCGCTGAGAGTCGATGTTCACCACGCAGCCGTTTTCCATCGCTTCCAGAAAGGTCTCTTTTGACTTGATCGGTCCGTTATAAATCAGCCTGTCCGGCGCTGTCCCGATTTTTTGTGCCAGACGGTATTCCTCTTGGGAAACCACCTCCGCATAGCAGCCGAGGCGGTCAAAATGCCGGATGACCCAGGGAAGCGCATTGGTTTTGTAGGAGTAACCGATGATATAGTTGCCCCAATGCTTTTCCAGCGCAAGCTTCAGCCTTTGAAAATTGTCATCCAGCTCTTCCTGGTCGATGACGTAATAAGGTGTTTTCAACGCGATCCGTTCTCCTTTGCCGATTCGCCGGTCAGCTGATTTTCCTGATCAGATAGAAAGCCTCTGCCGCGGCGACATTGATGCTGCTGCCCCGGAGCTTTGCCAGGCAGGATACCGCCTCCACCGATCTGGGATTGGGAAAATCCGCTACCTGGGTGGTGTACATGGCAAGGGCTTTCAGCTTGGTGTCCAGATAATCTGAGATGTCGGAAAATGCGTTGGGGAGAAAGGCGTTTTTGGAATGGGGGATGTTCCACTCCGTTTCGGACAGTGTCTCATAGGCGTAGATTTCCCGGACAACATGGTCGTATTTGGGACGCAGGCCAACCATTGCCGCCTCTGCGGTCAAGGTGTGGTCCTTTTGCATATCCCCAAAATGCGGAAGATAGACCACCTCCGGCTTTGTTTCCAAAATCACATCCATGATCGCCTGATTCAGCTGAAACCTGGGCACATCCTCCAGCATGGCCGCCGGGAAACCCAGAAAATAGGTATGGGCTATCCCCAGAAAGTCGTGTACCCGTTTCGTCTCCTGGGCAAGAACGGCCATATCCTCCTTTGAAAAAAGCGGCTCCGTTCCACTGGTCACGATGCACACATACACCCGGTCTCCCTTTGAAACATGCTTTGCAATGGTGCCTCCAACGCCCAGAACCTCGTCATCATCATGGGGCGCAATTACCAATACGTTCATTTCATCACCCTTGTTTCGTAAGAATCAGTCATTCTTTATGGTTTCTTTTGAAAATGCGCGGAAATGATCTCATACCCCCGCCGGGCGGTATAGTCGGATTCGAACAGCTTCCGGCTGTTTTCTCCCAGCAGTCTTCGGATGCCGGCATCCTTCATCTGGATCACGGCGTTCCGGAACCCCTCGGTATCCCCGTTTATCATGGACACGCCGCAGTTGTGCTCCGACAGAATGCTTCCGATGTCATTTGCCGGGTCAACGCAGGCCACCACCGGCAGGCCGGACAGCAGATAAGAAACCAGACGGGAGGGAATATTGGGCACCGTATACCTGGGATACAGGAACAGCATGCCCACATCGCAGGCGTCCACCAAGGTATCGTAATCCTCCTTCGGCAGCCAATCGAACAGCAGCACATTTTCCTGGTGCTCCAGGGCCTGAAACAATTTGTCTTTTTCCGTCCCGTCTCCCACAATGACAAATTTCACATCCTGGATATCCGATGCGGCCCGGATGCATTGGATCATCTCCGGAATTCCCTGGGAAATCCCCAGATTCCCGCCGAACACAAAGGCGCAGTCCGTGTCCGCAATGCCGAATTTCTCCCGCCATCTTTTTTTTGCTTCGGGTTCCACCCAATTTTGTGGCTTGTATTTTTCGCTGTTGGGGCAAACCTCCAAATGGCAGTTCAGCTGGGGAAAGGTCTTTCGGATATACTCCGCCCCAGCTTCCGACATGGTGCCGATATAGTCGGAATGCTCATACAGCTTCTTTTCCAGGTAGCGAAATACCCTCCATACCACGCCGCCAACGCGCATAGCCCCCAGGTCTGCCGGATCCTGGGGCCAGAACTCCTTCAGAAGCACATACAGCTTGCTGTGAAAGCGCTTCTTGATGCGAATCAAAGGCAGGGTGATGGTCAGCGGCGGGAGGGCAAAAACAACCACATCGAACTGCCGGTCCGAAAAATACCGATTCACGGCCCACTGCAGCTGATAGCCTCCCACAAAAGAGGAGATCACCTTTTCGTATTTGTTCGTCTTTTGAATATTGCCGCACTTTACCCGAAGAACCTGCATTCCATTCTCTTCCCGGAGATTGGTTTCCAGCCCATTGCGTCTTTCGCACAGCGTTGCGACGCAGACCTGATCTCCCGCGGCGACAAATTCATCCATCAGATCGGTGTACAGATTGGGTTCCCCGGGCTTGGGCCAGGCTAAGGCGATAAATAAAACATTCATGACTGCTGTGCCAACCTCACTTGCTCCTCAACATAATCCCAGTCAAATCCGCAGTTAAAAAGATAATCCAGCACGGACATGCAGGGCTGGAATTCCCCCCACAGTTGGCGGTAGCGGATGGGCTGGTAGGCCTGATAGGTCAGCTTCAGCCCCTTTGCCTGGAAATCCTCTTCCTTTTGGTATGCTCTCGCGCCGTTTCCGGAGAGATACTCCGTTCCCCCCGCCTGAAGGCAGATGTCAATGACCCTTTCCTCCCGGAAAGAGTGAATATCCATCTGGGAGCTTTTCAGAATTTCAGGATGGATCTGAAAGCCCTTGCAGATAAATTGGTTAATCCCCATATTCAAGTCGGCAATGGAGCCCTGATGGGACAGGATCACAGCCTCCAGCTCCGGGAAAATCTCGTGAAAATGGGCTGCCTTGGAATAGTTCATCCGGAGGGTTTTCAGGTGCTTTTCCTTCCAATTTAATTCATCCTTTGTTCGGACATTGCAGATCAGATCCCCCAGATGCTGCTCCACAGGAACCTTTAATCTGCACGGTCCCTGGGGCGTTTTGATCAGATTCACATTGTGATCCGCCTGGTTGGAATACTGCGCGTCATCCAGGTACACAAAGGTGTCGCAATGCGCCATTTTATAGTATAATCCCAGCCACGGAATATAATCCGGCTGATGGATCGCGATGACCTTACCCATTTTTTCTTTCCCTTTCCGTGGACAGTGATTCCCGCTCGTATTGCCCGAAATCGGACTCCACCCGCTTAAAAAGCAACCCGAAGGTTTTCAAAATGATTTTCACATCGTTGCGAAAGCTCAGCGTTTCCACATATTTCGCTTCAAATTCCAGCTGGGTATCCCAGGTGGGTGTCACGCTTCCGTACAGCGCGTCCGGCGGGATCAGGCCGCCTCTGGCCTGAAAGCGAAGCATTTCCCGTTGGGTGTAGTAGGGCAGGTATTCTTCAAGCAGCGGCCTTGGCCCCACAATGGACATATCCCCCTTGAGCACATTCAGCAGCTCCGGAATTTCGTCCAGGCTGGTTTTCCGCAGAAAATCCCCTGTTTTTGTCAGCCGTTCCCGGTCGGGCAGGAGCTCCCCGTTGGCATCTTTTTTGCTGGTCATAGAACGGAATTTCATCATCTCAAAGATTTTTTTGTCCTTTCCCACCCGCTTTTGCCGGAAGAGGATGGGGCTGCCCATGGTCGCATAGACGAAGAGTGAAAGAATGACAAAAAGCGGCGAGAGAAGAACCAGCGCAGTGGCAGAAAAAATGATATCCAAAAGCCGTTTGATTCCTGACTGATACACGACGATCCTCCTGAAAAAAGCGTTCCCTTGGCAGCAGCCTGCCATTATGCAAAGCAGGCCCTGATTACCTCAATGATTCTGTCCTGCTGCTGCGGGGTCATTTTGTTGTCGCTGGGCAGACAGAGACCTCTCTGGAAGATATCCATGCCCACATCGGAGCAGCCGCCTTCGATGTAAGCGTTGGTTCTGGCCCGGCCTGTCCCGTCCCGCACCACAAAGGGATTCATCCGGTAAATGGGCTGCATATGCATGGGCTTCCAGATGGGCCGTCCCTCGGCGTTGATGGAGGCGATGGCATCCAGGATCTCGGTGGGGCAGCTTTTGCCATGCACCGGGGTAAACAGAGCATCCCGCTCCCCTCTTACCTGGGGACACATGGCATCCCGGTCAAGAAGCAGGCAGCTGAGCCAGAAATTGGGTTCGCTGTTCTCCCCGTCGTAGGGATTCATCTGCACCGGCAAATCCCGTAGCCCCTCCTGATAGCGCAGATAAATGGCCTTTTTTCTTGCGATGTGCTCCTCCAGGTGGGGAAGCTGCCCCCGGACAACACCGGCGATCACGTTGCTCATGCGGTAGTTATAGCCCAGCTCCTCATGCTGATACCAGGCGGCCCGCTCTCTGGACTGGGTGGACCATTTGCGAACCTTTTCTGCCGCCTCCCCACTGTCGGTCAGGAGCATGCCGCCGGAGGAGCCGGTGATGATTTTGTTGCCGTTAAAGGAAATGGCGTTATAGGTGCCAAAAGAGCCGGTTTGGATTCCCTTATAGGTTGCGCCCAGGGATTCGGCAGCATCCTCAATGAGGATGGCGCCGTGCCTCCGGCAAACCTCCTTGAGCTCATCCACCTTGCCGGGGGTCCCGTAGAGGTGGGCGGTGACCACAAGCTTGATTTCCGGATACATCTGAAATGCCTTTTCCAGGGAAACCGGATCCATGTTCCAGGTGTCGTATTCCGTATCGATGAAAACGGGAACGCCGCCCTCGTAGACAATGGGATTCACCGTGGCGTCAAAGGTCATGTCGCTGGCCGCAACCAGATGACCGTCAAGGGCTCCTTTTCCCATGGCGGGTTTTCCATAGAGCTGCTCTCCCGCCAGCTTCATGGCAAGATGCAGCGCTGCCGTACCGGCGGACAGGGCGACGGCATGGCGACAGCCAACCTTTTGGCATATGCTCTTTTCCACCTCGTCGATATTGGCGCCAACGGTGGACATCCAGTTGGTCTGATAGGCCTCCATCACATAATCCATGGAATCGGGATACATGGTTGGCGACGACAGCCAGACCTTTTGCTCAAATTGTTTGAAATGATGATTCCCAGAGATAAACATCCGTCCATTCCCTCTCTTTGTTCGGTGATGCAAAATAGAATCAAATCCCTATTTTCAATAGAATACCATAATTCCACACTGATTGCAAGAAGCCGCCATGCAGATAATGGCTTGGAGAAAAAGATTTCTCCGCAGCTTTTTCCCTGGGTAGCGTCAAGGGAACCCAGAAAAAACGATACCGAGCCGGAAAGCGTTTCTGCATTCAGGCTCGGTAAGGATATTTGAGGACTGTTATGACGAAAGCCGGTGCGCGGATTTCAGAATAAGGACAGCTGGGAATCGGAAAACCCGCTGAAATCCTTTAGATCCTGGCAGCCAATCAGGGTTGCCCCCATCTTTTGAAGTGCCAGAGCACCGTCGCTCCCATCCTCCAGGCAGAAAACCGGGCTCCATCTTTTGCGAAGATTTTGGGCAGTGCCGTCCCAGGTGCCGCCTTTTCCCAGGGTGCATTGCGCCACTAAGGTGATTGCGCCGAGGGCGTGGATGATATGGTTGCGGTGCAGCGCCCGGAATGTGGAGAAAGGCTCGTTGAAGCCCTCTTCGCTCACATATAAGATCCGTTCCTGAGCCGAATGCTCCAGCAAGGAGTCCGCCACAATGCTGATCACCTGGCCGCCCATTTCCAGGCAGGCAGTCTGGGCTACGGAATCGGCGCCTCTTGCATTGCCGGACACCAGCACATAGCCCTGTCTGGCGGCCTGAACGCCCACCTCCCGGGCAAAGGTACGGTTTCCCGGGGACAGGTTCCGGCTCCCCACCAGGGCCACAGCGGGAAGCTTCAGCAGATCCCCGTTCCCTCTGAGCCAGAGGCAGCCGGGGGCGTCATTGCCCAGGCGCTTTCGCAGCAGTGGGGGATATTGCTCACTGGCCCGGGTGACGGCGCTGCAGCCGAACCGCTCTGCCAAGGACAGATAGGCATCCAGCTGCCCTTCCTCCTCCAGCAAATGCAAAACCTGGTCAGTTAATCTTGGATCGATGCCGATGGATTGCAGATGAAACCGATTCAGCTGGGAGTCATCCTCCGGCTTTGGCAAAAGTGACGCCCGCTGGGCAAGCAGCCGAAGCTGGGCGGTGGTGAGAGGTTTCCTGTTGGCATCGCCCAATTTCCCGGATAACAGCAGGAAGCCCCGTTCCCTCGGGTTCAACGGAAACGCCTCTTGGGTGCCGGAGGCGCTTTGATTTCCTCCTCCGTCAAAGACCCGTCATCCCTCAAGATCATGGGCTTGACCTGATAATTGGAGAACTTGGCAATTTCATCCAGTTTGGCTTTCTCCGGGAAATTGCTGACAATGCTCCAGGCGATCCCCTTTCTCTTGGCCCGGCCCGTTCGCCCGATTCTGTGAACATAGTATTCGTTTTCCTCGGGGATATCAAAGTTCACAACGCAGTCCACGTCGTCCACATCAATTCCCCTGGAAGCAACATCCGTGGCAATCAATACCGGCAGCTTGCCGGAGCGGTAGCGCTGCATGGTCTTTTCTCTCTGGCTCTGGCGAATGTCGCCGTGGAGGCAGTCGCAATCCACACCGGCCCGCTGGAAATCGTCGCAAAGCCGCTGGCACATGTGCTTGGTGTTGCAGAAAATCATGACGCGCTCATACCCCTGGCTGCGAAGCAGGCGAAGAACGGTTTCCGCCTTTTCAAGGGGGGTGCAGGTCAGGGAGAACTGGTCGATATCCGGCCGGTCCTCCTGCTTGGGCTCCACG
>JAXECZ010000170.1:0-2777 GCA_034104845.1 Faecousia sp. | reverse complement strand
GACACCAGGGACTTCATCGATGTGCCCTTCAAAGGATTTTTAGGCCCTTCCTGGAAGATGGCCACATTGACTAGGATACTGCACCGTTACCTTGTATAATAGCATAACATTCATGAATATACAAGTATTTTTTCAGTTTGGCGAATATTTCTCATAAATCTGTTATTGATTGACAAACCAATCCTCCACAATATCCTGGTGGGTCACGGCAATCTCAATGGTTTTCAGCTCCTCTTTGCTGAAAAACCGCAGCTGCCTGGATTCCGCGCTGATGCGAAGCGTTGGCTCCTGGTCAAAGTCAAGACCGTATACCACAATCACCATTCTCCAAATGCTCCCATCCTGAAATGCCGCCACCCGGCCGGGCTCGCCGTATACCTGGAGCTTTGTCAACTGCTCCGGCTTCACCCGAAGGCCCAGCTCTTCATAGATTTCCCGGAGCATCCCCTGCTGGCTGCTCTCCGTCTTCTTCACGCCGCCACCAATCAGCCCCCAGGTATCGGAATCCCGCCGCCGTTCCAGCAGCAGCTTTCCATTCCAGGTGATGATCGCATTGGCTCCAAGATGCGCCGGCATATTGGGCTTGGGTGTATTGGCGGGGTCCCCCCGGTAGAATGTTACAATGGACATGGCAATGCCTCCGTTCCTTTTTTCTTCATTATACTCCCCTGCGCTTTCGGAAGCAATGAAAAAGATTTTTCCATTGCTGATTATCAAATCATCTGCTATAATACAGAAAAAACGGGAGAAGAAATCATGCTGAAATACCCTTGCCTTGTTTTGGATCACGACGATACGGTGGTGCAAAGCGAAAAAACCATCGGCTACCCCTTTTTCTGCCACATCCTCCACCAGTTCCGCCCCGGGCAGACCATCACACTGGAACAGTTTGCTCAGGATTGCTATGAACTGGGCTTTGCGGAGATGTGCCGCAGGCGCTGGCAGTTTACACCCAAGGAGCTGGAAGACGAATACCTGGGCTGGATGGACTATGTGATGACCCACATTCCCGATCCTTTCCCCTGCATTGGCAATGTGATCCGGCGGCAGAGGGAAGCGGGCGGCATGATTTGTGTTGTGTCCCATTCCAGCGTGGTCAACATCACCCGGGACTATGAGACCCACTTCGGCGTGCTGCCCGATGTGATCTACGGGTGGGACTATCCCGAAGAATTGCGGAAGCCAAACCCCTTTCCCCTGTTGGACATCATGGAAAAATATCATTTTTCACCGGAAGACATACTGGTGGTAGATGACATGAAGCTGGCATGGGATATGGCCCATCCGTTAGGCGTGAAAGTGGCTTTTGCCGGATGGGGGCGGACGGAATTCCCGGAGCTGTCCAGGCAAATGAAGGCCATCTGTGATTTTTCTTTCGATACCCCGGAAGCACTGGAGCGTTTTCTGTTTGATGACTTGACAGGCGTGATATAATTACCTTAGTAGTGTGCGCCGGGGGTGAGCCATTTGGAAAAGGAAAATATCAAGGTTATGGCCCGGAACCGGGAAGCCTATCACGAATACTTCGTGGAAGAAGAGATAGAAGCCGGCATTGAGCTCTGCGGGACAGAGGTCAAGTCCATCCGCCAGGGCACGCTGAATTTAAAGGACTCCTGGTGCGGCATCAAAGACGGTGAGCTGATTCTCAACCAGATGCACATTTCTCCCTATGACCACGGGAATATCTTCAACCGGGATTCCAAACGCCCCAGAAGGCTCCTGATGCACAAGCGGGAGATCATGCGGCTTTTCGGCAAGGTCAAGCAGGACGGTTATTCCCTGATTCCCCTTTCCGTCTATTTCAAGGGGAGCCGAGTCAAGGTGAAGGTCGGACTGTGCAAGGGTAAAAAATTATACGATAAAAGACAGGCCTCGGCGGAACGGGACGCCAAGCGTCAGATCGACCGGGCCATGAAGGAGAGGTACTGATATGAATCCTACTTTTAAAATTACCATGGAAAACGGCGGCGTGATCGAGGGAGAGCTGTACCCCGAGAAAGCGCCTCAGAGCGTTCGGAATTTCATCGACCTGGCAAATCACAACTTCTACGATGGGCTGATTTTCCATCGGGTGATTCCCGGCTTCATGATTCAGGGCGGCTGCCCCGAGGGCACCGGCATGGGTGGCCCCGGCTACTGCATCAAGGGAGAGTTTTTCTTCAACGGCATCAAGAACGATTTGAAGCATAAGCGGGGCGTTCTCAGCATGGCCCGCTCCTCCTCCCCCAACTCCGCCGGTTCCCAGTTCTTCATCATGCACCAGGATGCCAAGCACCTGGACGGCCAGTACGCCGCTTTTGGCAAGGTGACCTCCGGCATGGATACAGTGGATGCCATTGCTGCCGTCCAGACAGACCGCAATGACCGCCCCCTGACGGAGCAGAAGATTGCCTCCATCACCGTGGACACCCACGGCGAAGCGTATCCCGAGCCCAATAAGCTCCCCGATCCCTACGGCCGCTTCTGATTTCCAAAAAATCCAGAGGATGTCTTGCATCCTCTGGATACCATACCTCTTCACTTTTCACTCTTACCTTTTACCTCATATCCGGGGCCGTACTGGTTTCGACGGGGGTAGTGAGGCTGGAATAGCGGGTCGTGGCACCTGACCACGATAAAACGGGTAAACCTTAAATTTAACTGACAACAATACTGTTGCTCTGGCTGCCTAATTAGGCGCCCATCCTCCCCGGAAGGTCCACGAGCCGGGCTAGGGTGTGATTTGAGTGGAGACCGTGCGTATGGTAAGCTTTGCCCATACCATGCATCATGAAGCT
>JAXECZ010000023.1:0-4562 GCA_034104845.1 Faecousia sp. | reverse complement strand
TGCTTCCGCATCCTCCTCAAAGTAGCGCGCCAGCTTGGTCACCTTTTTTTCCGCGTAGGCGTGAACCTTTTCGGGCAGCTTCACTTTCTTTTCACTGTACTGGAATTTCATATGCGGCAGCTCCTTTCTATATACCGGTTTCTCCGGTGTAGTTTAACTATACCACCGGATAGCGGAATCGGCAAGGGGTCAGGAGTCAATTTCCTCCTCATCGTCCAAAAGTTCTGCCATGGTCATATTATAGATGATCTCCGCTTTCTTCTCAAACAGCTTCCCCAGCCGAACCGCCTGCCGCTGATTGGGAGCGAACAGCTCCAGCGTCATCAGATTGCCCGTTTCGTCGTCCAGGGCCAGTATCACGGAGCAATCTCCCGACTCCCTGGGTATCACCTGGGTCTTCACAAAGCTGCTTCTGCGGAGCTGCCGGTTGAACCGGTTCACCGCGTTCTCTGCCCGGCAGCGGACGGTGTAAGCAATGGAATCCTGGGTCAGAGCGCCGTCCGCCTTGCCCTTTTCGGTGATTTCATACAGATCCGGCTCCTTTTCCACCAGATGACCGGACTGGACCATCTGGGGAATGGCCGTACACACATCAAAATAGCTTACGCAGTCATCCTGATAACACAGCTCATAAATCTGCTGACTGGAGGCAGGATAGCTTACTCTGGACATGACAAACAGAATCAGCACCTTGACATCCAGCATATCATGAATAAAACCGAGTCTTTGCAAGAGGCTCCCTCCTTATCTTCTTTTGTGATTATTATACAGGATGCCGGTAAAAAATCAAGAAAAACAATCTCTTCCCCCAGGCACAACCCCGCTCCCGGACTCATATGCTGGAACACAGGAGTGATGACCATGAAGCATATTTTGATTTATCCCGCAGGCTGCACCCCCGGATGTCTGGCCGCGGCCAAGGCTCTCCGGTACGCGGGGCTGGCCGTAGCGGACCACATCACCTCGGAAGCAACCCACCTGCTTCTGGATATTCCCAGCTTTTCCCCCTCCGGAAAACTGCGAAGCGGCGGGGACTTTGCCCAGCTCATGTCGCTGCTTCCGGAGAAAATCACGCTGATCGGAGGCAATCTTCCCCCGGCTGTTACCCAAAAATACAAATCCATGGATTTACTGGCAGACGATACATACCAGTTTGAGAATGCCGCCATCACAGCGGAGTGCGCCCTCCGGGTGGCATCAGAGCGGATCCCCTTTGCTTTCCGAAAAGCTTCGGTGCTGGTTGTGGGCTGGGGCCGAATCGGAAAGCACCTTGCCTTTCTGCTAAAAGCCCACGGGAGCCGGGTGACCATTCTCTCCCGCAGTCCCCGCCACCGGGCGGAGGCCGTCTCCTTTGGGCTCCGCGCCCTCTCCCCCCAGGAGCTTCCAAAGCGAATCCGTGATTTCCGCGTTTTGTTCAATACCGCTCCCGCCCTGATGATTCCCAAGAAATTGTCCCAGCAGTGCCCAAACTGCTTAAAAATCGACCTGGCCTCCCTCCCTGGGATCGAGGCTGAGGACGCGGTTGCCGCCAAAGCGCTTCCGGGCATTCTAGCACCGGAAAGCGCCGGACAGCTGATCGCGGACACCATTCTCCGGCTGCTGGAGGTGGAAGAAGCGTGAATATCGGATTTGCTCTGTGCGGTTCCTTCTGCACCTATGGAAAGGTGTTTCCGGTGATGGAGCGTCTGGCGGAAAGCCATCAATTGATTCCCATTTTCTCCCAGGTCTCCGCATCCACGGACAGCCGCTTTGGAAAGGCGGCGGATTTTCTCGCCCGGGCCCGGACAATTTGCGGCAGGGAGCCCATTGTGACCATCGCCGGTGCGGAGCCCATTGGGCCAAAGAAGCTGCTGGATGTTCTGGTTGTGGCACCCTGCACCGGCAATACCCTGGCAAAGCTCAGCCACAGCATTGCGGATACTCCGGTGGCCATGGCGGTGAAAAGCCATCTGCGAAACGCCCGCCCGGTGGTAATCGCCGTTTCCACCAACGATGGCCTTGCGGGGGCTGCGGAGAACATCGGCCGTCTGCTGGCCCGAAAAAACTGCTATTTTGTGCCCTACGGCCAGGATGACCCGGAGAAAAAGCCCACATCTCTTGTCGCCCATTTCGAGCTGATTCCCGCCGCGGTGGAAGCCGCCATGGAGGGAAGGCAGCTCCAGCCGGTTCTGCTGTAACAAAAAGGGAGATGCCGATTTTTGCTGTCGGTATCTCCCTTTTCTCTTTTTCTCAGATTGCTGCCAGCTCCTTCAGCTTGGCTGCCAGGTCGGTACACTCCCAGGGCCGGTCCTCCACACCGAAGTGCCCCTTGGCAGCGGTGGCGGAGTAGATGGGCCGCCGCAGATCAAAGCGGCGAATGATTCCGGTGGGAGTCATATCCACCAGCTCCCGGAGCAGCTCCGTCATTCTGTCCTCGGAAATGCGGCCGGTGCCAAAGCTGTCCACCCGAAGCGATACGGGCTCCGCCACGCCGATGGCGTAGGCCAGCTGCACCTGCACCCTGGAGGCCAGTCCGGCGGCTACCAGATTTTTGGCCATATACCGGGCCAGGTAAGCGCCGCTGCGATCCACCTTGGTGGGATCCTTGCCGGAGAAAGCACCGCCGCCGTGGGAGAAATAGCCGCCGTAGGTATCCACAATGATCTTCCGCCCGGTAAGGCCGGTGTCACCGTTGGGCCCGCCGATGACGAAATTGCCGGTGGGGTTGATGAAGATGTGCTTCACATCCTCCAGCCGGAAGCCGTACTTTTCCAGAACCGGGGCGATCACCCCCTGGGCGACATACTCCCGCAGCTGATCCATGGCAAAATCCTCGGTGTGCATCACGGAAACCACCACGGTATCCACCCCAACCACATTGCCCTGCTCATCGAATTCCACGGTGACCTGGGTCTTGCCGTCGGGCCGGAGCAGATCGTTGGAGTGGATGCACTCCGTCAGCCGGTTGCTCAGGGCCCGGGACAGAGCGATGGGCATGGGCATCAGCTCCGGGGTCTGGGTGCAGGCGCCGCCGAA
The DNA here is from genome assembly GCA_034104845.1 of Faecousia sp. Lineage (GTDB taxonomy): Bacteria > Bacillota > Clostridia > Oscillospirales > Oscillospiraceae > Faecousia. The sequence goes on along the minus strand of JAXECZ010000023.1, from coordinate 1,547 downwards.
CATCATGCCCTGGTCTCCCGCGCCGCCCACCTGGTCGTTGGTGCCCATGGCGATGTCGGCGGACTGGGTGTGGATGCGGCACTGGATCTCCACGGTTTCCGCGTTAAAGCCGTCGCCATCGTAGATGTAGCCGATTTGGCGGATGGCCTCCCGGGCAACGCTGGGATAGTCCACCACGGCCTTGGTGGTGATCTCACCGCAGATCAGGCAGAAATCGGTGGTGACCATGGTTTCGCAGGCCACCCGGGAATCGGGATCCTGGGCCAGGCAGGCATCCAGAATGGCATCGGAAATGGAGTCGGCCACCTTGTCGGGATGGCCATTGGTGACACATTCAGAAGTAAAAAAACGTTTTTCCATTCTTTTTGTTCCTTTCTGTCTATACACATCAAGCTTTTGGAAAAAACAAAAAAACGCACACCGAAGATTCGATGTGCCTTTATATCGAATCCTCATCTTTCGTTGCCGCCGGATTTGGCACCTTGAAAAACAGGTTGCCGGGTTTCATCGGGCCGTTCCCTCCACCACTCTTGATAAGGCTTGTATGCAGTTTTTAAGTTTGCAGAGATATTATAGCGCAGGATTCCAAAATGTCAAGCAGACGCGAAACTTTCCTCCATTGTTCACAAATCCGATATGGACTTTTCCCTGAACTGTGGTAAAATGATTACAAGTCATTTTTTAGGAGTTGAGTCCATTGAAGAATTTACGCAGATCCTTTGAGCGTTTCTGCCTTCGCAACCAGAACAAGGGCATCCGAAATCTGATGCTTTATATCTGCTCCGGCAACGCGGTGGTGTACCTGCTGAGCCTGATTTCCCAAAACTACTACCTCTACGATCTGCTCTGCTTCGACCGCACCCTGATCCTTCGGGGGCAGGTCTGGCGGCTGGTCACCTACCCGCTGACCATGCACGCGGGAATGACCGGCGGACTGAGTATCCTGCTGGTAGCCATCAGCCTGTTGTGCTACTATTCCCTGGGCATGGTCATCGAGCGTCGCTGGGGCACCCTGAAATTCAATCTGTTTTACCTCTCCGGCGTGGTCATGATGGATGTATTCTGCATGTTCTTCCCCAATTGCCGGGCGGATGTTTCTTATCTGAACCTGAGCCTGTTCCTCAGCTATGCCACCATGTTCCCCGATGCCACCTTCCTGCTGTATATGATCATTCCCATCAAGGCGTGGATTTTTGCCCTGATCGATCTGGTACTGGTGCTGCTTGGCATCTTCCAGAATTCCTTCCCCACCAATTTCTTCCCCCTCATCGCCCTGGCCAACTATTTCCTGTTCTTCGGTTCCGATGTGCTGAACCTGCTGCCTGTCAAATGGCAGTTTAAGCTCCGCAGTCTCTTCCGGAAAAAGTCCGCTCCCCAGGGGCCCAAGGTGGTCCACTTCCGGGTCTCCCCCCAGCAGGAGCAGAAAAAGCAGGACTACAACCACCGCTGCACCGTCTGCGGCCGCACGGATGTGACCAATCCCGAATTGGAATTCCGCTACTGCTCCCGGTGCAAGGGCTATTACTGCTACTGCCAGGATCACATCA
>JAXECZ010000185.1:0-5575 GCA_034104845.1 Faecousia sp. | reverse complement strand
TCAAAACGGCATCACCAATTTTGTGTCCTTGCTGGACAACATCATGGTGGGCCAGGTGGGCACCCTGCCCATGAGCGGCGTTTCCATTGTGAATCAGCTGCTGTTCGTCTTCTATCTGTGCATCTTCGGTGCCACCGCCGGAGCGGGGATTTTCACCGCCCAGTTCCAGGGCTCCGGGGACAATGAGGGCATCCGCCACACCTTCCGGTTCAAAATTCTTATCTGCGCCGCCCTGGCCCTTGCGGGCATTGGGGTGTTCGCCTTTGCCGGCAAGCCGCTGATTCGGTTATTTCTCAGCGGCGAGGGTGCCGCCTCCGATGCAAGCGCCATTCTGGAATACGGCCAGGGCTATCTGGAATGGATGCTCCTCGGCCTTCTGCCCTTTGCCATTACCAGCGCCTATGCCGGGACCCTGAAAGAAACCGGTGAGACCTTTATCCCCATGCTGGGCGGCATCGTGGCAACCCTTGTGAACCTGGTGCTGAACTACATTCTGATTTTCGGCCACCTCGGCGCACCGGAGATGGGCGTGGAGGGCGCGGCTCTCGCCACCGTCATCTCCCGGTTTGTAGAGCTGGGCATTGTTGCCGGATGGACCCACCTGAACCCCAAAAAGAACCCTTTCATTGTGGGAGCCTACCGTTCCCTTGTGATTCCCGGCGGACTGCTGAAAAACATCATCATCAAGGGAATGCCCCTGCTGGCCAACGAGCTGCTCTGGTCCACCGGCATGACCTTTATGAACCAGAGCTACTCCACCTGCGGTCTGGATGTGGTGCCCGCCCTGAATATCACCTCCACCCTGTTTAACCTGACCAGCGTGGTATTTATGTCCATGGGCGTGGCGGACGGCATTCTCATGGGCCAGATGCTGGGAGCCTCCGCGCCAAGGGAAGAGGTGAAGGATTCCAGCCGGAAGCTGATCGCCATTTCCGTGGCCTCCGGCGCACTGTTCGGTCTTGTGACCATCGCCCTCTCCGGCGCTTTCCCCCACATTTACAATACCTCCCATGCCGTCCGGCAGCTGGCCACCCGTCTGATTCTCATCTGTGCCCTGTTCATGCCCTTTGATGCCTTTGCCAACGCCGCCTACTTTGTCCTCCGCTCCGGCGGCCAGACCTACATCACGTTTCTGTTTGACAGCGGCTTTGTCTGGGCGGTGATGGTGCCCCTGGGCTTCGTCCTCAGCCGGTTCACCGGCATCTCCATTCTTCCGCTGTACTTTATCTGCCAGAGCACCAACATGCTGAAAGCCCTGGTGGGCTCTCACTTCCTGGGCAAGGGAAAATGGATTCAGAATTTGGCCATTGGCAGCTGATCCAGCAGCCAGACCTTGCAGCATAGTGAAAAATTGGAATTTAGCGGGGTCAATTTTGCACAACCCCGTAGGGGCCGATGCCCACATCGGCCCCTACGGCGCGGAGCGATAAATTCCAATTTTCTGGGCAGTACCGGTCGAGGGGCCCAGGAGTTGTGGGTTGATTGCCCAAAGTTCGTAACGAATTGGCCGCGGGCCCTGCCCGTCAAATTCTGATTTGCCGGGCAACTGCGTGAAATCGATAAAAAAAGAGGTCACACCATGATTCAGGATATTCTTCCCCACGTTCTTTACAATCAATACGACCCCGCCGCCGTGCCCGAACAGGAGGACTGGGTGCTCTGTTTCGACGGGCAGCAGCTGCTTCTTGGGCCCGAGGGGCGGTTCCCCAGGGTTTCGGAGCTGGGGGCGGAGGGCTGCACCTACCTGTTCAAAGTGGACGGGGAGCGGTATTTTCTAAAAAGCCGCCCCAGCAGCCTTCCGGAGGGTTTTTCCTTTCAGGATGTGAAGCAGCTGCGCCGGGAGCAGAAGCTTTCCAAAGAGCGGAGCTTTGCCGCATTCACCGGAAAGCACCTTTCGGACTGGTATCGGGACACCCAGTTCTGCGGCCGCTGCGGCAGAAAAATGGTTCACTCTGACACAGAGCGGGCGAGAAAATGCCCCGTCTGCGGCTATACCGCCTATCCCAGGATCATGCCCGCTGTCATCGTTGGGGTAAAAAACGGGGACAGGCTGCTCCTCACCCGCTACCGGACCGGCTTTGCCCACAACGCTCTGATTGCCGGATTTACGGAAATCGGAGAGACCGCCGAGGAGACGGTGCAGCGGGAAGTGATGGAGGAAACAGGCGTCCGGGTGAAGAATATCCGCTATTACAAGTCCCAGCCCTGGGGCATCGCCAATGATCTGCTGCTGGGCTATTTCTGTGAGCTGGAGGGGGACGACACCATCCACATGGACGAAAACGAACTGAAATACGCCCAGTGGGTATCCCGGGAGGATATCCAGCTCCAGCCGGATGATTTCAGCCTGACCAACGAAATGATGGCCCGGTTCAAATCCGGGGAGGAACCATAAAAAAACGGAGCTTTCGCCGGAGATGCTTCTCCCGCAAAAGCTCCATTTTTCATTTGTACCAACCAATCGAAATCGGCAAATTGGAGTTTTCTGCTTGCTGCTCAGTGCCGATCGGCACATTTTATGTTTCTTTTTCCCAATCCAGCAGCCACTTTTTCCGCTCCAGGCCGCCTGCATAGCCGGTGAGCTGGCCGCCGCTGCCGAGAACCCGGTGACAGGGAATGAGAATGGAAATGGGATTATGTCCCACCGCGTTCCCCACCGCCTGAGCGGACATATGAGGAACGCCCCGGCTCCTTGCGATTTCTGCGGCAAGGGCCGCGTAGCTTGTGGTCTGCCCATAGGGGACGCGGCATAAAAGCGCCCATACCTCCCGGCGGAAAGGGGACCCCTTGGGATTCAGCGGCAGCTCCTGCATTTGGGGCCGCTGCCCGTCAAAATATCGTTTCAGCCAGTCCTCCGCCTGGGACAACACAGGGCTTTGCTCTTTCAGCGCCTCCGGAAGCTGCGGAGCATATTTCTGCCCCTGCATCCACAGACCGATGATGGCCCCATTCTCCTCCGCCAGGGTCAGCTCTCCCAGAGGAGAATCCATTGTTTGAAGCCGAATCATTCCCTTGTCCTCTGTGCAAACACCAGCACGATCACCGCGCCAAGGAGGGCGGACACCGTGCCGAACACCAGCATGGCCTGAACGCCCATGTTATCCAGGATCCGTCCGGCAGCAATGGCCCCCACCACATTGCCCAGGGTCAGGGAGACGGTGTAGCAGGCCTGACCCTTTACCGAATCCTCCGGGGCCATAATGGCATTGATGTAAAACACGGCGCTCACCGTCATCAGGGCCCAGCCGAACATCTGGAAGAGCTGCACGGCATAGAAGCCGGGAATGTCCTTACAAAGCAGCGTCCCCAGGCATTTTAGAAAGAAGAACACTCCGGAAAGCCGGAACCACACATGGCTTTTTGCCTTTTTCAGCATCCAGCTGAACAGGAACATCACCGGCAGCTCAATCAACGAGGCAAAGGCCATGGCAATGCCCATCTCCCGGCTGGCGCCGCCTTTCGCCTCCACAATCTGAAAGGTGAAGCTGTTCAGCACCACATGGCTGATAAAAATCAGCACCAGGCCAAAAAGCACCGCCCCATACCGGGGATACCGTTTCAGAAAGCCGCCCCGGGCCGGGGCGGTCTTTTCGTCAGGGGGAGTCTTCGCGCCCGTGCTGCCAAAGCCCGCCACCGTCAGCAGCAGCAGGAAAAAGCCCAGCCCCATACATACAGGAACGGTCGCCGCCCCAAAACGATTTGCCAGCAGGCCGATGAGATAGGCCGCCGCCGCGTACCCCAGGGAGCCAAAACCACGGGCGATGCCGAAATCCAGCTTTTCTCCACAGTTCACCGCCCCGATTCCCAGAGAATTTACCAGAGGAGTGGTCAGCTGGAGCAGCACCATGCAGCAGCCATAGAGCAGACCTGTGAGCAGTGTGCTTCCCCGTGTGAACAGCAGCAGCGCCGCGCAGATCAGGCTCAAAGTGCCGGAGCACATCACCAGCTTCCCCACAGGAGTGCTGCCGGGCCGGTCGGCATAGGCGGCAACCACTGGCTGAAGCAGCGCCGACAGCAGCCCCGCCGCCGCAATGAGCATGCCCACCTGGCTGTTGTCGAAGCCCGCCTGAAGCAAATACATGCTGGCAAAGCCCATCATCGCCGCGTAGCACACCCAGAAAAAGCTCTGAATGGCCGCATAGCCAATGGTTTTGTTTTTACGTTGCACCCAAATCAGTCCCTTATTTCAGATGGGGACATCATAGCATATCCGACAAAAACTTACAAGCCTGGAATCCGGCAATTGCCCCATCCGAAACGGCGGTGACGATCTGACGCAGCTCCTTTTTCCGCACGTCCCCTGCCGCAAACACCCCGGGGAGGTTGGTTCTCAGCTGTTCATCGGTGATCAGACAGCCGTTTTCATCCATTTCCAGCTTCCCGGCGAAAAGCTCCGACGCGGGCCGGTAGCCGATGAAGATAAACACCCCGCAGCCCGCCGCCGGAACCCGGGTCAGCTCCCCGGTTTCGGAATTCCGAATCAGCAGGAATTCCATTTCATCCTCTCCCTGAATCTGTACCAGCTCCCGATGATAGCACACTTCTATCTTCGGATGGCACAGCAGCCGCTCCCGGATGGCAGCGTCACAGCCCAGGGCGTTTTTCCGCACCAGCAGATACACCTTTTGCCCCAGCTGGGCCAGATGCAGCGCTTCCTCCGCCGCGCTGTTGCCGCCGCCCACCACATAGATATCCTTTCCCCGGTAGAAAAAGCCGTCGCAGGTGGCGCAGAAGCTCACTCCCCGGCCCCGGAATTTCTCCTCTCCGGGGATGCCCAGCTCCCTGGGCACCGCTCCGGTGGCGAGAATCAGGGCGTCGGCAGTAAAGCGTCCCTGCTCCGTCTCCACGCTCTTCTGGGTAGGATCCACAGCTACAACCCCGGTGCAAAGAAGCTCCGCGCCGCAGCTCACCGCCTGCTGCTCCATTTTTTGCATCAGACTCACCCCGTCAATGCCGGGCAGACCGGGATAATTGTCAATGGACGCCGTAAGCGCCGCCTGACCTCCGGGAAGACCATGCTCCAGGATCAGCACCTGAGCCCCCGCCCGTGCGGCATAGATCCCCGCCGTCAGCCCGGCACATCCGGCCCCCAGAATCAAAATCTGTACATGCCGTTCCATGTTGTTCCTCCGTTTCCTGATATGATTCCATGCTATTCTGATTTGAAAATTGAAATTTGTTGGGTTCGTTGAGTGGGACGCTTTCCGGAGAGTTTGTAGGGAACGGATTTAGACCTTCCGAAAGGTTGGATGACCACCGGGGTTCGTTGAATGGTATTTTGTAAACCCTTATTTGGGCGGTTCTCCATCCAGCCCACCGATTCGGTAACAATTACCTACGGAATGCATAAATGCATTCTACGAAATTTATCTGCAACTTCCATCTTTATCTTTCCCCTTATCTTTCTTCCCATTCAGAAACGATGAAACCCCCACTGCCTAAGCAGTGGGGGTTCCATTCGCAAAAGGGGTTAGAAAGAAGAGAGGTAGAAAAGAGGATCTACGGAGAGAAAGGAGCGGCTCACGGCTTCCGCAACCTTTCTTGTTTATAGATTATCCCCGGGTTTTGAACATCG
>JAXECZ010000163.1:0-5973 GCA_034104845.1 Faecousia sp. | reverse complement strand
GGAGCTGAAGAAAAAGGTGGACGCTTTCCTCAAGGCCCACGGCTGCGACCAGCAGATTCGGGAGGGCTACGGCACCACCGAATGCGTCACCGCCTCCTGCCTCACCCCCAAGGACTATGCCCGGGCGGGCTCCATCGGCGTGCCTTTCCCGGATACCTTCTATAAAATCGTGGAGCCCGGCACCACCAACGAGGTGGAGCCCAACGTCGAGGGCGAGATCTGCGTCTCCGGCCCCACCGTGATGATAGGCTACATGGCAAACCCCGGGGAAACCGCCAGCACCCTGAAACGGCACTACGACGGCCGCATCTGGCTCCACACCGGCGACCTGGGCCACATGGATCAGGACGGCTTTGTATACTTCCGCCAGCGGATGAAGCGGATGATCATCACCTCCGGCTACAATGTCTATCCCTCCCAGCTGGAAAACATCATCGATGGCCACGAAAAGGTGCTGCTGTCCTGCGTCATCGGCGTGAAGGATCCCTACCGGGTGCAGCGGGTAAAGGCCTATGTGGTACCCATGCCCGAGGTGGAGCCCACCGAAGAGCTGAAAGCGGAGCTGATGGAATACTGCTCCAAGCGCATCGCCAAGTACGCCATGCCCCGGGAGATGGAGTTCCGCCAGGAGCTGCCCAAGACCCTGGTTGGCAAGGTGGCCTATCGGGTGCTGGAGGAGGAAGCCAACGCCGCCACGGAGAGGACGTAATGAAAGCACGCATCTGGGAGCTGGATGCCGCCCGGGGGCTGGCGCTGCTGGGCATGCTCGTCGTCCACTTTATCTATGACCTGGTGGAGCTGGTGGGGGTATTCTCCTGGCAGGAGCCAGCATGGTTTCTCTTTGTCAAGAATAACTGCGGCTTCATCTTCCTGGTCATCTCCGGCGTCAGCGCGTCCCTGGGGAGCCGTTCCCTGCGGCGAGGCATTCAGGTGTTTCTCTGCGGTCTTTTGTGCAGCGCCGTCACCGGCGTACTATATCTGCTGGGCTGGGCAGACCGGAGCATTGTCATCTATTTCGGCGTGCTTCACTGCCTGGGCGTGTGCATGGTGCTGTGGCACTGGCTGAGAAGGCTGCCCGGCTGGGTGACTGCCGGACTGGGCCTGCTCCTGACCGCAGCGGGACTGGTGCTGGGGCAGCGCTACCTGGATGTCCACTGGTCCCTGATCCCATTGGGGCTTTGCCCGGTGTGGTTCCATTCCTCGGACTATTTCCCCCTGCTGCCCAATCTGGGCTTCTTTCTGCTGGGGGCGGAGCTGGGCCGGATGCTCTACCGGGAAAAGAAAACCCGTCTGCCCCATATCAAAGCAGACTTACCCCCCATTCGGCTGCTGCGGGCCATGGGCGCCCACTCCCTGTGGATTTATCTATTGCACCAGCCGGTGCTCTCAGGCATCTGCCTGGTGATAAAATGGATCGTTTCAAGCTAAAAGGAGGCATTGCCATGAACAAAGACAAGCAATTGCGGCTGCTGCCGCCCATTTTCCTGCTGTTGGGTCTGGGTGCCTGGGAGCTGCAGGACCGGTTGTTCGCCAACCATGTGGAGGATCCGGTTTCCGGTCTGCTTCCCCCTGCCACCCCGCTGGAAATTCTTCTGTGGGTGCTCACGGCCTGCGTGATCGTGGCGGCGTTTGTTCTGCCCCGAAAGGCGAAAATGGGTCAGGGCGGGAAGATCACCGGTGCCCTCAGCGACGTGTTCTTCGCAGCGGGTGTGCTGACCCTGCTGCTGGAGCCCCTGAAAGGCCCTGCCGCGCTGGTGCTGATTTATAAGGCGTTCTGCATCCTCACCGCCGTGTGTCTGGTGGTCACTGCCGTGCTGCGGCTGCTGAATAAGGTGCCCTTTTTCCTCCTCTCCGTGGCGCCCTGTGTGCTGTGCGTACTGCATCTGTTGGAATACTACCAGAGCTTCAGCGAGGTGCCCCAGCTGATGAATTATCTGTTCGGCCTGGGGGCAGTGCTGTGCCTGGTGCTGTCCGCCTATCACCGGATGGCCCGGGCGGCGGGACTGCCGGACAAGCAATGGCATTTTTCCATCGGACTGCTGGCGGAGTACTTCTGCGCTGCCGCTGTGGCCCAGGGCGTATATGTGTCCTTCTTCTGTGCCGCCGCCGTGTGGATGATGGCGGAGATGTCCCGGCTTCGTCCGGCGGAGGAATGAGCCATGATTTTGCCGGAGCAGATTGTCCGCTGCCTTCAGGCGCTGGAAAGGGCTGGCTATGCCGCCTATCTGGTGGGAGGCTGTGTGCGGGATGATCTGATGGGCATTTCTCCCCAGGATTTTGACCTGTGCACCGCCGCCCTGCCGGAGCAGACCGCCGCCGTCTTTTCCGGCATTCCCCAGGACCTGACCGGAGTCCGCCACGGCACGGTAAAGCTGCTGACGGAGGGGATGGAGGTGGAAATCACCACCTTCCGCCGGGAGGGCAGCTACCGGGACAACCGCCACCCGGACTGGGTGGAATTTGTTTCGGACATTCGGGAGGATCTGGCCCGGCGGGATTACACCGTCAACGCCATTGCCTATTCCCCCAGCCGTGGGTATGTGGATCCTTTCGACGGCAGAGCAGACCTCCGATCCGGAATTCTGCGCTGCGTGGGAGAGCCGGAAAGGCGCTTTCGGGAGGATGCCCTGCGGATTCTCCGGGGGATGCGCTTTGCCGCCCGGTTTGGCCTTTTGCCGGAACCCGCCACCCTGGATGCCATGCTCAGTCTGGCACCGCTGACGGATACCCTGGCCCGGGAGCGGGTATATCAGGAGCTGTCCGGCTTCCTGCTGAAAGCGGAGGTCACCGATCTGCTTCGCTTTGCCCCCATTCTTGCCCAGGTCATTCCGGAGCTTTCGCCCACCCTGGGCTTTTTGCAGCACTCCCCCCACCACGCCTACGATGTGTTCACCCACACCGCCCATGTCACGGCAGCCGTTATGCCGGAGCTTTCCCTGCGGTGGGCAGCGCTGCTCCATGACATCGGCAAGGTGCCCTGTTTTAGCCGGGACGAAAATGGCCGGGGGCATTTCAAGGGCCATGCCCAGGTAAGCGCTCAGATGGCGGACACCGTTCTGCGGCGGCTGAAAGCGCCAACCCAGCTGCGGGAGACGGCAGTCTGGCTCATCGACCACCACATGACCGTGCTCCAACCGGAGGAGGCCCTGCTGCGCCGCAGTCTGTCCCGCTATGGCCGGGAGCGTTTGGAGCTGCTGCTCTGCCTCCAGGAGGCGGACATGAAAGGAAAGGGCACCCGGGAGCACGAAAACAGCCAGCGCTACCCCTGTCTGCGGGAAATGCTCTCCCAATTGGATGCCCAGGAGGGGCGTCTGACCCTGAAAGCCCTGAAAATCAACGGCAACGATTTGCTTGAGCTGGGCATGTCCGGCAGGCAGATCGGCGACTGCCTGAACCGTCTGCTGGAACAGGTGCTAAACGGGAGCCTGCCCAACGAAAAAGCCGCCCTGATCCAGGCGGCAAAGGATGAAATATAAAAGGAGCTTTCCAAAATTGGGAAGCTCCTTTTTTGTAGATCACTCGCCCAGCAGCTTCTTTTCTACATACTGGAAGCCCAGGCGGCTGACGGTATCGGCGAACCGCTCTCCGGCCACGCCCTCATCCCGGAACAGGAGGATGGCCCGGTCGATGACTGCCATCACCTCGTCCATATCGGTGAAGATTTTGCTCAGGGGACGGCCCATGGCGGTGCGCTTGCCCCAGCGGCCTCCGATGTAGATTTTCGCGCCCTCCACATAGCTGTCGGTAACGTGGAACGGACATTTCCCGGCACAGCGGCCACAGTTGTTGCAGCCCTCCCAGTTCAGCTTTCCGTCCTCCACATGGGCCACCTTAATGGGGCAGTTGGCCGCCACCTGGCATTTCTTGCAGCCCCGGCACTTGTCCAGATCCCGCTGGAACACCCGCTGGCCCACAATGCCAATGTCGTTGAGGTCGGGCTTGACGCAGTTGTTGGGGCAGCCCCCCACGGCGATTTTGAACTTGTGGGGCAGCTTCATGTCGTGATAGCCCTCATAAAAGCGCTCATGGATCTTCTCGCTCAGGTCATAGGTATCCAGCAGGCCATACTGGCAGGTGGTACCCTTGCAGGAGACCACGGGCCGCACCTTTGCGCCGGTGCCGCCGGTTTCCAGGCCGTTTTCTTTCAGAAATGCAAAAAGTGCCTCCAGCTTGTCGTAGGGCACGCCCTGAATTTCCTGGGTCAGCCGGGTGGTCATGGTGATGCTGCCGCTGCCGAAGGTTTCGGAGGCCTCGGCAATCACCCGGGCCTCATGGGCGGTGATTTTGCCGTTGCGGGTGAGCACACGGACGTTGAAAATATCCTCATACCGTTTGTCCTTCAGGCAGCCCAGGGCCTTGACCCGCTTGACTTCCTCCGGACTGATTTTCTCTTCTGTTTTCATAGAGGCACTTCCTTTTTGTTTGGATCCTGTTCATTGTAGCAATGTCGAAAAAGCTTGTCAATGTCTGATTTAAAAAACCTTCTTCCCGCCGCCCCCTCTTTACTATTGGCCGGTTTTCTGCTAGAATAATCACCAACAAAGGAGGGAACGCCATGTTTGACAATCCCAAAAAGGAGCTGCAGCGGCTGGAGGATCAGCTGCTGGCGGCGGAGGAGGTTTCGTGGCAGGAAGGCTGGGAGGAGGAACCGCCTCAGGAGGCAGGTCAATTCCCCCAGGAACAGGAGCAGGAGGAACCGCCGGAGGAGGAAGCGCCGGAAGCGCCCCAGAATCCCAGCCGGGTCCCCATGCTGGTGGCGCTGCTTCTGATTGAAATCGGTGTGCTGTTTGCGGCGCTGGCCTGGTGGCTGCTATGGAGATGAAGCCCGTAGGGCGGTTCGCACCGACCCCCTCCGGCAGAATGCACCTGGGCAATGTGTTCGCCGCCTTGATCGCCTGGGCCTCCGTCCGCAGCCGGGGCGGGGAAATGGTGCTGCGGATGGAGGATCTGGACACCCAGCGCACCAGCTTGGAATATGCCGGTCAGCTCCGGGCGGATCTGGCTTGGCTGGGGCTGGACTACGACCGGGAAACCCCGCCCCAAAGCCAGCGAAGCCCCGCTTATGACCGGTATTTTGAACAACTGAAAGAGCTGGGGCTGCTCTATCCCTGCTACTGTACCCGCAGCCAACTGCACAGCGTCAACGCCCCCCACCTCAGCGATGGCACCTACGTCTACCCCGGCACCTGCCGGAATTTAACCGAAGAAGCCCGGGCCGCCATGAATCGCCCTCCCGCCTGGCGGGTTCGGGTGCCGGACCGGCAGTGGGAATTTTGTGACCTGGTTCAGGGGGAGTACCGGCTGAATCTGGCAACGGACTGCGGCGACATGGTGGTGCGGCGGGCGGACGGGGTGTATGTCTACCAGCTGGCAGTCACCGTGGACGACGGGGAAGCAGGGGTCACGGAGGTGGTCCGGGGCATGGATTTATTGAGCTCCGCCCCCAGGCAGATGTATTTGCAGGAGCTCTTCGGCTTCCCCCACCCGGTATACGGCCATGTGCCCATGCTTCTGGCGCCGGATGGCCGGAGACTCAGCAAGCGGGATCGGGACTTGGATCTGGGCCAGCTGCAAAAATGGGTATCCGCCCAAGAGGTGATTGGCACCCTGGCCCATTCCGCCGGTCTCATCGACCAAAACACCGCTCTCAGCGCCAGGGAGCTGGCGGCGGAATTTGATTGGAAAAAGCTGAAAGGCGATGCGATCTACCTGGACGCCGCCGGTTTTCAAAAATAAAAAAGGAGAATGATTGTTATGGCAAACGCACCTGTGCTTGTGGTTCTGGCTGCCGGGATGGGCAGCCGCTACGGCGGATTAAAGCAGATTGACCCTGTGGGCAGCCATGGGGAGGCCATTCTGGACTATTCCATTTTTGACGCCTACGAGGCGGGCTTCCGGACAGCGGTCATCCTCATCAAGGAGGCCATCCGGGAGGATTTCATGGCCACCGTGGGAAAACGGCTGGCAAAAAGC
>JAXECZ010000142.1:0-18121 GCA_034104845.1 Faecousia sp. | reverse complement strand
CACGATTTGGTTGATCGGATTGTAACCTTTTTCGTTCAGGGCATCGAACACACTCCGGAGTATATACCGCATGTTTTCTTTGTCATCGGGGACCTTAAAGGTCTGGGTTTCCATTCCCGTCATGGTCTCAGCCTCCTTTTTAGAAATTGATCCTCTATTATATCCCAAATGGACAAGCCTGTAAAGGCCTTCCGGTAAAAAATTTGTAAATGATTACCGGAAGACCCTAAAAGGACGCATTTTTCCCTATAATATGGGGTGGAAAGCCGGATCGATCCGTACTCAACGGAGAACGGCGTCCAGTTTTTCTTTCAGGGCAGTCAGAACCTTGCTCACCACGGCCTCGGAATCGGCGTCGGTGAGGGTGCGCTCATCGGAGCGCAGCTCCAGGGAGAAAGCCATGCTCTTCTTGCCCTCGGGCACACCCGCGCCCCGGTAGATATCAAACAGCTGAATCCTCCGCAGCAGCTTTCCGGCGGAGGCGGAGATGACCTGCTCTGCCTGGGCCACGGTGACATCCTCCCGGCAGATGAGAGCCAGGTCGCGGCAGACGGTGGGGTACTTGGGCAGGGGCGTGTAGGTTGCCTCCGGCAGCAGCATGGTGAGCAGCTTGGTGAAGTTGATTTCCGCACAGTAAACCGGAGTGTCGATGCCATAGTTCCTGGCAGCCAGAGGATGCACCTGACCCATCACGCCCACCTGGATTCCATCCATAAAGATGGCGGCACAGCGGCCGGGATGGTAGCTGGGATTGTCCTTCACGGCAGCGTAGCTGGCTTTTTTCAGCCGCAGACCGGCGAACACCGCCTCGATTTCTCCCTTGAGCTTAAAGAAGGTCTCGTCCTCGCCGTAGGAACCCAGCACCAGCATCTTGGGCTCCTCGGGCAGTGCCTGATCCTGTTGGGGCAGGTAGATCTTGGCAACCTCATAGAGCTTGGCGGCCTTGTTGTGGTAGGCGTTGTTCCGGCCCAGAATCTCCAGCATGGAGGGCAGGGCGATGGTTCTCATAATGGAGGTATCCTCGCCCAGGGGGTTCTGGATCCGCAGGGCATTCCGCAGGGGGGAATCCTCGGGAAGGCGAATCTGGCTGAACACGGCAGGGGAGACGAAGGAATAGGTGATGATCTCGCTGTAGCCCAAGCCCCGGCACAGCTGGCCCGCCTTGGCCTCCAGCTTCATCTCCTGGGAGTAGCCGCCCTGGGTGGAGTTGCGGAACTCGGTGATGGGGATTTCGTTGTAGCCGTAGGAGCGGCCCACCTCCTCCGCCAGGTCGGCCATCAGGTTCAGGTCAGGCCGGAAGGAGGGAACCAGAACCATGTCCCCCTCCACCGGGATCTCCAGCCGGTTCAGATACATCACCATATCTTCCCTGGAGATGTTGGTGCCCAGGAGCTTGTTGATCCGCTCCGGCTCCAGGGGCAGCTTTTTTGCTTCGGGTACATAGTTGATGATGTCGATGGTGCCGTCCAGCACGTCGCCGCATTCCAGCATTTCAACCAGCTCGCAGGCCCGCTGCACTGCGGGAATGGTCATCATGGGATCCAGGTTCTTCTCGAATTTGCCGGAGGCCTCGGTACGCATGCCCAGGGCCAGGGCGGTCTGCCGGATGGAGGTGCCGTTAAAATTGGCGGATTCAAACACCACCATGGTGGTATCGTCCTTGATTTCGGAGTTCTCACCGCCCATGATGCCGGCCAGGCCAATGGGCTTGTCCTCGTCGGCGATCACAAGCATACCGGCCTTCAGATTCCGGACGGTGCCGTCCAGAGTGGTGAGGGCCTCGCCCTCCAGCGCCTCCCGAACCACGATCTTGCCGGAGGAGACATAGCGGTAGTCAAAAGCGTGCATGGGCTGACCGTATTCCAGCATGACATAGTTGGTGATGTCCACGATGTTGTTGATGGGCCGCACCCCGTTGGCACGGAGCCGCTGCCGCAGCCACTTGGGGGAGGGGGCAATCTTCACATTGGCCACCATCCGGGAGGAGTAGCGGTTGACAAGCTCCGTGGCGGGCACCTCCACGTCCAGATGCTGGAAGATGGAGCCGGCATCGCTGCCCTTTACCACGGGCTCGTGGTGCTTCATTTCCTTGCCGAAGGCGGCGGCGGCCTCCCGTGCCAGACCGATGATGGAGTAGCAGTCCGGCCGGTTGTTGGTGATTTCAAAATCCACCACCGTGTCGTCGTTGCCGATGATGGGATTGATGTCGTCGCCGGGCTTGGCGGAATCGGGCTCCAGAATCCAGATGCCGTCGGCAAAGACACCGGGCAGGTCGTTTTGGGTCAGACCCAGCTCCGCAAAGGAGCAGAGCATGCCGTTGGAGATTTCTCCCCGGAGCTTGCCCTTGGTGATGTGTACACCACCGGGCAGCCAGGAATTGTGCAGGGCGGCGGGCACCAGATCCCCCTCGTGGACGTTCTGCGCGCCGGTGACGATCTGCACCGGCTCCTCTTTGCCCACATCCACCTGGCAGATGAACATATGATCCGAATTGGGGTGGCGCACCATGGAGAGAACCTTGCCCACCACAACATTCTTGATCTCGGCGTCCATCCGCTCCCAGGTTTCCACTTTCTGACCGAAAACGGTCATGGTTTCCACGAATTCCTTGTCGGAAACGGCGCTCAGGTCAACAAAATCCTCGTTAATCCATTTTCTGTTCAGTTTCATCTTGGCGTCCTCCTTAGAACTGATTCAGGAACCGTACATCATTGTCGAAGATCAGACGCAGGTCATTGATTTTCAGACGGCCCATGGCCATCCGCTCCAGGCCCATGCCGAAGGCAAAGCCGGAGTACTTGGTGGAGTCGATGCCGCAGTTTTCCAGTACGGCAGGGTGCACCATACCGGCGCCCAGCAGCTCGATCCAGCCCTCGCCGTGGCAGGTGGAGCAGACGCCGCCGTCGATCTCACCGGTGCCGTGGCATTTGTGACACTGCATGTCCATCTCGCAGCTGGGCTCCGTAAAGGGGAAGTGGTGGGGCCGGAACCGCATCACCGCGTCCTCGCCATAGATTTTTTTCATGCAGGAGATCAGTGCGCCCTTCAGGTCGCCCATGGTGATGTTCTCGTCCACCACCAGTCCCTCGATCTGATGGAACATGGGGGAGTGGGTGGCGTCGGCCTCGTCCTTGCGGAATACCCGCCCGGGGGCCAGAATGCAGATGGGGGGCTTGGCGTTCTCCATCACCCGGATCTGCATGGGGCTGGTCTGGGTGCGAAGCAGCACGCTGTCGTCATCGGTGAAATAGAAGGTGTCGCTCCGGTCCCGGGAGGGGTGGCCCTCTTCAATGTTCAGCCGGGTGAAGTTGTAGCTGGCCAGCTCCACCTCGGGGCCCTCCACCACCTGATAGCCCAGGCCCACGAAGATGTCTTTGATCTGCTGGAGAACCTGGTTCATGGGATGCTGATGGCCGATGGGGATCTCGTCCCCGGGGATGGTGACATCCACGGCCTCGGCGGCAAGCTTTGCCTCCAGGGCGGCGGCGTGGACGGCGGCTTTGCGCTGCTCCAGTCTTTCCTCGATGGCGGCGCGGACGTTGTTGGCCAGCTGACCCATGACGGGACGCTCTTCGGCGGAGAGCTTGCCCATCTGCTTCAAAACGGCGGTGAGCTCTCCTTTTTTGCCCAGCAGCTTTACCCGCAGTTCTTCCAGATCGGCGGGAGTGGTGGCCTTGTCCAGTGCGTCCATGGCTGCCTGGCGAATGGATTCCAGTTGTTGTTTCATTTTCTTTCCTCCTAAAAGGTATACATAACATGTTTGCTTCGGGGATAAAAGGGTAACAAAAAAGCCCCCCATCCCATCCATCGGGACGAAAGGCCACCCTTCCGCGGTACCACCCGCAATTCGCCGCTTTCGGCGGCGCAGCTCTCAGGCGCTTCCACGCCCATGATGGATAACGGCATCACCCGTCCGGCCCTACTTTGGTTCAGGCGGCGGCTCCTGGGAGAAAGCCCGGCATTGCACGCAAGCGGATTTCACCATCCCGCTCTCTCTGATAAGCGCAAAACCAATGCAAGGCAGCCCGATCGCAGCATTTCGTATATCAGCTACATACTACCACAGTTGGAGAAAATATGCAAGCATTATTTTGAGAGAGGAAAAGTCCAGGGACAGAAACGTGGAACACAGTCCGAAACATTCCAAATTATTTCGAAAATTATACGAAACATACAAGAAGAGAACATCCTTTTTGTGCACCTTTTTCGGGAAAAGGCTTGACATTTGAAATCCAGAAATTGTATAATTTCTGTGACAAAAGCGGACTGTTTTTAATTAATGTGGCAAACCCTTTGCAAGAAGGGGACGCAAAGCTATAGGGGGTCACGGACTCAGCCAGTTGCCGACGCGTACTTGTAGTATGTGTGGGCTTTTTTTGTCAATCTCTCGGCGGGCTTGCTAATGGATGGCTCCCAAACATGGACTGGATTTCCGGGGGGCTATTTTTGCATCCTTGGAATGTGTGGGGGAGGCGATTTCATGACCGGCAGCGATGCCAAAAAGCTCCGGCGCGCAGAGCTCCTGGAGCTGCTGATCGAGCAAACAGAAGAAAACCAGCGGCTTTCCAAGAGGAATCAGCTGCTGGAAGAAAAGCTTGCCCAGCGGGTCATCACGCTGGAGGAATCCGGCTCCATCGCCGAGGCGGCTTTGCGTTTGAGCAATGTGTTTACCCAGGCCCAGGATGCCGCCGACCGCTATTTGCAGAGCATCCAGCAGAAAGAGGAGCAGGCCCGGCAGCTGCTGCGGCAGACCGAGCAGACCTGCCAGCAGCTGCTGCAAAAGACCCGCTCTGAGTGCGAGGAGCTGGAGCGTCAGACTCGCAGTGCCTGCGAAAAGCAGCTGGCAGAGGCGGGAGCAAAGCAGTCCGCCCCGGCGGAGGCAGCCGTCCCGGATTTGCCCCAGCAGCCGGAGGAGCCCCGGGGATTCATGGGCCGGTTCCTGAACAGAAGGTAAGCCATGAAGAAACGAAAATTGGAAAACCCCGGGCTGGACAGCCTGAAAGCGGAGCTCAAGCGGGTTCGCTACCGGCAGCGCTACCACAGCGCCATCCGAAGCACCATTTATACGCTGCTCACCGTGGCCGCCGTGGCGGTTTTGGTGGCCACGCTGCTGCTGCCGGTGCTGCGGATCTACGGTTCCTCCATGACGCCCTCGCTGTACGAGGGGGATATCGTGGTGTCCGTCAAGGAAATGCGCTTTGACCGGGGGGACATCATCAGCTTCTACTATAATAATAAGATCCTGGTCAAACGGGTGATCGCCTTTGAGGGCGAGTGGGTCGATATGGACGAGGATGGCAATGTGCGTGTCAATGGCGTGCTGCTGGACGAGCCCTATGTGAATGAAAAGGCTTTCGGCGAGTGTGACATCAGCCTGCCCTATCAGGTGCCCGACGGACGGGTGTTTGTGATGGGCGACCACCGCGCAACCTCTGTGGACAGCCGCAGCAGCACCGTCGGCTGCGTGTTTGAGGAGCAGGTGGTTGGCCGGATCCTTTACCGCGTTTGGCCCTTGCAGGCGTTTGGCCCGGTGGAATAATAGAACGGAAACATTCTCAGAATGTTTAAAAGGAGAGGATTCCCAGTGAGAATTCTTCGAAAAGCAGGTAAATTTGCGAGGAAAAGAGAACGCAATGGCCTCTGGCGGGGCGTGGTTACGGGCATCGCCGCCGTGGTGGTGTTCTGTACCACCTATGCGCTGATCCTGCCCGCCATAACCATGGAAACAGAGGGCTTCAGCTGCGGCATGGCGGAGCACAGCCATACCGAGGAATGCTATCAGCTGATTTGCGGTCAGCAGGAGTATTTCTCCCACAGCCATGCTGACACCTGCTACGAGGGCGGTCAGCTGGTGTGCGGCCTGACGGAGCGGGTCTGCCACCATCACACGGACGCCTGCTATTCTCAGCCCCAGCCGGTTTGCGGCGTGGAAGAGCTGCCGGCCCACAGCCATGGAGAAGCCTGCTATGAAACGCATTCCATTCTGACCTGCGGCGTGGAAGAGCACCCCGCGCACAGCCATGGCGAGGAATGCTATGTGGAGGGCGAGCTCACCTGCACCTTGGCGGAGACCCCGGGCCATACCCATGGGGAAGAATGCTATCAGCAGGAGCAGACCCTGATCTGCGGAAAAGAGGAAACCCCCGGCCACAGCCATACCCAGGACTGCTACCCGGCGGACTTTGAGCCGGAGCTGATCTGCGGTCAGGAGGATATCCCGGAGCACCGCCATAGCGAGGCATGCTACAGCCGCATCTGCGAAAAGGAGGAGCATGCCCACACCGAGCTTTGCGTGGATTCCCATGAGGCGTTTTTGGAGAATCAGAATGAAATTCTCAACGACGTGACGGAGCCCTCCAAAGCCGATGAGGATACGCCTGACGATGACGGGACGGATGCCACTGAGGCCTCCAATGGTATGGACGAGGAAGAAGCGGGCCTGGAAGAAGCGGATCCGGAGTTGCTGACCCTGGTTTCTGCGGATCTGGGAACCGTTCTTGCCGGAACGGAGGGGACTTCCACTCAGGAGAATATCACCTATACGGATCTGACCAGCTATATCACCAGCATAACCTCAACCAATACACTGGAAAACAAGGTCAACTATGACGGGGGCAATAATGTTTTCGGTAATATTGGGGTGAGCATGAACCTGAGCTTCGACGTGAATCGTACAGGCGAAGGCAATTCTCTTCCGGGCGGGCTGCACTATTCTTTCACGTTCCTGCGGGATGATGTTCCCATCTTCAAGTGGCTGAATGACTTGGGAACGAAGAAGCCGGTGAGCGATAAAATTCTAAAAGAGGATTTCGGTGAGTACTACATCGCTTCTTCCACCGACGCTTCCGGAAATACGATCTTCACCCTCTATTTGGATGTTTTTCCTGCCTACTTGGCAAAGGCAAGTACTCAGATTGACGCGAATATCAATTTCAGCGGGTCCGCGGATGGCAGATATGGCTATGACAATGGCGATGTTGTTATTCCTTTCCTGCAGGACCAGTCCCTTACCATTGATGCTGACAATATCAACTACCCCGAAAATTCCACAAGTAAATTCGATATCTCCTCCGCCAAAGCCGGGGGAAGATACGATCCGGACAAGAATGAAATCAGCTACACCGTTACCGTCAGCTCCCAAAAGGGAACCCCTGGGGTTGTCGATTTTGTGGACACCTTTGTGGTCAAGGATGGGAAAGAACTGAATTTCACCGCGCCGTCTTCTGTGCTGGTTACAGATAAGAACGGAAATGCGGTTACCGTGGATCCGAGTATTACTCCGGTGGACAAAACGAACTGCACCATCTCAATGCAGCTGCCTCAGATGGCCGCGGATGATCAATACACCGTGACATATACATATCCCGTGGGCGAGCTGACAGAGGGTGAGACCGTAAAATTCGCGAACGGTGTTGAGGTGACCAGTAGAAATAATGATATCACCGTCTCCGATCATTCCAGCGTCAGCGGTCAAGCCCCCCTGGCTACCACGCCTGAGGGAAGAAAGTATGGTTGGTTTGATTCTGCAACCGGAAAAATCCAGTGGACCATTGAAATTAACTCGGGCAGTGAAAAGCTTGATCTGAATGGCAAGCAGCTCACGGATGATATGCTCGCCAATGCGGAAAACCTGACAGTTCAAATCGATAATACACTTAATGTGACTGGTGACAGCAGCTATTACACTTGGGACGGCAACACCATCACCTTTGTTCCCACCGCCGATGGAACCAATGATCACTTCTATAGGATCGTATACTATACCACACCCAGTGATGCTGCTGCGTGGAAGAGTGACAATGAGCAAAAGGCAAAATTCAACAATCAAGCTGTGGTAGACAGCGATGTAGCAGGAGCCTATCAGGCAGAGGTGGAGTTACCGTCCGGCGAGGTATGGAAGGATGCGGGAACACCCGCTGTCCAAAATGGCAAGGTGGTAACCGAGTGGACGCTGTGGGTCACTCCCTCTGCCAGCGGCATGCCCAGCACCATTGAGGACTGGCTGGATGACAGCACGGATAACCACATTGTATATAATTCCGTCAAGGTCAGCTATGTAAATGCTTCCAATCAGGTCATTGAAGATGCACAGCCCCACTATTCCGTAACATACAAGCAGTCAAAAGACGGAACAGAGGAACAGGAAGCGCCCCGGTATTTTGAGATCCTTTTCCAGGATGACCAAGGTACGGCGCAGGATCCGTTCAATGGGTCCAGCGTCATGAGCAACGGTGCCCGCAAGCTCAAGGTGACCTACCGGACCGAAGCAACCGTTCCCATAAGCGGTACTGTTACCTACAAAAACAAGGTAGATGTTGGCGGCAAGACCAGTGAAAAAGAGGTCTCCTTTACCGTCACGCCTACGGAAGCGGTGAAGCAGGGTATCATCGTAGGCGATGGTCAGACCTGGCAGTCCGGCAGTTGGTCCTCCCAGAGCCCCATGCCTGTCAGCAATCAGGACGGTAAGCTCTATTGGGCAGTAAAGACCACCACCGGCAATCCCTGTGCCTACAACATCCTCACTGTTCAGGACATTCTGCCGTCCACCGTGGATCTGCTGGAGGTGTATGCCCAGATCCACCCAGCTAACGGAAGCTATTATTCCAGCAAGCTCACACTGGATAGCGGCAAGGCATCTGGCGATATCACCCCCACCGACGGGGACTATGCCAACACAACATTCCACTTTGCCTCTCCGGAGGGCGATGCCACAGCCAACACGGTTGTTACCAATATCACCATGGGGGATGGCACTGGGACCTTGCCTGCAAACATGGAGTTCTTTGTTGTGTATGTCTGCCAGCTGAAGGAGGAGCAAATGGTCACCGGTTCTGCTCTGGTGGAAAATAAGGCCACCGTTTCCAGTGGGGAAATCACCCTTGCAGACCTCTCCCATACCCAGGAGTGGACGGAACAAACGGAGGATCTGTTTGCGGATTCCCTCCTTAAGAGCGGCGAATGGCTCGGGAAATACCAGACAGCGAAATATACCGTCACCATCAACCCCAATGGCTATGACCTGGATCCCACCAGCAATCAGCTTACGCTTTTGGATGAATTCACGTATACTCCAAGCGTAAATTATGGTAATTGCACCATTAAGTTTGCGCTGGTTCGGTCGTCGGTTCAGCTCTATGAGCGGAACGAAAACGGCGAGGCGGGAAATCCGATATCCTCCGACGATTGGAGCTGGGCAACGGATGAGGACACCGGCGGAACCGAGACGATCCTAAAGATCAAGGCGATCATCCCGGATAAAAAGCCGCTGATCCTGAAATACGAGTATGAGATCGTGGACAGGACGGGAAATATCGGATGGATCAACCTCCCGGTGAAGAACAAGGTCAGCCTTTGCGGCCAGCCCACCAGCGCCGACGGAGAGGATTTCAGCAGCATCTTATGGAATTCTACGGAAAGCGGCGGCACCGCGTCCACCCTGAATTCCATCACCATCCGAAAGCTGCAGGAGGGCAATAACGCCGCGCTGCTTCCGGGGGCTGAGTTCGAGATCGAGGCATACCGGGATTCCCAGTGGACAACTGTCTTTACGGCGATTACCCAGTACTCAGGCTCAGGAGAAAAGGGCTGTATCGTGCTGAAAGCGGAGAAAGACCCTAATAACCGGAACGCCATCATTTACACGGTTACAAACATCGACGAGAACGGCACAGAGACGAAGTTCACCTTTGAGAAGAACGTGCTCTACCGGCTCCATGAGTCCAAGCCCCCAGAAGGCTATCTGTCGCCGTCCGAGAAGAGCTATATCTCGTTCTACATTCAGGACGACAACGACACCACCCACACGCTCCCGGATGCCTCCTACCTGGAAAACGCCATTCGACTGGATCAGACCACAACCACCATTGATATTACCAATAAGAAAGAAACCACTTCGCTGTCGGTTTCAAAAATTTGGGAATATGATGGGAAAGACGTAACCAGCCAGATGTCCGGTGAGGCTGTGCAGTTTAAGCTGTATCGCAAGCATTATGCACAGCAGAACACCAGCGGAAGCTCCAACTCCTACTTTACCCCCACATCCACGGTCGAGCTGCGGTACGACAGCACGATCGAACCGGCATTCGAGGTTGTGAAAGGAACAAAGGTTACCGTTACCGTTGAGAATGTAGGTGAGTGGAATAAGCCGTATGTGGCATATTATTCTTCCCACGGCGGTTATGAGCATCAAGCAATCCCGGTGGAAGCCTCGAACAAAGGAGACACCACCTGGACCTTTGATATCCCAATTTCCTATGACTGCATCATCATTGTTTACAAAAACAACGATGCCGCAACGGTAAGCATTAACAGGAGCGAGGTGGAGTATGATTCCTCTCAGGGAACTGGTCAGACTTCCACTCTGAACATTCCGGATGCTTTGGTCAGGGAGGAACCCTACACCCTCAGCGCGGATAATCATTGGACCATGCAGTTCAATGATTTGCCTGTGAAAGGCACAGTCATGGTGGATGGCCAAGAGGTAGAGGCCTGGTTTGGCTATTATGTCCAGGAGGTTGGTACTGCCTATGATGTGGACTACAAAAACAACCAGGGTGTCACCAATCTTCCCATCACCATCTTGAATACGCTTCCCAAAATTCCGCAATTCACCAGCATTACCGTGAACAAGCAGTGGGCGAGAGCGGAAGGTTCCACGGATGTGCCTTTGAACACCACGCAAATCACGTTCAGCCTTTACCGGCGACTTGTAGGCGCGGGTGCCCAGGCGGCGGAACCCACGCTGCTCAATGGTGTGGATATCGCCGATGCCGTCTGCATGAAAAACAATGTGGTCCTCAATGCCGCGAACCAATGGACGGTTACCTATTCCGACCTTCCGGCAGAGGATGCCAACGGCAATGCCTATGAGTACATCGTTGTGGAGGATCCGGTGGATGGCTTTAAAACCTCCTATGAGAATAATGAGGCTACCTCCGGCACGATCAAGATCACCAATACCGAGAAAGCCCATCCCGTCATGCTCCCCGCAACCGGCGGCATTGGCTGGGAAGGCTACACGCTGACAGGTCTTGTAACTTCCATTGGGGCGGTACTCGGGCTGATGAAAAAACGCAAAAAGGGGGAGCGCCGGTGAAAAAACGTCCCCCCGCATTCCGGAGTCCTGGGAATCAGGCGCGGTTCTGATTCCCATCCTCCCAGATTGATATCCACATTTTTCTGAATCAAGAAAGGAAATGATGAAATGAAAACAATGAGAAAAGTTCTGGCCCTCCTGCTTGCGCTGGCGATGGTTGCCGCCCTGGGCGCTGCCGCCCTTGCCGCAGGCACCTGCACCATTACCGTCAACAATACCAAGATAGGCGAAACCTATAAGCTCTACAAGCTGTTTGACCTGTCGGTGGACGATCCGGATGCCCCCACGGCCTTTACTTACACCGTGACCACTGAATGGAAAGATTTCTTTGCCACCGGCGCTGGCGCGGTTTATGTGGGTGTAGACGCTGCCACCGGCACGATTACCGCCAAGGAGTCTTTCACTGATGCAGCTGCTTTGGCTGTTGCCGCCTCCGCCGAGCTGAACGGAAAGACGGTTGCCTCTACTCAAACCGCTACCGGTGCCACGGTGGAGTTTTCCGGCCTGGACAATGGTTATTACCTGATCACCTCCTCCCTGGGCACCCTGGCCATGATTGAAACCACACCCCAGAGCTCTGCTGTGACGGTGAATGATAAGAACCCGGTGGATACCATCGTAAAACATGTCAAAGAGGACAGCACCAGTGATTACGGCGCAGCCAACGACGCGGAGATCGGCCAGCTGGTTGAGTTTAAGTCCGTTGCCACCATCGAGCCGCACACCCGGAATGTGAAAATCCACGACACCATGAGCGTTGGCCTTGACTTTACCACTGGCTCCATCAAAATCTATGTGGGTACGGAAGTGAATGACAGCAACCTGTTGGCTACGGAGCATTACGAAATTCAGGCGACTCCGGACACCGATGATACTTTCACCATTGTGATCAAGGATACTTACATTGCCACCCTGACCAGCAAGACGAATCTGACCCTGACCTACACGGCCACGCTGAACGACAAGGCTGTCAGTGCTGAGCAGGGCAGCAATGCCAGCGATCCTACCGGCTGGTCTTACACGCTTAACGAGCAGCAAAACAAAACCGTCATCACCTATGGCGATAAACAGTCCGTTGAGAGCACGACTACCACCACGACCCACAAGCTGGAGATTCTGAAGTACGCCAATGGCGACAAGACAAAACGGCTGGCAGGGGCTGTTTTCCAGCTGAAAAATGCCGCTGGTGAGGTTGTAAAGCTGTCTGCGATGCAGGATAGTGCCAACTATAGAGTTGACCCCAATGGAAGCATTGAACGTTTTACCACCGTCGCGAATCAGAACATCGTCATCTGGGGCCTGGATTCCGACGACTATACCCTGGTTGAGGTTCAAGCGCCCGATGGCTACAACAAGGCCAACGATGCAACAGTAACCGTAAGCGCTCAGGACAACACCGTTGCCGAGGTGGAAAACAAGGCCGGCAATACCCTCCCCTCCACCGGCGGAATGGGCACCACCATCTTCTATGTCATCGGCTCCATCCTGGTCATCGGCGCTGTGGTGCTGCTGGTTTCCAAGAAGCGGATGAATGCTGCTGACTAATTTCTCTTTCTTTCAATCTTTCCTTTCTCATTCCTGCCCCCTTCGGGGGGCAGAGTGAGGGGAAGCATCGGTAAGGAGCGCCCTATGAATTGGATAAAGAAGAACCTTTCCAATGTCCTTTTGGCTCTGGCGCTTATCATTGGGCTTTGCTTACTGCTGTATCCCACCGCCAGCGACTACTGGAATTCCCTGCATCAGTCCCGGGCCATCGCCACCTATGCCGAAAGCGTGGCCCAGATCGACAACTCCCACTATTCCTCCCTTTTGGAGGACGGCCATGCCTACAACCAAAAGCTGTCCCAGCTGGAAAAGCGGGAATGGCAGCTCACAGAGGAGGAGCTGGAAGCCTATGCCGGGATTTTGGATGTGTCCGGAACGGGTATCATGTGCTCCATTGAGATTCCCAAGATCAAGGTGAACCTGCCCATCTATCACGGGGTTGACGAGGCGGTGCTGCAAATTGCCGTGGGCCATATCCCCGGCTCCTCCCTGCCCATCGGCGGCGAAAGCACCCACAGCGTTCTCTCCGGCCACCGGGGGCTGCCCTCCGCCCGGCTGTTTACCGATTTGGATAAGCTGGTGGTGGGGGACACCTTTCTGCTGAATGTTTTGGATGAGGTGCTCACCTATGAGGTGGATCAGATTTTGATTGTGGAGCCCTACGACCTTTCCTCCCTGGAGATCATCCCGGGGGAGGATCTGGTCACCCTGGTCACCTGCACCCCCTACGGCATCAATACCCATCGGCTGCTGGTACGGGGGCACCGCATCGAAACCGCGAAACAGGCAAAGGCCATCCGCGTTCCCGCCGATGCGATCCAGATCGACCCCACTCTGGTGGCGCCGGTGGTTGCCGCGCCCATGCTGCTGATCCTCTTGCTGATTCTGCTGCTGACCACCAAAAAGAAACCGAAATCAAGATAAAGGAAGTGCGTATCTTGAAAAAACATGGATTGTTTGGCCGAATGACGGCTGTGCTGCTGTGCTGCCTTGTGCTTGGGCTGTCCCTGCTCACTGTGGGAGCGGAGGATGTGGGCACGCTTACCATCTCCTATCCGCTGGAGGATACCCAATACCACATCTACCGGGTGGGAAGCCTGAAAAACGGCGGAATTGTCATGGATGATGCTTTCAGTAAAGTAGATACCTCCGACTATGCCGCCGCTGCCTCTGCAATGGCGGATATGGTACGAAATGGCGCCGCCGCAGAGCTGGCCAAGACAAAGGTAAAAAGCGGCAAGGCGGCATTCCGAAATCTCTCCATCGGCGTGTATCTGGTGATTGGCGATCCCGGCGAGCTGAACGGAATCCAGTATTGGCCCACGCCGCTGCTGGTGTCCGTGCCCCAGAAGGACGCAAACGGCATGTTCCTGTGGGACGTTTCCATTGAGGGAAAAAAGGAAATGGACATGGATATCTCCGTGGTGAAGCGCTGGGTGGGAGACCAGGCCTCCGACCGGCCCGCCAGCGTCACCGTTCACCTGATGCGAAACGGCAATGCCTACGGCAGCCCAGTGACCTTAAGCAGCGCGAACCAATGGAGCCACATGTGGGAGAATTTGCCGCCGGATACCTGGTATGTCACCGAGGATGCCAATCCCCGCTACACCTCCGCCATCACCCGGGAGGGCAATACCTTTATCGTGACGAACACCTGGAAGAAGATTCCCCAGACCGGCCAGCTCTGGTGGCCCGTTTCCGTCCTGGCCTTCTCCGGATTGGTATTCCTCTGCCTGGGACTGTTACGCAGAAAGACAAGTGACGAGAATGGGTAAAAAAGGGACATTTTTCATAACCATTGGGCTGCTGCTTCTGGCAGCGGCCCTTCTGCTCACCGTGTACAATGTGTGGGATTCCCATCGGGCGGGCGTGGCTGCTCAGGAGACGGTTCAGTCTCTGAAAACCATTCTGCCCTCTCCCAGGCAGACGATGGAGGAGCCAACGGAGGAGTCTTCGATCCCGGAAACTGCCGCCACCACGGAGCAGACGGTTCCCACGGAGCAGACCCAGCCCCTTGCCGCGCTTCCCGAGGGGGAAATGCCCACCGTGGAGCTGAACGGCTACGATTATATCGGTGTGCTGGAGGCGGCGTCCCTGGAGCTGTCCCTGCCGGTGATGGATCAGTGGGATTATGAACGGCTGAAGATTTCCCCCTGCCGCTTCGCCGGAAATGTGTATGAGGATGATCTGGTCATCTGCGGCCACAACTATTCCCAGCATTTCCAGCCCCTGAAATACGCGCCCATCGGCACGGAGATCACATTCACCGACGCCGAGGGCAATGTGTTCCGCTATGCCGTTTCCTCCTTTGAGACCGTGGGTCCCAACGATGTGGAGCGGATGATCAGCGGCGACTGGGATCTGACCCTCTTCACCTGCAACACCAATGGTCAAACCCGCTGCGCCATCCGCTGCGACAGAATCGAATAACCAAAATGGTATGACACAACCGATGTCATACCATTTTTCTGGTTAACCGGCAAAAGCGAGGAATCGCGCAGAAAGGAAAGCTGTCAGGAATTGCTTGGCGGAATCGGAAAGAACCTAAGCAAAACCAAACGGAAACCTAAGCAAAACCAAACGGAAACCAAAGCCGAAACCAAGCGTTAACCATGATTAAGATTAAGATTTAGATTAGGATTTAGATTTAGATTCAGAAAAGGATTTTTTATTAAGGCGGACAAGCCGCCGATTCTCCAAAGAGATAGTACAGAGATAAAGTACGGGAGCATAACCCCTCCCTGCATATTCCATTTTCTCTTCGATCAGGCAAAAAACACCCCCACAAAGCAGTGGGGGTGAGATTTCGGTTATTTACCGGGCTTGAAGCTGTCCTTCAGGCTGACGGAGCGGTTGAACACCAGATGGCCGGGGGCACAATCCTTGGAATCGGGGCAGAAGTAGCCCAGACGCATGAACTGATAGGAGGTGGGTGCCTTGGCGTCTCCCAGGGAGGCTTCCACCTTGCAGCCTGTGAGCACCTCCAGAGAGTTGGGGTTCAGGCAGCCAAGAAAATCCTTTCCGGCGGCATCGGGGTCGGGATCGTCAAAGAGGTTGCTGTACTGACGCACCTCGGCGTCGAAGCAATTGTTCGCATCTACCCAGTGGATAGTAGCGCCCTTTATCTTCCGTCCGTCGGCGGGGTCGCCGCCCTTGGAATCCGGGTCGTAGGTGGCAAGCACTTCCACCACGTTGCCCTGTTCATCCTTGACACAGCCGGTACACTTGATGACGTAAGCGCCTTTCAGACGGCACTCCGGCCCATCGGGATACAGCCGCTTGTATTTGGGGATGGGCTCGGCCAGGAAATCGTCCGCCTCGATCCACAAATTCCGGGAGAAGGTGATGGAACGCTTGCCGTCGTCGGGATTGTTGGGATTGTTCTCGATCTCGAAGCTTTCGGACTGCCCCTCGGGGTAGTTGGTAATGGTGAGCTTCACAGGCTTCAATACCGCCATCACCCGCTTGGCCGTGGCGTCCAGGTCCTTACGCAGGCAGGATTCCAGGAACGCGAACTCAATGGTGTTGGGGGACTTGGCCACGCCCACGCTTTCGCAGAAATTCCGGATGGAGGCGGGGGTGTAGCCTCTCCGACGCAGGCCGCAGAGGGTGGGCATCCGGGGGTCATCCCAGCCGGAGACATAGCCGCCCTCGATCAGAGCCCGAAGCTTGCGCTTCGACAGCACGGTGTGGTCAATGCCCAGCCGGGCAAATTCGATCTGCCGGGGATGGCAGGGGACGGACACGTTTTCCACCACCCAGTTGTAAAGAGGACGGTGGTTCTCAAACTCCAGGGAGCACAGGGAGTGGGTGATGCCCTCCAAGGCGTCCTGAATGGGGTGGGCAAAGTCGTACATGGGGTAGATGCACCACTTGTCCCCCTGGCGGTGATGGTGCATGTGGCGGATGCGGTAGATAACCGGGTCGCGCATATTGAAGTTGCCGGAGGCCAGATCGATTTTTGCCCGGAGGGTGTATTTGTTGTCCTCGAATTCTCCGGCGCGCATCCGGGCGAACAGATCCAGGCTTTCCGCAATGGGACGATCCCGGTATGGGGAGACGGCAGGCGTGTTCAAATCGCCCCGGTACTCCTTGAACTGCTCGGGGGTCAGCTCGCACACATAGGCCAGCCCTTTTTTGATCAGCTCCACGGCGTACTCATAATCCTTTTCAAAGTAGTCGGAGCCGAAGAAGAACCGGTCCCCCCAGTCGAAGCCCAGCCAGTGAATATCCTCCTGAATGGCATCCACGAATTCCGCGTCCTCTTTGGTGGGGTTGGTGTCGTCCATACGCAGATTGCACAGGCCGCCGTATTTTTCGGCGGTGCCGAAATCGATAATTAGCGCTTTGCAGTGGCCAATGTGCAGGTAGCCGTTGGGCTCCGGCGGAAACCGGGTGTGGACGGTTTTGCCCTGGAACTGCCCGCCGGGGGCGATATCCTCATCGATAAAAGCATGGATAAAGTTTTTGCTTTCGGTGCTCTCAGCCATATCAAAAACATCCTTTCTTTCATTTCTTCCTGGGAAAAGGGGCATTGCCAGATTCCTTTTTCCGAATAATGCAATATTATAACCCATATGCGCCTGGTTTGCAATGAAAATAAACGCCAGTTTCCGGATTTTCTCAGGGTTGGCTTGTGTGGAAATTGACAGGATGCCGGGATTTTGCGTTCCATAAAAAATTTATGATTTTATGGTTGTCCTATTGGGGATTCTATGCTAAAATACAGTCGATGTAATCTGCATCCGAGTGGATCGTGGATGGAAGGAGTGAATACCATTGGCGCAGGTAAAATACAAGCGCATTTTGTTAAAGGTCAGCGGTGAGGCGCTGGCAGGGGAGGCCCACAGAGGCCTGGATTTTACGGTGATCAATTCCGTGTGTGAGGTGATCCGGCAGTGTCGGGAGCTGGGTGTTCAGATCGGCCTGGTGATCGGCGGCGGCAATTTCTGGCGGGGCGTGAAGGATGGAGCGGATAAAATGCAGCGCTCCCACGGCGATGCCATGGGAATGCTGGCCACCGTGATGAATTCCATCGCCGTGGCGGATGCCCTGGAAAAGCATGGGGTGGATGCCCGGGTGCTTACCGCTGTGGAAATGAATAAGTTCGCCGAATATTTCACCCGGGACACCGCCGACCGCTATCTCAATGAGGGCAAGGTGGTCATTTTTGCGGCGGGTACCGGCAACCCCTATTTCTCCACCGACACCGGCGCGGTGCTCAGAGGCGTGGAGATCGAGGCCGACGCCATCCTCATGGCCAAGAATGTGGACGGCATCTACTCCGCCGACCCCAACAAGGATCCCGGCGCTGTGAAATTCGATGAGCTGACCTACGACGAGGTGCTGGCCCGTCACCTGCAGGCAACGGATACCACCGCCATGACCCTGGCGATGGATAACCATATGACCCTGGTATGCTTCGCCCTGAAAGACCCCCAGAATATCCTCCGCGTGGTCTGCGGAGAAAAAATCGGAACG
>JAXECZ010000047.1:0-2918 GCA_034104845.1 Faecousia sp. | reverse complement strand
CCTTCATTAGGACTTCCATGCTGACCGTTTCGCCCTTAGAGAGCTTGGTCACAGATGCCCAACTTATGCCCGCCGCCGCCTGAAGATCCTTTTTCTTCATGTCTTTATCTATTAGAATCTTCCACAGTTTTTTGTAACTGACTTCCATCTCGTCACCTCCAGTAATCTGAATGCGGCATAATTTCAACTATACAGAAAAAGTATACCACATCCTAAGCAAAATCACAAGGATAATCTTCAGAAACACTCGAATATTCTTTCGTTTAGATTGAAATTTCTCCGGCATCGTGCTATAATCTGTTCCGTTGATATTTCTCTGCGGAAGGAGGATGGCTCGGTGGGCAATTATCGAGACGAGATAGAACGGTTTATATATGAGATTTGCTACAAACCCATCTGGACAGCTGTATCTGATTACGTTTCCCAGCACCTTTCGCTTCTGGATCTGACTTACTCCCGTATCAAGTACCCAGACTCTGCCTTTGTGGAGGACATGCTGCTGGAATTCACGAAAAACATCAGGATTGATGGAGACTCTTTGCTTTTTGATGCAGTTGTCAGCTGTACCATGAATTTGACCGAGGACAATTATCGCGGGTACGCATCCTGTGATCTTAATCAGTGGTTCCTCGTTTCCTGTGAGGCTGTTATAAAAGACAAGCTGGAGTCTTTGAACATTGTCAATGTCCAGCAGTACACACCGGGCCTGCGCAGTCAAAGCGCTGGGCAAACCGTTTCCAAGAACATCGTACCTATCCTCTACAAAAAAGATCTGGAAGATGAGGCTGCTGCTTTCCTTGAGCATCATTATCCAGAGGCACTGGAAAAACCGATGCCGGTACCAATCACAGAGATCGCAGAGTCGATGGGGCTTTCCATTGTTGAAGGTCACCGTATTACAGACGACTTCAGCATATTTGGTGAAATCTACTTCTCTCCCGGTAAAGCGGAAGTATATGATCTTTTCCAATGCACAACTCAGGAACTTGAAGTCCAACGTGGAACCATCCTCATCGACGCCTACACCTATTGGGAGCGCAATCTTGGGTGTGTAAAGAACACAATTGCGCATGAAGTCTACCACTGGTACAAGCACCGCATGTATGCTGCTATCCGGTACATTCTGTATGGTAGGGATTATGTTGCATGTCGCTGCCCCTCCAATATGGTCTATCCGGGGAAAGATGACGAATGGACTGACGAGCAGCGCATGGAGTGGCAGGCCAACAGTATGGCCCCGCGTATTCTGATGCCCCTGCGCACGTTCCAGATGAAGGTGGATGAGCTATACAAGCAATATGACTATGCCAACTCGTCCCTGAAGATTGCCGTGCTGACCTGCATTGCCGATGATCTTGCCAAGTTCTACGGAGTTTCCCGTCAGTCCGCATTGATACGGATGATGGAAACCGGGTATAAAGAGGCAGCAAGCGTATACAATTATGATTCCGACTCGCCCTTCCACAATTATGTCAGTCAGAGCGATGCTTTCTACGCATATTGCGCTGACAGCGAGTTCCGCAAGCTGGTCGATTCGGGTCTGTTCCGCTATGTCAACGGCTACTTCGCCATCGATGATGAGCAGTTCATCAGCAAGGATGAAAATGGGACTTACGCTCTCACAGATTACGCGTGGTCACATCTTTCGGAATGCACGCTGCAATTCTCGTGGCAGACTGTACGCCCCTCCCCGACAGAGAAACGGTTCCCAGATGTGATCCTGCATCGCACCAACGCAGATCGCAAAGTTTCAAAATATGATGCTGGTCAGAACTCAGGCGTCATTAAGATGTCTGAAGAGCTGCGCCGGAAACGAGAAGAATTTGAACGTCAAAACGCGGTCCGGCAAATTGCTATTCCTCAGAAAACATGCTGGGAACTGATCTTCGAAATTCTACAGGCACGAGGAATGAGCAAGTCGCACTTTTGTAGTGTGACCGGTCTCGGTGAAGAGGTATATCGCAAAGCTGAGAAAAACATCGATACCAGGCCAACCATGCGGACGATCATAGCAATAGCTCGCGGCCTTGATCTGGATATCAGTACGACTGAGAAGCTCATGCAGCTGGCAGGTCACGCTTTTGATGAGTCAGACGAGCATCGGGCCCTCCGCTTCTGCGTCACTGGTTTTCCCGGTGGGACGATTGAAGAGGCAAACGAATTCCTCGAATCGTATGATTTCAAGCCACTTGGAACTCAAGAACGCTACTAAAAATCGTGCTTTGAAGCCGTGCATCCACCCGGATGTGCGGCTTTTTCAAATTATTCCGACTTGCCGAGTCGGGCCAAGACAGGCTATTTGGGTTTGAAATCGGCACCCCTGACGCTGATCGAATAGGTCAGCGTCTTTTTTTGCCCTTTTTACCCTCAGAAACGCCACAAAACCGCGACTTGCCGAGTTTTTGAGAACCGAAGCCCGACGAGTATAGTGAACTTAGCACGTGGGAGCCGACTGCGCAGGGTGTTTCCCGGTCCCGCGTGACTCAATTGAAAAAATATCTGCACAGACCACCGGAAAGCGACGTGCAGCCGAAATGGAGTAATCCATCGGCCTGCCGTCCTTACCGAGTGGTCTAACGGCGCATGTTTGGGGAGCTCTCCATTTCGGCACAGGCCGAAGGAGGGCTTCTCTCATGCAAACCAAAGACAACCAGCGTCAATCAACCCGTATCTACGACCGGAACCTGAAGGAATGGTTCGCGGTCCCTGTCGACTACTACAAAAAATATGACCGTGAGCGCACGGCTTTCAGAAAACGGATGCAGGATCATGGCCGATGCTGCTGCCCCCGAGATAAGTGGTGGCTCTGCGACATGTTCTGCGAAGACTGCGAATACCGCCGCGCCGGTGACCTGCTTTCTCTCGATGCCCCGGAAGGCGACGGCAGCGTCACCATGCTGGATCAGCAGGAAGCGCCT
>JAXECZ010000020.1:0-13105 GCA_034104845.1 Faecousia sp. | reverse complement strand
GTGTGGCGGTATCTGGCCTCGGTGCCGGTGAGCCCCATCCGGGAGTCGCCGGTGTGCCTGTGCCGGAAAATTGTCCGCTGGTCCGGAAAGCCCCTGGAGCTGGAGCAGCTGATGATCTGCCTGGATATTTTCCGGGATGTGGGCCTTTTGGAGCAGCAGCGCATGCATAAGTACATGACCATCCGCCTGACCCCCGGGCCCCAGAAGGCGGATTTAAATCAAAGCGCCACCATGCAGCTTTTGCTGCATTGGATGAATCCATAAGCGTATTCTGCAAATTGGAATTTGGCGGGGGTACCCCGCCAAGTTCCAACCATGTCGATCCCTGCTTCCAAGTCGAAAGAGAGTTGATATTCCATGGAAACCTTTGAAGAACATTATGACTCCATGTGCGCTGCCATTGCCCGGCGGATGCCCACGGCAGACATGGATTTGATTGATAAAGCCGTCCACTATGCCGACGACAAGCATCGCCAGCAGAAGCGAAAGGACGGTTCTCCCTACATCATTCACCCCCTGGCCGTGGCGGAGATCGTGGTGGAGATGGGCCTGGATATGGACGCTATTTTGGGCGCCCTGCTCCACGACTGCATCGAGGACACCGACGCCTCCCATGAGGAGATTGAAAAGCTCTTCGGCCAGACGGTTGCGGAGCTGGTGGAGGGTGTTACCAAGCTGACCCGGGCCAATTTTTCCTCCACCGAGGAAGCCCAGATGGAAAATCTGCGGAAGATGTTCATGGCAATGTCCAAGGATATTCGGGTGGTGCTGATCAAAATTGCCGACCGGCTCCACAATATGCGTACCATGCAGTATCAGTCTCCCGCCAAGCAGATCATCAAGTGCAAGGAGACCATGGACGTTTACGCGCCCCTTGCTCACCGGCTGGGTATGCAGAAGGTGAAATGGGAGCTGGAGGACACCAGCCTGCGCTACCTGGCTCCTAAGGAATACACGGAAATCACCAATTATCTTCAGGCCCATCGGGAAAAGGATGAGGCCTTCATGCAGTCCATCCAGTTCAAAATCACCGACCGGCTCAATGCCATGGGCATTCAGAATACCACCTATGGCCGGATCAAGCATGTGTACTCCATCTACCGGAAGATGGTATCCCAGGACAAGACCATGGATCAGCTCTATGACATCTATGCCTTCCGGGTGATCGTCAACTCCATCCCGGACTGCTATAATGTGCTGGGCCATGTCCACGACCTGTTCAACCTGGTGCCCGGCCGGTTCAAGGACTACATTTCCACCCCCAAGCCCAATATGTATCAGTCGCTGCACACCACCGTCATCGGCTCCGAGGGCATTCCCTTTGAGGTGCAGATTCGTACCTGGGACATGCACGAAACCGCCGAATATGGCATCGCCGCCCACTGGAAGTACAAGCAGGGCACCGGCTCCGGCACGGAGAAGGATTTTGAGTGGGTGCGCCGCCTTCTGGAAAGCCAGCAGGACGCGGACGCGGAGGAATACGTCCAGTCCCTGAAAATCGACATGTTTGACGATGAGGTGTTTGTCTTCACCCCCAAGGGCCGGATCGTGTCCCTGCCCTCCGGCTCCACCCCCATCGATTTTG
Organism: Faecousia sp.; assembly: GCA_034104845.1. Taxonomy (GTDB): domain Bacteria; phylum Bacillota; class Clostridia; order Oscillospirales; family Oscillospiraceae; genus Faecousia. Next base: position 11,520 of record JAXECZ010000020.1, on the reverse strand, counting down.
CCTATGCCATCCACTCCGGGGTGGGCAACTCCATGATCGGCGCCAAGGTGAATAACCGGATCGCCAACATCGATACCACCCTGAAAAACGGTGACATTGTGGAGGTCATTACCTCCAAAACCGCCAAAGGGCCCAGCCGGGACTGGCTGAACATCTGCAAGAGCAACCAGGCCCGCACCAAAATCAAGCAGTGGTTCAAAAAGGAGAAGCGGGAGGAGAACATCGTCCACGGCAAAGCCTCCTTTGAATCGGAGATGAAGCGGGTGGGACTGCCCATGTCGGCCCTCACCGACGAGGAGCTGGAGCCCCATCTGCTGAAAAAGCTGGCTTTCGACAGCTGGGATGATATGTACGCCGCCATCGGCTACGGCGGCCTCACTGCGGTGAAGGCTGTGGGGCGGATCCGGGATGATGTCTCCCGGGCGGTGAAGGCCCAGACGGCGGAGCGGAATGCCAGCCCTCTGCGGCTGAATCCGGATTCCGAGGCGGTGAAGCAGAACCGCCATGCGGTGAACGGGGTGATCGTGGAGGACATCGACTCCTGCATGATCAAGTTTGCCAAGTGCTGCACCCCGGTGCCCGGGGATTCCATTGTGGGCTTCATCACCAAGGGCTTCGGCGTCTCCGTCCACCGGGCGGACTGTCCCAACGCCCAGAACCGGGACGACCCCCGGCAGGCAGCCCGCTGGGTACGGGTGCGGTGGGCTTCCCAGGAGGAGCAGCCCTTTGAAACCACCCTGGAGCTGGACTGCCTGACAAGGGACGGCATTGTGCTGGATGTGGCCACTGTGCTCACCACCGCCCGGGTGCGGGTGAAGGAGCTGAGTGCCAAGGACCTGCCCGGAGGCAGAAGCTCCTGCCTGATTCGTTTTGAGGTGAAAAATGTGGCGGAGCTGGAAGCCATCCGAAACCGGCTTTTGAATATCCGGGATGTCACCGGCTCCCGAAGAGGACAGAACTAAAATGAGAGCAGTTTTAACAAGAGTGAAAAATGCCTCCGTCACCATCGACGGGGAAACCGTGGGGAAAATCGGTCCGGGTTTTTTGATCCTTTTGGGCGTGGGCCCGGAGGACACGGAGAAGGAATGCCGCCTGCTGGCGGAGAAAGCCCTGGGACTTCGGATTTTTGAGGATGAAAACGGGAAGATGAATTTGGGATTGGATCAGATCGGCGGTCAGGTGCTGGTGGTGAGCCAGTTCACCCTCTATGGCAACTGCCGCAAGGGCCGCCGTCCCAGCTTCACCGAGGCTGCGGGGCCGGAGCTGGGAAACGCAATGTACGAAAGGTTCCTGTCCATCTGTGAGGAATTGGGCTATCCCCCTCAGCATGGCCGCTTTGGCGCGGACATGAAGGTGGAGTCCTTGAACGATGGCCCGGTGACCCTGATCCTGGATACCGACCAATTGATGAATACCCCCCGGCGATAAAAAGGAGGTTCCCTATGGAAATTACGGTTTTGACGTTGGGCGACTATATGACCAACTGCTACATCCTGCATCAGGAGGGAAGCGGCAAGTGCCTGATCATTGACCCTGGGTATGAAGCCGGGCGGATCCTGGAGCTGCTGCAGGAACAGAATTTGGAGCCGGAGGCCATTTTGCTGACCCACGGCCATTTTGACCATGTGGGGGCGGTGCAGGACATCGCCGCCGAAACCGATTGCAGGGTTTACATTGGCCAAGCCGACCTGGGCCTGCCACCCATGATCACCAACGGACGGCTTTTTTATACCCACACCTATCCGGCTCAGGGGGAATTAAATCTGGCGGGGCTGACCATTCGGGTTCTGCCCACCCCAGGACACACCCCCGGCTCTGTCTGCCTGCTGGTGGGGGATACCATGTTCTCGGGAGATACCCTGTTCCGGGGCAGCTGCGGCCGGACGGATTTCCCCGGTGGCAGCTGGGAACAGATCCTCGCCTCCCTGAAAGCCCTGGCTGCCCTGCCCGGAAACTACCGGGTGTTGCCCGGCCATGGGGAGGAAACCACCCTGGATGAAGAGCGGGCCCACAATCCCTACCTGGGCTGATCGGGGGGAGGGGAGCCATGAATCTGACCCTGTCCGGTCACGATGACCGCTATGCCGTGGAGCAGCTGCTGCTGGCACTGTTTCCGGAGAACACCCCCTTAGATGCGGTTTCTTCCCTCCACCGGGGCAAAACCTGGATCACCCTTCGTGCTTCCATCACATTGGACGGCAAAACGGCACAGGCTGTCCGGCGGCTGAAAACCGGGGAAGAGACCGTCCGCCTGCGGCGCAGAGGTTTGCAGCAGAGCATGTACCTGGCGGCCCGGCAGCTGCTGCCGTCGGAGCCCGCCTGGGGAGCCCTGGCTGGAGTCCGGCCCACCAAGATCACCACCAAGCATCTTTTGGAGGGGGGCACGGTTCGATCCGCCGAGAAGCTTTTAAAGGATGTGTACTATGTCACCCCGGAACGCCGGACGCTGGCGGCAGCCTGCTCCCAGTCCACGGTGAAGGCGGCCCGGCTGCTGGAACCGGAGGACGTTTCTTTGTATGTGGGCATTCCGTTCTGCCCTACCCGGTGCAGCTATTGCAGCTTTGTCAGCCGGACGGTTGGCAAGAAAACTGAGCTGCTGGAGCCCTATCTGGAAGCCCTGCTGAAAGAATTGGAAGCAACCGGCGCCCTGCTGGAAAAATCCGGCCGACGGCTGCGTACCATATACATCGGGGGCGGTACGCCATCCACCCTGTCCACTCCCCAGTTGGAGCGGCTGATGGATGCCATTGCCTCTGCTTTCGATCTGTCCCGCTGCCTGGAATTCACCGTGGAGGGAGGAAGACCGGACACTTTGGATGAAGAGAAGCTCCGTGCTATTTATGGGCACGGCGCGAACCGCATGAGCATCAACCCTCAGACCATGGTGGATTCGGTGCTCCGGGCCTGCGGGCGGCCCCACAGAGCGGAGGATGTGGTCCGCGCCTACCATCAGGCGGAGGCGGCGGGGTTTGAGGCCATCAACATGGATTTGATCGCAGGACTGCCGGAGGACAATGTGGCGGGTTTTTGCCGCAGCTTGGATGAGGTGGCGGCGCTGAACCCCTCCAATATCACCGTGCACACCCTGGCTCTGAAAAAGGGAGCCGATTTGTTTGAAAAGCGCCAGAGCCTGCCCACTGCCGGCCAGGTGACGGAAATGGTGGCCTATGCCAATCAGACCCTCGCCGGCCTGGGCTACAGGCCCTATTATCTCTACCGGCAGAAATACATGTCCGGCTCCTTTGAAAACGTGGGCTGGAGCCGGGACGGGATGGACTGCCTTTACAACATCTACATGATGGAGGAACTGCACACCATTCTCTCCGTGGGCGGCGGAGGCATGAACAAGGTCAACCTGCCCGACGGCTCCCTCCGGCGCTTCCACAATCCCAAATTCCCGGAGCAGTATATCCAGCTGCTTGACCGGGTACTGGAACAGAAACGGGAGCTTTTTGAATTGCTGTAATCTTTTCTCCCCCTACATTGGACGGCGAAAATATGGAAAGGACATAGCTTGTGGATACATTGATTGCAAACGTCACTGCGGTGACCATGAATCCCAGAATGGAAGTGATATTCGGGGCCTACATCGGCATTGAAAAGGGGAAAATCGCCTCCATCGGCAAAACGCCCCCTAAGGAGCCGCCCCAGACCGTGATTGATGGCACCGGCATGGTTGCCATTCCCGGCCTCGTCAACTGCCACACCCACCTGGCCTCCTCGGTGCTGCGCTGCTTCACCGACGATTTGGGCAACACGCAGGCCCTGGAGGAGCTCCTGAAAAAAGAGGCCAAAATGGATTCCCGCTGCGCCAGGGCGGCGGCGCTGCTGAGTATTGCGGAGTGCCTGCGCTTCGGAATTACCTCCGTGTCCGATCTCTACTATTATCCCGACGCCACCGCCAAGGCCGTAGCGGAATCGGGCATCAAGGCCAACCTGGCTCTGTCCAGCTACCGGTTCATCGATGAAAACGAGGACTTTGACTTCGACATCGACGAGCAGTGCCGGGAGCTGGTGCGGGTGACGGAAAAGTGGAACGGCTTTGACGAGGGCCGAATCAAAATCGACGCGGGCATCTACGCCGAATACACCAGCAACTACAAGCTCTGGGAGGGGCTTCTGGGTTACGCCAGCGAACAGGGCCTGGGGGTTCAGCTCCATCTGGCCCAGACTCCTGGGGAGGTGGAGGGCTGCTTGGATCGCACCGGCATGAATCCCGGGGAGCTGTTAAACTGCCATGGGCTTTTCAACGTTCCCGCCACCGCCGCGGGCTGCGGATATTTGGAGCCCATGGAGCAGAAAATACTGGGTAAGAAAAAGGTCACCGCCGTGGCCCTGCCCCTGGCTGCCGCCAAAAACGGCGTGGGCTGCGCGAAAATCCTGGACTGCGTTCAGGCGGGGATGAATGTGGCCCTGGGCACCGACGGCGCGGTGGAGGCCGGAAATCTGGACATGTTTGAAGTCATGCGGGGTGCTTCTTTGTCCGTGCGGGCACAAAAGGGGGATGCCTCGGCCCTGCCCAGCTCTGCGGTGCTGATGATGGCCACGGTGTGCGGTGCCCAGGCCCAGGGCAGAAGCAAGGAATGCGGTATGCTCCAGGTAGGGATGGACGCGGACATCGCCCTGGTGGATTTCACCGCTCCCCACCTGATGCCCTGCCACAATGTGCTCACCGGCCTGGTGTTTGCCGCCAAGGGGGGAGATGTGGCCATGACCATGGTTCGGGGAAAAATCCTCTACCAAAACGGAAAATTCCCCACCATCGACCTGAATGAAGTGGTGCGGGAGCTGACGGAGGAGGCCATTCCCAAGCTCTTCCAAAAAGAGGACGCCCCCGCCGCGCCCCAAAGCTGAGGAGGATATTATGTCTGACGCGCAGAAGAAGCAAAATTTCCTGCAGGGCACCGCGCTGCTTGCCATGGCTACGGTGATCGTGAAGCTCATCGGCGCCCTTTACAAGGTGCCGCTGAACGCCATCATCGGCGAAAAGGGCTTCGGCTATTTCAGCACCGCCTATGAGATTTACAACATCCTTTTGATGATTTCCACCGCCGGTCTGCCCGTGGCTATGAGCCGGATGATCTCCCAGGCCAGCAGTCTGGAGCATTACGGCCAGGTACGGCAGGTCTATGCCACCGCCCGGAAGCTGTTTTTGATTCTGGGCATCAGCGGCAGCCTGCTGATGACGGTGTTCTGCCGCCAGCTGGCCGCCTTCTGGAACCAGCCGGATGCCTGGGCCGCCATCGGCTTTTTGGGGCCCTGTGTGCTTTTGATTTGCGTCATGAGCGCCTACCGGGGATATTTCCAGGGCCAGAGCAACATGATCCCCACCGCCGTTTCCCAGGTGCTGGAGGTAGTGACCAAGCTGATCGTGGGCATGCTTGCCGCCGTGCTGCTTTTGAAAGCCACGGCCAGCATTCCTCTGGCAGCGGGCGGCGCGATTCTGGGCGTGACGGCCAGCTGCCTGGTGTCGGTGGCGTATCTTTGGAGCCGGTTCCGCAGAAGCTACCGGGTGCTCCCCGAAACCGGGGATACGCCCAAATCCTTTGGGGAAACCGCCCGGGAGCTGCTGAAAATCGCCATTCCCATCACCCTCAGCTCCACCTGCCTGTCCGTCATCACCTCTCTGTCCAGTAAAATCTACATGGGCCAGCTGCTGGCCTCCGGGGTCAGTCAGGAGGCGGCGGATACCATGCGGGGTGTGCATGTGATGACCCAGACCATCTACAACATGCCCTGCGCCTTCATCACCCCCATCACCGTGAGCATCATCCCCGCCATCACCGCCCAGATCACTCTGAAGAAATACCGCCAGACCCGGCTGACTGAGGAGTCCGCCATCCGGGTCACCGGCATTTTCTCCATGCCCTGCGCTGTGGGGCTGACGGTGCTGGCTCAGCCCATCACCGCCCTGCTGGGACGCTACACAGGCGAACGTCTGGAGCTGGCGACCCAGATGATGACCGTGCTGGGCATCTCCATCGTGTTTAACGCGCTGGTGCTGGTGACCACCGCCATTATGCAGGCCCACGGCTATGTGAACCGGCCGGTCATCAATATGCTCATTGGCGGCGTATTAAAGCTGATCGTGGTGTATGTCCTCACCGGCAATCCCGCCATCGGTATTGTGGGTACCCCCATCGGAACGCTGCTCAGCTATGTGGTGATCTGCATCCTCAATGTGTTCTCCATCCGTTCTCTGGTGGAGGACCCGCCCCATATTCTGAAAAATCTCATCCGGCCTTTCCTGGCTGCCTGCCTGATGGGTGCGGCGGTGTGGCTGTGCTGGTGGAGCATGGGTGCTGTGGGGATTTCCAGCGCGCTGCTGCTTACCGGTGTGCCCGTTTGCGTGGGCGTTGTGATATACCTGCTGGCCGCGGTGGTGTTTAAGGTCATCACAAAAGAGGACTGTCTGCTGCTGCCAAAGGGCGAAAAAATCGCTAAGCTGCTGAAATTGTAATTTTCGGAAAGAAAATCCTTGCTTTTTGTGCGTGATTATGTTAATCTAAATAGGTTCAAGATTTTTCTTAGCAAATGGGGCGTTTTCCCCGTTTGACTTAAAATTGAGGAGAGGTTTTTATGAATAAAACAGAACTGATTGCCGCCGCTGCCGAGCGTTCCGGCATGACCAAGAAAGACACCGAGAAGGTCCTGAATGCCGTGCTGGATACCATCACTGCCGCGCTAGTGGCCGGTGACAAGGTGCAGGTCAGCGGCTTCGGCATCTTCGAGGTGAAGGAGCGGGAAGCCCGCATGGGCCGCAACCCCCACACCGGTGAGGCGATGGAGATTGCTGCCTCCCGTGTGCCTGCTTTCAAGGCCAGCAAGACCATGAAGGACGCTCTGGGCAAGTAATTCCATGCGTCTGGACAAATACCTGAAGGTCTCCCGGCTGATCAAGCGGCGTACCGTGGCCAACGAGGCCTGCGACAATGCCCGCATCAGCGTCAACGGCCGTCCTGCCAAGGCCAGCTACGACGTGAAGGTGGGAGACAAAATCGAGATCTCCATGGGCGGCCGCACCGTCGCCGTGGAGGTTTTGCAGGTGGCGGAAGCCGTCCGCAAGGATGACGCCGCTGCCATGTATAAGGAAATATAAAAAGAGGATCGTTTTCCCATGAAGATGGTGAAAACGATCCTCTTTTTATAACGGAAAGATATCAGGTTCACAGGTTATGAACCGCTTTGGCAAGGTGCTCTTCTTCAGTGCCTTGTTTGGGGGGTGTAGACGATATTTCCGTATTTCCCGTCCAGACGCAGGAAGTTCGCCGCGATGGCTTTGGCACGGAGCGCGGGCATTCCCAGAAAGTCGCAGGGGATGGCATCATCCTTCCCGTCGAGGATCTCGCCGCAGAGCTCCAAATTGTCCTCCAGACTCCGGCCCGGCCCCTCCGGCGCAGCCCCGTGGGAGTAGAATACCCGGTCAAACCGATCCCGGAAGCCTTGCAGCTTCAGAAGGCTTCTGCGGTACTGGCTGATGGAGGATTCAAACATAATCAGGGTATTGCAGTTGCAGGCATCCCCGAATAGGATGCTTCTGTCCTGGGGGAAGAGGACGCAGCAGGAACCAAGAGTGTGGCCGGGGACATGGATGAATTCCGCCTGGAAGCCTCCCAGGTCGAAAACGGTGCCGTCCTCCAGGGGGAGAAAATGTGCCTCGTCCGCCACTGGGGGCAGGAAATCCGCCGGGGTTAGGACTGCTCCGGGCATTTGGGAGGTGGCGTAGCCCATCCGGTCTTCCAAGGTCTGCCTCCGGAAGGCAGGAATGTCGTCAGGATGGACGTAGACCTTTTCAAAGGCGGACGCGCCGCCGGCGTGGTCGGGGTGCATGTGGGTGAGGGCCACGGTGAGGGGCTTATCCGTCAGGGCAGCCACCGTCTCCCGAAGGCCTGCGAAGCCGGTTCCTGTGTCCACCAGCAGGGCCTCCCTTTCCCCCTCTACAAGAAACAGAAATACCCTGCTGGGGTCCGTGATGAGGGTAATATGGGGAGAGATTTTCTTGACCTTGTAGTTGTACATATGGTTCACCATACCTTTCTTGGAGCTGTGCCTATCCCATTTTTCCGGAAATAGACGATTTGCATGTTTACTGCCCCCAGCGGGCCAGGGCGTCCAGATCCAGCAGGCGGAAGGTGTCCCGGTAGTAGTCGATGAGGCCCTCCTGCTTCATCCTTGCCAGCTCCCGGGACAGGGCGCTGCGGTTGACGCAGAGGTAGTCCGCCATGTTCTCCCGGCTCAGCCCTAGAGAAAAGGTGGCCTCGCCGCCGGAGCGGTCCAGCAGGTACATGGCGATCCGCCCCCGCAGGGAGTTGACGCTGAGATACCCCAGCCTGCGCCGCTGGGCCCAATATTTCTGGGCAATTTCGCCGATGAGGTTTTCTCGCAGCCGCTGGTGGCTTGGGCAGCATTCCGGACAGCCACCCATCATCTGAGAAAAGGGGAGAAACAGCACTGTGGCTGCTTCCGCCGCAATGACATACACCGGGCTGACGCTGCCCGGGGTGGACATGAGCACATCCCCCACCAAGGCCCCGGGGCCGTGCCAGGCCATGAGGGTGTGTTCCCCCGCCGCGTTCACCGCCTCCGCCCGCAAAGCGCCGGAGAGCACCAGGGCGCAGGCGTGTACCGGCTGGCCCGCACGGAAGAGGATGGCGTTTTTTTCATAGTGGGCTGTTTCCGCCTCCAGACAGACCAGCAGCCGTTCCAGCCCGGGTTGGTCGATTCCTGAAAACAGACCGCAGGAATCCAGTATTTTCCAATCCCTTTTGTTCATACCTGCTCCTTATGTTGCCATGGCAACGGAATTTCTGGTTTCAGTATAGTATAATGAAACCAGAAAGTCAATCCGGGAAATCCGGTGGAAGGAGAAATCCCAATGAAAAAGCTGATTTCCGTTCTTTTGCTGCTGTGCTTCTTTGCCGCGCTGCCGGTGTGTGCCCAGGGTGAGGCCATCCAGGTGGGCGCCCTCACCGGTCCCACCGCCATGGGCATGGTGAAGCTCCTGGAGGATGGCAAGGAAACCTATGAGCCCACAATTCTGGGCGCGGCGGATGAGCTGGTGCCCCTGATTCTCCAGGGGGAAATCGACATTGCCTCCGTCCCTGCCAACCTGGCGGCCACCCTGTATAACAAAACCGAGGGCGGCATCACCGTTTTGGCAGTGAATGTATTGGGCGTTCTGTACATCGGCGAGTATAACACCGAGGACCTGAATTCTTTGGCGGATTTAAAGGGCCGAACCATCTACGCCACCGGCAAGGGCTCCACTCCGGAGTACTTCCTCCGGTATGTGCTGAGCCAGAACGGCATCGACCCGGACAAGGACGTAATCATTGAATGGAAGAGCGAGCCCAGCGAGGTGGTGGCCCTGCTGAACGCGGAGCAGAAAGGCATTGCCATGCTGCCCCAGCCCTATGTCACCGCCGCTGCCGCCCAGCTGGGCGAGGGCTTCCGGGTGGCGCTGTCCCTTTCCGAGGAATGGGCCGCTTTGGACAACGGCACCCTGTGTACCACCGCTGTGGTAATGGCCCGTTCGGAGTTTGTGGAACAGAACCCGGAGGCGGTGGAAGCTTTCTTGGGGGAATTGGAGGCTTCCGTCCAGTGGGTCAATGAGAATGTAGCCGACGCGGCTCAGCTCTGCGGAGACTACGGCATCATCAAGGCCCCCGTGGCCCAGAAGGCCATTCCTCAGTGCAACCTGGTGTGCATCACCGGGATGGACATGCAGAAGGCCCTCTCCGGCTGCCTGAATGTGATCTTTGAAGAGAATCCCAAGGCCGTGGGCGGAGCACTGCCGGAAAGCGATTTCTACTATGGCGCGGAATAAGGCTCCCGTTTTTACGCCCCAATCCAGGCTGGCAAAGCTTTTTGCCAGCCTTTTGGCGCTTCTGGTCTGGCAGCTGGCGGCGGCACTGGTGGGAAACCGGCTGCTGCTGGTGGGCCCGGTGCAGGTGCTGGCGCGGCTGGTGGAGCTGGTGCGAACCGGGGAATTCTGGGAGGCGCTGGGCTTCACCTTTTCCAGAATCACCCTGGGCTTTCTGGTTGCTTTCTGCCTGGCCTTGATGCTGGCGGCGCTGGCGGCCCGGTTTCCCCTGGCAGAAACCCTGATTCATCCCTATATGGCGGCGGTGAAAACGGTGCCGGTGGCCTCGTTCATTGTGATTGCCCTGCTGTGGCTGTCGGGCCGGCGGCTGAGTATCTTTATTTCTTTCCTGATGGTGCTGCCGGTGCTGTATGCCAATTTTCTGACGGGCATCCGGGGAGCGGACGGAAAGCTTTTGGAAATGGCCCGGGTGTTTCACATGAACGGCGTGAACCGCATTCGCTGCATCTATTTGCCTGCTCTGGAGCCCCATTGCCTCTCCGGCTGCCGGTCCGCCCTGGGGCTTTGCTGGAAGGCAGGGGTGGCTGCGGAGGTGATCGGCGTGTGCCGCGGCAGTGTGGGGGGCATGCTGTATGACGCCAAAGTGTATCTGGAAATCAGCGACCTGTTCGCCTGGACGCTGATGATTGTGCTGCTGAGCGTAGGTTTTGAATGGGTGTTTTTGAGACTGCTAAGCTGGATGATGAAAAAAGCGGAGGGCTGCTGATGGAGATCGTTTTGGAGGATGTTTCCAAAAGCTATGGAGAAAAGCGGGTGCTGTCCCATTTCTCCTGCACCATTCCCCAGGGAAGCAGCTGCGCGGTGATGGCCCCCTCCGGCAGGGGAAAAACCACCCTGCTGCGGCTGATCCTGGGCCTGGAAAAGCCGGACCGGGGAACGATCACAGGCGTACCCCTGGAAAAATCCGTCCTGTTTCAGGAGGACCGGCTGTTTCCTCATCTCTCTCCGGAGAAAAATCTCTCCATGGCGGTCTCAGGATGCCGCCGGGAAGAGGCCCTGGCGCTGCTCCGGGAGCTGAAGCTGGAGGACTGCATTGGAATCCCGGTTTGCCGGCTCTCCGGCGGCCAGGCCCGGCGGGTGGCACTGGCTCGGGCGCTGCTTGCCTCCGGGGAGCTTCTGGCTCTGGACGAGCCCTTTACCGGACTGGATGAAGAAAGCCGCCTGAGAGCAGCGGAGGTGATTCGCCGGTATCGCCATGGCCGCACCCTGATTCTCATCACCCACCGGGAGGAGGATCTGCCCCTGCTGGAGGTGACAGAGCGAATCCATTTGGGAGAATGAAAGCAGTTTGGAATCGGCAACATGGCAGATTGGAATGAACCGCCTTGCGGGCGGAAGCCGAAACGCATAAAAAATCGCTCCATCCGGGTTGGATGGAGCGATTTTTGGAAGTTGATTAGCCGTTGGCACGCATCTGAGCGAAGCACTCGCTGCAGAACACGGGACGGTCGGACTTGGGCTCGAAAGGAACCTTAGCCTCGCCGCCGCAGCGTGCACAGGTAGCGGTGAAGAACTCACGGGGGCCACGGGTGCTGTTCTTGCGGGCATCACGGCATGCCTTGCAGCGCTGGGGCTCATTCTGGAAGCCACGCTCAGCGTAGAAAGCCTGCTCACCGGCGGTGAACACGAACTCGTTG
>JAXECZ010000006.1:0-15925 GCA_034104845.1 Faecousia sp. | reverse complement strand
TTTTTTCATGATGGAACAGCCCACTCAGTTCCGTTCCTCTTTGGGCGGCTTCAATCGGGAAGATGTGGTCCGCTATATGGAATTCATCAACAACAAGCACGCTGCCCAGGTGGCCCAGCTGACCAGTGAGCTGGAATACCTGCGGGGAAAGCAGGATACCCTGGACTCCAACCGGGTCTCCCAGCTGGAAAAGCAGCTCACCGCCGCCCAGGCGGAAAATGAGGTCCTCAAGCACCGGGTTGCCGCCCTGGAGCGCAGCCTGGAGGAGGCCAACGCCGCCCTGTCCCAGTCCGCCCCGGCAGCCGCGCCGGTACTGCCCTCCGAATCCGAGCTGGAAGCCTATCGCCGGGCCGAGCGGGTGGAGCGGGTAGCCAAGGAGCGGGCCCGTCAGGTGGGGCATCAAACCGCCGGTGCCCTGGCGCAGATCTCTCAGCAGATGGATCAGGTATCCGCCACGCTCTCCGAAACCGCCGAGGAGATGTCCCAGCAGCTGACCCAGCTTCAGGAGGCAGTGGCCATGAGCCGTCAGGCTCTGGAAGCCGCCGCCGGCATGGCCGAAGCCATGAACACGGAAATGGAAGCATAACAAAATCACCCTTGAGGGCCCGTTCCCCTGGAATGGCCCTCTTTTTTTGGAGGCAAATGGAATGAAGGTGTCAAAGCCCTGCTATTATGACGATTTTCACTGTCTTGCCGGAAGCTGCCCGGACAGCTGCTGCAAGGAATGGGACGTGGATGTGGACGAAGCCTCCGCCGCCAACTACCGCAGCCTCCCCGGCCCGCTGGGAGACCGGCTCCGGCAGGTGCTCCATTCCACCGGTGGCGGTGCTGTGATGGCCATTGAGGAAGGCCGCTGCCCCATGTGGCGTCCCGACGGCCTGTGCCGCATTCAGGCAGAGCTGGGGGAGCAGGCCCTGTGCCGGGTCTGCCGTCAATTCCCCCGGCTGCGCCACGACTATGGCAGCTTCGCGGAGCTGGGGCTGGAGCTCAGCTGCCCGGAGGCGGCCAGGCTGATTTTGTCCGAAGCAGAGGGCGAAACCATCCGCTTCGACGACGGTCAGCCGTCGGAGGAGGGCTGCGACGAGGAGGCTCTCGCCATTCTGCTGGAAACCCGGGAAAAGGCCCTCTCCCTGCTGAACCGGGCGGAGAATCCCGGCGACGGACTGACCCTGCTGCTGCTCTACGGCTATCAGGCCCAGGAGCAGCTGGACGGTGGGGAGGAAGAGGAATTCTCCCCGGCGGAAGCGCTGAAAACCGCCGCTGCCCTGAAACGGGAGCCGGATATTCCGGGCTTTCTGGACTATTTCAAAAAGCTGGAAATCCTCACGGAGCAGTGGAAAAAATTGCTGGATCAGCCCCACAGTCCATCCCTGCCGCCGCAGCTCGGGAATCTGGCCCGATACTTGATCCAGCGATACTGGCTCCAGGCAGTGAGCGATTACGATCTGGTCTGCCGGGTGAAATTTATTGTCATCAGCTGCCTGCTGGTGGGGCTGCTGGGAGGAGATTTCCCCCGCACCGCCCAGCTGTTTTCCAAGGAAATCGAAAACGATGCCGATAACGTGGATGCCATTCTGGACGCCGCCTACGAGGTTCGGGCCTTTGCCGACGACCGGCTGCTGGGCATGCTCCAAATGGGGAAAGGAGATTGACATGGTGCAGATTCTCACCATTCTGCTGCCCATCGCCGTGATGATCGGAGTGGGCGCCTGGTGCCGGGCCAGCGGCTTTCTCTCGGACACCGGCATTGAAAACATCAAAAAGCTGGTCACCAAAATCATTCTGCCCGTGGCCATCTTCCACGCCCTGTCCACCGCGGATTATTCCGTCAAAACCGCCGTTGTGGTGGGACTGGTGTTTGCCGTGGAGCTGTTGACCTTTGGGGTGGGATTTCTCCTCCGGCGGCTGCTGCCGGAGGCCTACGGAAAGTACATCCCCTTTATGGTCTGCCTGTATGAGGGGGGCATGATCGCCTATCCCCTGTACGCCAACCTCTGCGGCAGCGAGAACCTGTCCAAAATGGCCATGCTGGACATTCCGGGACTGCTGTTTGGCTTTTCCGTATACATGGGCCTTTTGGAGGAAATGGAAACCGGAACCAAGCCCAGCGCCAAAAATCTGCTGCGGGACGCCCTGCGGAACCCCGCCTTTCTCGCCAGCGCCGCCGGGGTGGTGTTCGGCCTGGGTGGCATCACCAAGGCGCTGCTGGCCAGCCCCTTGGGGGAGGCCTACCTCTCCGCCCAGCAGCTGCTTACCGCTCCCATGACGGCCATGATTCTTCTGGTGGTGGGCTACAGCCTGAAACCGGACATCACCGACTGGAAGCCCTGCCTGCAAACCATTCTTCTGCGGCTGCTGGTTCAAACCGGCGCCATTGCCCTTACCGTGGCGGGGCTGCGGCTTCTGGTGCCCGGGGATAATCTGCTGCTTCTGGCAGTGGTGATTTACATGTCCGCCCCCGCCACCTTCAGCATGCAATCCTTCCTCCGCAGCCGTCAGGCCAGCGCCTATGCGGCGGCGGTGGGCTCTGTGTATGTGTTCATCAGCATCGCTGTGTACGCCGTGGCGGCAGTGCTGCTAACTGCTTAGCCGAAAGGAGGCTGCCATGAAGCTGCTCCACCTTTCCGACCTGCATCTGGGAAAACGGCTGAACGAGTTTTCCCTGGTGGAGGATCAAAAATACATTCTCAACCAAATCCTGGAAATTGTGGACCGGGAAGCGCCGGACGCCCTGGTGATTGCCGGGGATGTTTACGACAAGGCCGTTCCCTCGGTGGAGGCGGTGGGCCTGTTCGACGATTTTTTGGTTCGGCTGGCAGAAAAAAGGCTGCCGGTTTTCGTCATCAGCGGCAACCATGATTCCCCGGAGCGAATCTCCTTTGGCTCCCGGCTGCTGGAGGCCTCCGGCATCCACCTGAGCCCGGTATACGGCGGCCAGGTGGAGCCCATCACCCTGCAGGACGAATTCGGCCCGGTGCACTTTTATCTGCTGCCCTTTGTCAAGCCCATCCATGTGCGCCGGTTTTTTCCGGAGGAGCCCGCCGACACCTATTCCCAGGCCCTGTCCACCGCCATCAGCCATCTGGCGCTGAATCCCCAGGAGCGGAATGTGCTGGTGACCCACCAGTTCGTCACCGGGGCGCTGCGGTCCGATTCGGAGGAAATCTCCCTGGGCGGCGCTGACCATGTGGACAGCAGCGTGTTCCGGGACTTTGACTATGTGGCCCTGGGGCATCTCCACAGCCCTCAGAATTGCGGCAGCGAGCATATCCGCTACTGCGGCACCCCCCTCAAGTATTCCTTCTCCGAGGCCGGGGACGAAAAATCCGTCACCATTGTGGAGCTGGGAGAGAAAGGCTGCCTTTCTATTCGCACCGCTGCCTTGAAGCCGTTGCGGGAGCTGGTAGAGCTCCGGGGCAGCTTTGAAGAATTGACCTCCATGGAATTCTACGAAGGCACCTCCTGGCAGGAGGACTACACCCACCTGACCCTCACCGATGAAGAGGACATCCCCGATGCCCTGGGGAAGCTTCGTCTCATCTACCGGGGGCTTATGAAGCTGGACTACGACAATGCACGCACCCGGTTCAACGGGGAAATCACCGGAGAAGCGCTGCAGCGGGCCAAATCCCCTTTGGAGCTCTTCGCGGACTTTTATGAATTGCAGAACAACCGGCCCATGACGGCCCAGCAGCTGGTGTTTCTGGAAGAGCTCATCACCCGGATGGAGGAAAACTGACCATGAGGCCATTGAAGCTGACCCTCTCCGCCTTCGGCCCCTATGCGGGCCAGGCCGTTTTGAATATGGAAGCTTTGGGGCGGCAGGGGCTGTACCTCATCACCGGCGACACCGGCGCGGGGAAAACCACCCTGTTTGACGCCATTACCTTCGCCCTCTACGGCGAGGCAAGCGGTGACAACCGGAGCCCAGGAATGTTCCGCTCCAAATACGCCGCACCGGAAACCCCCACCTTTGTGGAGTTGGAATTTGAATGCCGGGGGAAGCGCTACACCCTGCGCCGCAGCCCGGAATACCAGCGGCCCAAGCTCCACGGCACCGGCACCACCACTCAGCGCCCCGAGGCCTGGCTGCTGATGCCCGACGGAAGCCCCATCACCAAGCCCCGGGAGGTGGATGCCGCCGTGGGAGAGATCCTGGGACTGGATCGGAACCAGTTTATGCAGATTGCCATGATCGCCCAGGGGGATTTTCTCAAGCTGCTGCTGGCCTCCACCGAGGATCGGAAGCAGATTTTCCGAAAAATTTTCAAAACCGATCTGTTCCAGCAGCTTCAGGAAAGCCTGAAACGGGAGTCCGGCAAGCTGGCTGACCGGTGCGCCGACGCCCGGAGGAGCGTGGAGCAGTACATTGCCGGGGTGCGCTGTGAAGAAGCCGGCCCCCTCTATCCCCGGCTGCGGCTGGCCCAGGAGGGGAAGCTCCCCATGGAGGAGACCACTGCCCTCATCGCTCAGATTCTGGAGCAGGACAAGCTCCGCTCCCAGCAGCTGCAGGGGCAATTGGCGGAATTGGAGGAAGCGCTGAAGGCCATCCACACCCGGCTGAATCAGGCCGCCCAACAGCAGGAAAGCCGCCGTGCCCTCTGCCAAATGGAGCAGGAGCTGGCACAGCAGACCACACTTCTTGCCCAGGCTTCGGAAAAGCGGGCCCAGGAGCGCAGCCGCCAGCCCCAGCGGGAGGAGCTCACCCGGCAGATCACCCTGCTGGAAGCCCAGCTGCCCCAGTACACCCTGCTGGAAAGCCAGCGGGAGAGCCAAAAAAACCAACAGCGGCAGCTGTCCGCCCATCAAGGGGAGCTGGAAGCCATCAAGGCAGAGGCCCGACAGCAGCAGACCCAATTGGAACAGCTTCGTCAGACCCTGGACACCCTGCAAAACGCCGGAGAGGAACGGCTCCGGCTGCTGGAACAAAAGAAAGACACCCTCACCCGGCTGGATGCCCTGAAGACCTATGCAAGCCAGTGCCAGCGGCTGGCTCAATTGGAGCACCGGCGGCAGCTGCTGGAAGCGGCGCTGGCCCAAAAGCAGCAGGAGGCAGCGCAAGCGGATCCCCTGGTGCAGCGCGCCGCCCTGTTGAAAAGCCAACTGCCGGGCTATGGGCTGCTGGAACAGAAGCAGAAAGCCGCTGCCGCCCTCCGGTCGGAGCTTCCCCGGCGGCAGGAGGACCTATCCCAACAGAAGCAGCAGCTGCTGACCCTGCAGCAGCAATGGAACCGGGACCGGCAGACGCTGGATGCGCTGGCAGAGGCACCCGGCAGGCGGGAGCGGCTATCCGAAGAAAAAAGCAAAGCCCAGCGCCGGATTCGGCTGCTGGAGCAATCGAAGCAGCAAGCCATCCAGCTGCAGCAGCTGAACGCTCAGCTGGAGGCTGCCCGTCAGCGCTACCGGGAGGCTGCCCAGGCAGAGCTCCGGGCCCAGCAGCGGTATCTGGAATACAACACCGCCTTCCTGTCGGAGCAGGCGGGGATTCTTGCCCAGGAGCTCACCGAGGGGATGCCCTGCCGGGTGTGCGGCTCCCTGCACCATCCCAGCCCCGCCCGGAAATCAGAGCATGCCCCCACAGAGGCACAGCTGAATCAGGCCCGGGAGGAGGCCCACCTGGCCCAGGAGGAAATGGCCCGCAGAAGCCGGGACTGTGCCGGACTGATGGCCCAGAGGGACGCCCAGGAGCAGCAGCTGAGCGCCTCTTTGGAGGAGCTGGAGCTGACGAGAGAGGACATTCCCCGGCTTCCCGATCTTTTGAGCCGGGAGACAAGCCGTCTTTCGGAATTGGAGGCGGAATACGCCCGGCAAAGCCGGAACCTGGAACGAAAAGAGCAGCTGGAGCAGCGGCAGCCTGCGCTGCAGCGGGAAATCACCGACCTAACCCGGCAGACCGCCGCCCTGGAAGCAAGCCTCAGCGGCCTGGGGGAGCAGCTCCGTCTGGCCGACGGGGAAGCGGAGGAACAGGCCCGGCAGCTGCCCTATCCCGCCCGGGAAGAGGCAGAGGGGGAGATCAGCCGCTGCACCCAATTGGCCCGACAGCTCACCCAGGCGCTGGAACAGGCCCGGCAGCAGTGGGAGCAGACCAACCAGGACTGCGCGGGGGCCAAATCCGTGCTGGAACAGACAGAGGAGACCCTTTCCGCGCTGCTGGGAATCCAGCCGGGAAGCACTCTGCAGCAGGAGGCGGCGGGACGGCTGGAAGCGCTGAGCGAATTGCTTCACCGGTTGGAGGAAGCCCTGCCCCAGGCGGAGGAAAAGCACCGCCGGAAAAAAGAATTGGAGGTTGCCCTGCCCAGGCTTACCCGGCAGGTTCAGGAAAACGGGGAGCGAGGTCAGCGATTGGAAAACCGGATCGCGGGAGAGCTGGCCGCCCTGGAAGCCCTGGACCGGCAGCTATGCCAATTGTCCGGCGATCTGGCCTACGAAACCCACCGGGCCGCCTGCCAAGCCTTAGAAGAAAAACGCCATAACCGGGAGGCTCTGGAACAGGCATTGGAGCAGGCGGAGCGGGAGTACCGGGAACGAAGTGAGAACCTGATCCGCATCCGTTCCGCCGCCCAGCAGCTGAAAAGCCAATTGGAGGCAGCGCCTTCCATCGACCCGGAGGCGGAAACCGCCGCCCAGGCTGCGGCCCTGGAAGCCCAGCGGCAGCTTCGCCTGGAAAAGCAGCGCTGCGACGGCGCCATCGCGGTGAACGCCCCGGCGCTGAAAAGCATTCATCAGCGCCAATCGGAGCTGGCCGCCCTGGAAGCCCGGTACGCCTGGGTTCGATCCTTGTCCAACACCGCCAACGGCAACCTGCCGGGAAAAGAGAAAATCATGCTGGAAACCTACATCCAGATGACCTATTTTGACCGGATCCTCCGCCGGGCCAACCTGCGCCTGGGGGTGATGACCGACGGTCAGTACGAGCTGAAGCGCCGCACCGAGGCGGAGAACAACCGGAGCCAGAGCGGCTTGGAGCTGGATGTGCTGGATCATTGGAGCGGCAGCCAGCGCAGTGTAAAGAGCCTATCCGGCGGCGAGTCCTTTTTGGCCTCCCTGGCCCTGGGGCTGTCGGACGTGATTCAGTCCAGTGCCGGAGGGGTGCGGCTGGACTCCATGTTTGTGGACGAGGGCTTCGGCTCCCTGGATGAGGATGCCCTGGATCAGGCGATGAAGGCGCTCATGGGACTCACCGAGGGCAACCGGCTGGTAGGCATCATCTCCCATGTGGGGGAGCTGAAAAGCCGGATCGACCGGCAGATTCTGGTCACCAAGGACCGCTCCGGCGGCAGCAGCGCCAGAATCCTGGGATAATACCGCCTCCTATAGAAAATCGGAAAATTGGAATTTGACAAGAGGTTTCATAGGACACACCCCATTCCGAAAAAATCCTTTCGGATACTTTCATAACGCCGGAATAATCCCGGATTTTTCCATAGTAATAATACCGGCTGTTTGTTGACAAATCAACAACTATGTGTTACAATGCCATCGGTATTCAGCCGCTGCCCAAAGGAGGAACGCTTCATGGATCGATTTGATACCTTTACCGGCTCCATTCTGGAGCTGAACCGCTATCTGCAAAAGCTGAAGGACATGGAGATGAAGCCCTTCGGTCTGCGGGCCAATCATGTCATGTGTCTGTACCATCTGGGCAAAAATCCCCAGGGGCTCACCGTCACGGAGATGGCGGAGGTTTGCCGGGAGGATAAGGCCGCCGTTTCCCGCTGCCTTTCCCAGCTGCTGCAGAAAGGACTGGTCAACGGCAATTTCCCGGAAAACAAGCGCTCCTACCGCACCCGGCTCACCCTGACGGATTCCGGCAAAGAGCTGGTGGCGCAGATTTATCAAAAGGTGGACGCCGCCATGAGCGGCGGGAGCAGCGGCATGACCCAGCAACAGCGGGAAAATTTCTATGCCACCATGGAATTGATCATCAACAACCTCTCCCGGTACATTGCCGGCCGGGAGGAATGAAAGGAACAGCTATGGAAAAGATTCGCATCCTCACCGACTCCGGCTCGGACATCTGTGCGCCGTTTCCCGAAAATCTCACCGTCATTCCCCTGACCATCCACTTCGGCCCCGAGGAATACCGGGACGGTGAGACCATCGACCACAAAACCTTTTATGAAAAGCTCACCTCCGGCAGTGCGCTTCCCACCACCAGCCTGATCCCCCCGGGAGAATTTGAGCAGGCCTACAAAAAGGCCCGGGATGCCGGAGAGACGGTGATTGCCATTTTGCTCTCCAGCAAGCTCTCCGGCACCTACCAAAGTGCCGCTCTGGCCGCCGAGGAGTTCGAAAACATTTTTGTGATCGACAGCCTGAACGCCACCCTGGGAGAGCAGATTTTGGTGAAGTACGCCCTGCAGCTGGTGGAGCAGGGCATGTCCGCCGCCGACATTGCCGCAGAGCTGGAGCGGGCCAAATCCCATGTGAACCTGATGGGCTTGCCGGATACATTGGAATATCTCCACCGGGGAGGCCGGATATCCAAGACCATCGCAGTGCTGGGAGGCGCACTCTCCATCAAGCCGGTGCTGCGGCTGGTGGACGGCGTGGTGGTGATGATCGGCAAGGCCCGGGGCTCCAAAAACGGCAACAACTACCTGATTCAGGAAGTGAACAAAAGCGGCGTGGATTTCTCCAAGCCCCTGTGCCTGGGCTACACCGGCCTCAGCGACGAGCTGCTCCAGCGCTACATTGCGGACAGCCGCCAGCTTTGGGAGGGGAAGACCGACAAGCTTCCCATCTCCACCGTGGGCGCCACCATCGGCACCCATGTGGGCCCCGGTGCCATCGTCGTGGCTTTCTTTGATAACCAGTAAAAAATTTTTTGGAGCCTGCCGAAGCGGGCTCCAAATTTTTTAGAGAGATTCTGGTTTTTGCTCATCGGCTTGACTCAGCTTGTTGGCAAATTGGAATTTGCGTTCATTCGATGAGCACAATTCCTTTTTTCAATCCACTGTGATGCCGTCGATTTTCTGGCGTGTTTCGCCATCTGCGGTGCGGTAGCGCTCCATTTCAACGTCCACGATCTCTTCACCGGCTTCATTAAAATACACGCGCTGATAGCCCACAAAAAGGCCATCCTCTGTAAAGGAATAACGCTGCTCCACAAAGGGAATTCCCTCGTAGAAGCTGGTGCTTTCTTTCACATGAATGATTCCAACCTGGTCCTCCCACACCTCTGTGATGTCCGTGGGACTGAACTGCACCGCATAGTACGCCCAGGAAGAAAAATCACCGGCAACCCAATTCGTTGGGCTTACGCTTCCGTTGCGGATTTCATAGCCCTTTCCGTCCCGGAGCAGCTTGCCACAAGTGGCTTTGGTGGTGCCGTCTGATTTGTAGCGATAGATGATCTCTTCGTAAAAATCGTCTCCGCTGCGCCAGATCTCGTCAACCAGCTCATGACTGTTGGCATCGATTTTTCCATGGAACTCCTCGTTGCGAAGGTATTGCCAGATTTTGATGTAATAGTCAGTGGAATCCACCAGCTGTGCAACACCCGTCTCACATTCTTTCAGAAGAACATCCATTTCCTGATTCCGAATCTGGAATTTGCAGTAGCAGGGCTGTGTCTCGGTTCTTCCATCTTCCATGGTAACGGTGTAGTACCGTCCCAAGCGATAATAACCCTCAGGCAGCGCTCCGTAGCTGTCTGACCAATCGATATCAAAGCCGTCCTTCTGCTCCCATGCAACGGAAATGGTTTTGCTTTCTGCAGATGTGAAAGTAAAAGGCTCTTTCAGCAGATGCCAGTTGCTGCCATCGAAGGCTTCTAACCAAAAGCCTTCCTCCACGATAAAGGAAGCATGCCCCTCTCCGGATTCTTCAAAAGTTTGCCGCAAGCCGGTGGGGGTCACATTCTCGCTGCCAATTCGGACATGCCAGGTCTTATCCAGGAATTCCCACTGTCTTGAAACCAGGCCCAGGGGAAACTCCCGGTCGTAGTCTGTCTCATTGCTGGGAATTTCCGGTGTAACCTTTACAATGGTACAATCTGTGCTGGACAAAAGCTGCAATTGGGTGCTTTCCTCCGGGAGCGGCTGGATTTCCCGGGTGTTGTTTTGCAGGCTGCTGCAGCCGGTAAGAAGACCCAGGCAGAGCGCAGCCAGAAGCAGAATGGGGCGATGAGATATGTTCATGATGTTTCCTCTTTTCTATGTTTTTCTTTAGATCAGCGAATACTGAATGGAGGCCACCAGATTATTTTCCAGAAGCAGAACCATTTTTTCCGAGGCGGTTTGGATGGTGCAGCGGTTTCCCTGGATGGCATCCTGGCCGAAGCACGCCCGCACCTGGGCGGCGGTGTCACCCACGGAGATCCCCTGGGGTGTTTCCAGGCTGTCATCGGTGATGAGCAGGTTTAAAATCCGTTCCCCATCCTTGCCCTGATAGGTCCGCACATCCAGGCCGGTAAAGCGGTAGGTCTTCTCCACCCCTTTCCGGGAGGTGCCCCGCTGCTCCCCATAGCCAAAGGGCGCCCCCAGGGCTTCCAGCACCGGCGCGGCAGGGGCATCCAGGGCAATGACGGTCTGCGCCCGGGTGACGGAAAAATGCGCCGCCGGGGCCTCCTGCTTGCCGCAGCCGCTAAGCAGCAGGCAGAGAAGAACCAGTATGAGCATGGTTTTCATGAGGAAAGCCTCCTTTTTACGGTATATCTTGTATCCTGTATCTCATATCTTCCTGTGTGTTTGCCGCCTTTTTTGCGGATATTGGTAGTATTTGCGGCGGCTTTCCAAGTATTCCTGTTTTCCGGCGGCAGAAAATGCCATTTGGAAGCATCTGCCGAAGCGGATGCCCAGGGCCCAGGGCTCCCGGCGGTAGACAATGTGAATTCCGAAGATAGAAAAACGCGTCAACTTCAGCACCTCCTTGGTTTTCTCCAGAATACCGGGAAGATGCATCGAAGTTGACGCGTTTTTGCATCAAAACTGTATTATTTTCCGCCGTTATACACCGCAACGGTGGCCTGTCGGTCCTGTCGGATCACCCGCAGCTCCATCCAGGCGGAGCCGCCGGAGGCCATATGGGACATCCATTTGTCGGCGGTGTGCTCGTCGTAGTACTGCCGGGCACCGCCCTCCAAAACCGGCTGCTCCTGCCCTTTCTCCGGGGTGGTGTCCATCCCCAGGTATTGAGCATAGCCCCGGAGCACATCATACCAGCTGCTTTTCGGCACGACGGAGCCCCCGGGGATCAGGCGGCTGCCGCTGTATTCCACCTTGGCCAATCTGCCGCTTTCCACATCCATACAGGCGTCCACCTGATAGTTGATGCCGGAGACGGAGAATTCGGCAATGCGGAATCCGCTGACGGTCTGACTGTCGAAGAGATAGTAGTAGTTGATGCGGTAGCGGGGGGGTTCCTCCAACAGTTCCGCCAGCTGGTCGGGCAGCACATTCAGCTCCGTCAGCTCCGTCAGCTGCTCCTGGAACTGGCGGTAGCCCGCTCCGTCCCCCTGATCCTGGGTTTCCTCGCTGATATAGGTGAACAACAGGTGCTCCCCCTCGCCGAAATAGTGCTCGGCAATCCGCTCCATCCGCCAGGTGTAGTCCGAGGAGCTCTGGGAGGTGATGGACAGGGGCTGGCCCTCCACGTCCAGCTCCGGCAGCGGGGCAGCCCGCAGCAGTGCCTCCGGCAGGAATGCCCCCGCCGCCACCAGGACAGCCGTCAGGGCAAGAATCATCCATTTTTTCATTTTGCCACCTCCCGCAGCCGAAAGGTCACCACCGTACCCCGGCCCAGCCTGCTTTCGTAGTGGAGCTGGGTGCCGTGGAGCTGGGCGATCCGCTGGGAGAGGGCCAGACCCAGGCCCGCGCCGCCCTCTGCCCGGGAGCGGGATTTATCCACCATATAAAAGGGCTCTGTGATCCGCTTGATGGCCTCGGGAGGAATGCCCCGCCCCCGATCCTTCACCGCAAAGCAGAAGCCCTCCGCCGTCCGCACCCCCAAAAGGGTGATTTTGCTGCCGGGCTGGGAGGCCTTTCGGGCGTTGTCCAGCAGGTTGTAGAGCAGGATCTCCAGCAGGCTTTTCTCCCCCATCACCATCCGGTCCTCCACCCGCAGCTCCAGCACCAGCTGCCGCTGCTTCATAGGATAGGCCATGCTCTCCTCCACGCTTTTGGCCAGGGCCAGGGTGGAGAGCCGCTGCATCTGGGGCTGCTCATTTTCCAGGGAGAACAGCCGCAGCAGGCTGTGGGACATGGTTTCCAGCCGCCGCCCCTCGGAGAAGATGAAGCTGGCTGCTTCAAACTGCTGTTCCTCCGGCAGCTTCCGGCTGCGTAGGGTGTCAGCGTAGCCGATGATAGAGGTGAGGGGGGTTTTTAGTTCGTGGGCAAAGGAGGCGGTGAAGTCCTTTTGCTGCTGAGTAGCCAGCTCCAACGAGGCGATGTGCCGCTCCAGTTCCTCGGTCATCCGGTTAAACTGGGACGCCAGGATGCCGATCTCATCATTGGTGTGCACATTGGCCCGGACGCTGTAGTTGCCTCCGGCGATTTGCCGGGTGGATCGAGACAGATTCCGGATGGGTGCCGTTAACACGGCGCTGAGGGCAAAGCCCGCCGCCAAGCTCACCGCCACAGCAATGAGATAGACGATTTTATAGGTGAGCAGGTACTGCGCCCGCAGCCGGTACAGGTCGGACACATCCCGGCGGCTTTCCAGGAAATAGTTTCCTTGATCCACGGAAAAGCCGCAGGTCACCACCAGCTCATACTCCCCCTCCCCCTGATCCGGCATCCGGACGATCTGATAATCCACATTCCTGCCGCTGTCCCCGCCGGTCACCAGGCGAAGCCGGTAGTCCCGAAAGGGAGCGATGGTCAGGGTTTCCTGGAGGGTGTCCGCCGTCACCTGGGCGGCGGTACTGGTTCGCCGCTCCACCGCCATGGTGCCCAGCACGGAGCAAAGCAGCTGGTTTTCCTCCACCGCGGCGGTGATCTGGTGCTTCAGCTGGGCGTGAAACACCGAGGAAATGATGGCGTAGCCGCTGATGCTCAGGGTCAGCGACACAATGAGCACCACGGAAAGGGTGATTTTGGCGGAAAGCTTCATCCGTCTCCCTCCAGCCGGTAGCCAACCTTGTGGATGGCGCAGAGCCGGTGCTGCCAGTCCAGCTTCTTCCGCAGCCGCTGCACATGCAGATCCACGGTGCGGGTGTCGCCCATGTAGTCCGATTCCCACACCCGCTCGTAGATGGTCTCCCGGAACAGGGCCACGTTTTGATTCTGCAAAAACAGCAGAAGAAGATCATATTCCTTTCGGGTCAGCGTCACCGGAACCCCAGCCTTGGTCACCAGCATGGATTCGGTGTCCACGGTCACATCTCCCAGGTGATAGACGGTGTTGGCCTTTCCCGCCCGCCGGAGCACGGACTCCACCCGGGCAATAAGCTCCACAATTTCAAAGGGCTTCACCAGATAGTCGTCCGCCCCAGCCCGCAGGCCCTGCACCCGGTCCTGGACGCTGCCCTTGGCGGTGATGAAGATCACCGGAGTACCGGTGGGCTTGATCTGCCCCAGCAGCTCATAGCCGTCGATGCCGGGCAGCATGATGTCCAGCAGCACCAGATCGTAGCTGTGCTCCGCGATGAGATCCGCAGCGGCAAGCCCGTCATAGGCCCGGGTACAGCTGTAGCCGCTGGCGGATAAATTCCAGTCAATGAGGTTGGCAATGGGCTTCTCGTCTTCCACAATCAGGATCTTTGTCATATTCTTCCCCTCCATCCCAAAGGATAGGAAACCATTGTATCACATTTGCATCATTTTGGAATGCAGGGCTGAAAAAGCAGTCTGTTTTCAGCGGCGCGCTTTTGCCCTGCCGAAGATGATCCAACCAATAAAGCCCAGGAAAGCAACCGCCACGGCGGACCAGCTCAGCAGGTACACCGTCCCCTTGGAGGCGAACAGATCCCAGTAGCCCCTGCAGTAAATGATCACCACGATCAGAGGTAGCACCTTAGTCATATACCCCCGGAGCCACTTGGGAAAGCCCAGGCCCCTGCCGGTGTTTGCCTCCGCCAGGAAATTCTCCCAGCCCCAGCCCCGGCGGCGGACACAGAAGGCCAGATACACCAGGGAGCCCAGGGGCAGCAGATTGTAGGAGACCAGGAAGTCCTCCAAATCCAAAATGGCAGAGCCGGGGCCCAGGGGCTGAAAGCCGGACAGGACGTTAAAGCCCAGCACGCAGGGAACGGACAGCACCACAATGGCCGCAAGGTTCACCGCCACAGCCTTTCCCCTGCCCCATTTCCACAAATCCATAGAGCAGGCCAGGATGTTTTCAAACACCGCCACCACCGTGGAGACAGAAGCAAAGGACATGAACAGGAAGAACAGCGCTCCCCAGATTCGGCCTCCGGCCATCTGGATAAAGATATTTGGCAGGGTGATGAAAATCAGTGAGGGGCCCGCATCCGGCTCAATGCCGAAGCTGAAGCAGGCGGGGATGATGATGAGGCCAGCCATCAGGGCCACAAAGGTATCCAGCGTGGCGACGCTGAGGGCATCCCCGGTAAGGGTGGCGGATTTCTCCTTATAGCTGCCGCAGATGGCCATAGAGCCAATACCCAGGCTCAGGGTAAAAAAGGCCTGGCTCATGGCGGCAAAGATCACATTGCCCACCCCCTGCTCCGCCATGGTTCGGAAATTGGGGATCAGATAGAACCGAACGCCCTCCATGGCCCCAGGCAGCAGCAGGGAATGAACTGCCAGCACCACGATCAACCCCAACAGGCCCAGCATCATCACCTTGGTGATCCGCTCCACCCCTTTCACCACGCCCAGAGCGCAGATGCCAAAGGAAATGGCCGTGGCCAGCACCGCCCAGAAGAGCATCACCCAGGGACTTGCCGTGAGGGAGGCGAACTGGTCAGACACCTGCTGGGTCGTCATGGCAGCAGAAAAATCCCCCACCAGGCACTTCCAGAAATAGCACATCATCCACCCGGTCACGGTGGTGTAGAACATCATCAGCAGGTAATTTCCAGCCATGCCCAGAGGGCCAAAGCGATGGAAATTGCCGCCCTCCGCCTGCAATGTCTGAAAGGAGGCGGCGCAGCTTTTCCGACTGGCCCGTCCAACGGCAAATTCGCACACCAGGATGGGGAAGCCCAAAATAGCCAAAAACAGCAAATAGATGAGGATGAAGGCGGCACCACCGAATTTCCCGCAGATGTAGGGGAATTTCCAAACATTGCCGATGCCCACGGCACACCCAGCGGAGACCAGAATGAAGCCCAGCCGGGAACTGAAGGTTTCACGGTTTTTCACAAAAACAGCTCCTTGGTTTTTTGTCCAGTATAGCGCATATCTGAGGAAATGGCAACAAAAAACGTCCCTCAAAAAAGGACGTTCCCGGCGGCCGATAACAGCGCCGCATACCAGCGCTTTTCCACATGGGACAAATCCCAATTCTGGCTATCGTCTGTATGTAGTATAAGGAGCGTTTCCATAATGCAAAACGCACCCATCGCAGGGATGGGGCTTGCTCCATCCGTCGCGGAGCGCTTTTGAACCGGATTTCCCGTCGGACAATTGGCTTTATTCTGGATGCCTGGGAAGCAGAGCGCAAAGCATATGATGAAAAAGCGGCGGGAATGTGTCCACCGCCATCTGGG
The DNA here is from genome assembly GCA_034104845.1 of Faecousia sp. GTDB lineage: Bacteria > Bacillota > Clostridia > Oscillospirales > Oscillospiraceae > Faecousia. Next base: position 309 of record JAXECZ010000006.1, on the reverse strand, counting down.
CCGGCATGGGGTACACGGTGCTACTGTGCTTTGCGCTGTTCAAAACGGGAAGCCTGTCCAAATCTCTGTTTGGAGCGCATTAACCCCTTGCATTTTGCGAATAATTCTGCTAGAATTATCGTAGAATAATACAGGAGGTGCTGAAACATGATTATCAAGTCATCCACTGCGCTTCGCAATGACTATGGTCTGATCTCAGATCTTGCCCACGAGGAAGCCGAACCCATCTATATCACGAAAAACGGTGAGGGCGATCTTGTGGTTATGAGCATCGAGGCCTTTGAGCAGCGGGAAGAAACCCTGAAACTC
>JAXECZ010000105.1:0-4197 GCA_034104845.1 Faecousia sp. | reverse complement strand
TTCGCCCTTGACGCACACCTGCCAGTTGTTTTCCCGGAGGGTATGAGCCAGCTTGACCATCACCGCAAAGGGAATTTTTACATGTTCAACGCCCAACTCCTCCTCGATGGCCCAGGTGAGCCGCTCGTTGTCCGGCATGGTATCGTCCAGGCTGGGCTCGTTCATGGTGAGCACCACACTGCGATAGGGGTTCTCAAAATGGATGCCGCTTTCCTTGAGCTGGCTCTGGCAGGCTTCAAAGATGGCAATCTCCTTGGGGCTGGAAAGGTCGGCGGTTTTCATCCGGGACTGGTAGGCGCTGGCAATATCCGGCACCAAAACGGTGACATCGGAAAGCACCCTGGCGCAGCAGGACAGCCGCCAGCCCTGTTCATATTCCTCGTCGGAGAGATGGCGGCTTTTCGGTGATTCCAGCTGACCGTCAAGCAGCTGCACCTTACATTTGCCGCAGGAGCCGTTGCCGCCGCAGGGGGCATCGATGGCCACATTGCTCCGGCGGGCCAGCTCCAGAAGATTATCTCCGGCGTTGCATTCCACAATAACAGGGCTTCCGCCCTCGATCTGGAAAGTTACTTTCATAACGGAAACGTCCTTTCTGTATGATATTGAAACGTTTGGACCCCTCGGTTGAGGCCGGAATGGGTAAATGGCGTTTCCCCTTATTCCGCCAAAAGGAATTGCCCTTCCCTTTGGCAGAGATCTTTAGATAATCCTGCGGCGGGTTTCCCCGCCGCAGCTTGGATTCTTTGCTTTGGTAACGAACCGAGCGGTACCCAATGGTGTGACGATTCCCTCTCAGGTACGTCACGCACTGGCTGTCGGCCCTGCCGACTTACATCAGAGGCTCCAGGCCCAGAACGGGATGGCCCTTTTCGGTCAGCCAGTTCAGCAGCTCCTCGCCGTCGGTGGTGATGGTCTCATCGGCGATCATGTCGGTGAAGTTCTCAATGCCGTAGAGCTCCAGGGCGGTCTTGTTCAGCCGCTCGGCCACATCGTCCTTCAGCTCCTTGGGCATCCACACGATTCTCTGGATGCCGCCCTCGGCGGAGATGAACTTCTTGGAGGAAATGAAGTGACGGCCATGGCCCATGTAGCCCGGGGTCTGGACGCCGCCGCCGGTGCAGGAGGCCAGCTCACCAAAGGTCATGCCCACAGGGGTCATGCCCTTGAATTCCCGGTTCACCACGATGACACCCATGGACATGGGCTCAATGCCGCAGATGCACTCGAAGCAGCCGCAGGAGGTCATGGGATCCTCCAGCAGGGAGTACAGCGTCACATTCTCCACCGCGCCGTGGGTAGCCTCGGCGATGGCGGTGTTGACGGAATCATACCGGCCCAGGCGCTCGTCGGTGCAGCCCTCCTTGAAGATGGGCTGGCAGGGGCCGTTGGGGTTCAGCTCATTGGTGGCCTTGGCATCCAGCCAGGACACAGCGCCGCACAGGCCCAGACGCTCGGGGGTGACCACGCAGCAGTGGGCAGGGGCGAAGGACTGGCAGAGGATGCAGGTGTAGTAGCGGTCCACGGCCTCGTCGGTCATGGAGGCCAGGCGGTCGTCTCTCTGGTTGTAGCGGGGCATTGCGACCTCATCCCGGAACTTGGCAGCCTGCTCGGCATCGGTGATGATGGTCACCTGGCACTTATCCACCACGGCGTCGAACTCGTTCATGATCATCACATACAGCACCTCGGCGAAGTCCTTCAGCCGCAGCCCTGCCTCATAAGCGGCGTTGCTGACCCGGACACGCACCTGATTCCGCTGGCCGGTGTGCATGACGCCCTCCATGTAGTTGAACCAGGCGTGGAACTTCCGCTCGATGACGGACTCGAAGTCAGTCTGCATCTTCTTACCAGCGACCTCCACGAAGGTGGCAAGAGCCAGCTCCTTGGCCTCGTCGAAGTCCGGTCCAATGATGTTGATCTTGTGATCCTCGATCTCGTTCATCTCCCGCATCAGCACCAGCTCGGCGGTGGGATTCTTGGAGGACCAGCATTCGTTGTGCATATCGGACTTGCGGATGATCTCACCCTCGAAGGCGGCGGCAAAGGCCACGGGGATGGGCAGCTCGGTGGTCTTGATCTTGATGCTGCGAAGCTCCAGAGACTTCTTCACCGTCTCATTGTGATCGGTGACGGATTCCAGCGCGCCGGGCACCTGGTTCTCGCCCAGGTCGATATCCACCACCACAGGGAAGCCCAGGGCAATGGCACCGGCACCGGCGGAAACCACCACAGCGTCGATGGCGCCGAAGGTATTGACGAAAGCGGGAACACGGGTCTTGGTGTATTCCAGCAGCCCTGCCAGATCGCCGGGCTGGATGTTGCCGAAGATCAGAGCGGCACGGATGGCCACAGTGACCACATGGATGACGGAGGTGACATCATGGCCCAGGGGAATGACCCGGAGCTCCAGGCCCATCTTCACGCCGCCCTCGGCACACTGCTCGATGCAGTCGCCAACCATAAAGGTCATAATGCCCTTGGACTGGTAGTCCTTGACCACCTTCACCACGTCGGCAGGATCCTCCGCCTTGCCCAGCACCACGGCCACGCCGGGGATATCGCCGGTGACCAGGGGCACACCCAGGGAGCGGATGATGGGATCGGGCACAAAGCCGATGCCGGATTCATTCTCGTAGGGGTTGCCGCCCTCCACATATTTCAGGCCCTCGATGATTTCCGCACCCACGGCGGTGGCGAGACCGGCGTTCAGCGCCTGGCCCAGATCCTCCTGATTCGTGATCAGGCTTTTCAGGACACCCACGCAGGCGGGCAGATCGCCCAGGGTCTTGACCTTCACGCCGGTGGCGGCATAGATGGTGGGGAAGAAGTATGCGGTATCGGGGAATGCGATTTCCTTATCCGCGCCGTACTTGGCGATGGCGTTGTTGACAGCGCCCTCGGTCAGGCCCGCAACCGCGTTGGAACCGCCATAAATCAGATCGGTTAATACGCTCATGAAATTTCCTCCTAATTGAATTCAGAGATTTATATCAAGCCAAATCGGCTGAATATACAAAATGAAATGGTTTTTCCGGCAGGCAAATTGGTGTTCAGGGCATCAACAGAAGCTCTGCTTGATAATGCTTTTGTAAATGAACGGATGCACCCATCGCAGGGATGGGGCAAGCCTCCCCTACAGTGGTACTCAGATAAAGCACCAAATAGCTGAGATAAACCGATAAGCATAAAAGATAATGTGCATATCGGCTTGACTTAGCAATCTTGTTATTTACCCAATTAAGGATTCGTAGGGAACGGATTTAGACCTTCCGAAAGGATGGTCGACCTCCGCAGTTTGTTGAAAGGTTCTTCCCAAGACATTTTGAGGTTTTACCATTCACCCTGCCAATTTGAAGCGGGAGGGCCGCGGAATGCATAAATGCATTCCCTACGAAAATGCTTGAGGCTTTCCCATTCAACAAATCCAGGCAAAACGCGGAATCAGGTAAATACGCCTTTTGCTGAGCAAAACCGATAAGCATAAAAGATAAAAATGAATGAAAAAACGAGAGAGGCTGGGAGGGAGACTCCCTCCCAGCCAAAGAATGCGGGGATTACTGTTTCTTACAGCAGGTCGGGACGGTCGCCCAGGTAGCTGTCGGAGTACAGCATATGGTTCTTGAAGATGTCGCAGGACTTGATGGTCTCCATCAGGCGCAGGTCGCAGGGGTTGACGATGGCGGAGGTCAGACCCTGCATCATGGCCATGGCAACCAGGGCGGAGTCCATGATGGGACGAACCTTCTTGGGTGCGCCGTTGGAGTTGTTGGACAGGCCGCCGGTGGACTTCAGGCCCTCGTCGGCGAACATCTTGATGGCGTTCAGCACGTCCATCTGCTTGTCCTGCATACCCTTAACCACCAGGAACAGGGGGTCGAACCACAGGTCGGTGGCCTCCATGCCCAGGCTCAGGCCACGCTCCAGCATGTTGTGGCAGTGCTTCATCCGCTCTTCATTGTCCTTGGCAATGCCGTCGGCAGAGCACAGGGCGATGACGATGGCGTCGTTGGCAGCGGCCAGGTCGATGTTGGAGATACGGGAACCGGCGTCAGCGGAGTTGACGATGGGCTTGCCGTTGGAGCGGTTGTAGACCTTGATACCGGCTTCGATGGCCTTCTTGTTGGCGGTATCCAGAGCCAGAGGCACGTTGTTGAAGTTCTCCTGCAGCAGCTTGACCGCCCACATCATGCGCTC
>JAXECZ010000103.1:0-5513 GCA_034104845.1 Faecousia sp. | reverse complement strand
GGACGAGATCACCGCCGCCCTGGATCCGGAAATGGTGCGGGAGGTATTGGAGGTGGTGCTGTCATTGGCCAGAGCGGGCAGCACCATGGTGATTGTCACCCATGAGATGAATTTCGCCCGGGCCATCGCGGACCGGATCCTGTTCATTGAGCATGGGGAGGTGGTGGAGGAGAGCAGCGACCCCAAGGCCTTTTTCCGGGAACCGGCCACAGCCCGGGCCAGAGCTTTCCTCCATTCCTTTGATTATGCGTAATATGCCGTTGGCGGGAAGCTTGTCCTGCCAGGGCGTCAGCCCCCCTTTTTACACAGGGGGCTTTGGCATGCCTGACGGCGAAAAATTTCGGAATTTCCGAAAAAATGCGAGCATTATAAAAAGTTGCGGGATATACGAAAAAATTTCGGAAATGAAATATTATGAAATATCCCGGAAGCCCTTGCAATTTTTTTGGGAATATGGTAATATGAAAACGTTTAAGGAAATAGGATTTTCGTTCAATTCGCTGCACCCCCCTCAAGGGCGGCAATCCCAATCCATAAAAAGTGCTTTCATCATCTATTTTATACCAAAGGAGAGTCGATATGCGCTACGGTTTTTTTGACGATGCCAAAAAAGAATATGTGATCGAGACCCCCGCAACCCCTATGCCCTGGATCAACTATCTGGGCAGCAAGGACTTCTTCTCCCTGATCAGCAATACTGCTGGCGGCTATTGTTTCTATCGGGACGCTAAGCTGCAGCGCCTGCTCCGCTACCGTTACAACAATGTCCCCGCAGACATCGGCGGCCGTTTCTTCTATGTGAAAGAGGCGGACAAGGCCCCCTGGAGCCCCACTTTCCATCCCTGCGATACCCCTCTGGACAGCTATAAGTGCCGTCACGGCATGGGCTACACCGTGTTTGAATCTGAAAAGGACGGCATTGCGGCGGAAATGACTTTCCTGGTGCCTGGGGATGAGAACTGCGAGGTGCAGCGGGTAAAGCTCATCAACCGGTCCGATGCCACCCGTTCTTTCCGGTTCACCGGTGCGGTGGAATGGTGCCTGTGGAACGCGGTGGACGACTCCACCAATTTCCAGAGAAACCTGAACATCGGCGAGCTGGAGGTGGAGGGCAGCGTCATCTACCACAAGACCGAGTACAGAGAGCGCCGTGACCACTATGCTTATTACGGTGTGAACGCTCCCATTGCGGGTTTCGATACCGACCGGGATTCCTTCCTGGGCACCTTTGGCCACTTTGGCGCCCCTCAGGCCATTCTGAACACCAAGGCCGGTGACTTTATCGCCCACGGCGGCGCACCCATGGCGGGGCTGCACCTGGATGTGACCCTGGCCCCCGGAGAGAGCACCTCTTTCGTGTTCGTCCTGGGCTACGGCAAGAATCCCAGAGATCAGAAGTTCATCGCCCCCGGTGTCATCCGCAAGGACGGTGCCTACCGGGTATTGAAAGCGTTTTCCACCGATGCCGCCGTGGATAAGGCCATGGAAGATTTGGCCGCCTACTGGAATGGCCTGCTGAGCACCTACACCCTCCACTCTCCCGACGAGAAGCTGGATCGGGCCGTGAACATCTGGCATCAGTATCAGTGCATGGTCACCTACAACATGAGCCGCTCCGCCAGCTACTTTGAGTCCGGCACCGGCCGGGGCATGGGCTTCCGGGACAGCTGCCAGGATCTGCTGGGCTTCGTCCACATTGCGCCGGATCGGGCACGGGAACGGATCATTGACATCGCCTCCGTCCAGTGGGCGGATGGCTCCACCTATCATCAGTACCAGCCTCTGACCAAGCGGGGCAATAACGACATCGGCTCCGGCTTCAACGACGATCCGCTGTGGCTGGTGGCTGCCACCCATGCCTACATCGCTGAAACCGGCGACTGGAGCATTCTGGAGCATCCCACTCCCTTTGACAATGTGCCCGGCTCCGAGCAGCCCTTGATGGAGCACCTGCGGCGCAGCGTGAACTACACCATGACCCACAAGGGGCCCCATGATCTGCCCCTCATCGGTCGGGCGGACTGGAACGACTGCCTGAACCTGAACTGCTTCTCGGAAGAACCCGGCGAAAGCTTCCAGACCTCCGGCCCCTCCGAGGGACCCGTGGCGGAATCCGTGTTCATCGGCGGCATGTTCGTCCTCTATGGCCGGGAGTACGCCGAGATCTGCCAGGCCCGTGGATTGAATGAGGAAGCCCAGGCGGTTCTCGCCGCCGTTGCCGACATGGAGCGGGCCATCGAGACCGCCGGCTGGGACGGCGAGTGGTTCGTCCGTGCCTATGACGCTTTCTCCAACCCCGTGGGCTCCAGCAAATGCGAAGAGGGCAAGATCTTCATCGAGCCCCAGGGCATGTGCGTTATGGCTGGTGTGGGCAAGGACGACGGCAAGGCTGTGAAGGCTCTGGACTCCGTGCGGAAGCACCTGCTGGGCAAGTACGGCGTGGAGCTGCTGGCCCCCTGCTACACCGTCTACCACAAGGAGCTGGGCGAAATTTCCTCCTATCCTCCCGGATACAAGGAAAACGGCTCCATCTTCTGCCACAATAACCCCTGGATTTCCATCGCCGAGACCGTGGTGGGCCGGGGTGACAACGCTTTCGATATCTACCGCCGCACCGCTCCTGTGTACCAGGAGGAGAACAGCGACATCCGTCGGGTGGAGCCCTATGTCTATGCCCAGACCGTAGCCGCCCGGGCTTCCTTCGAGGAAGGCGCCGCCCGGAACAGCTGGCTCACCGGCACCGCCTCCTGGACCTTCGTGAACATCAGCCAGTACATTCTCGGCATCAAGCCCACCTTGAACGGCCTGAGTGTAGCTCCCTGCCTGCCCAAGGAGCTGGATGCGTACACCGTGGACCGCCGCTACCGGGGAGCAATGTATCACATCCATGTGAAGCAGACCGGCGTACCCACTATGCGCGTGGATGGCGTTCAAGTGGAGGGAACCGTGATTCCTGACACCGGCAAGGCTGACTATCAAGTGGAGGTTACTGTATAATATTTCCCGGGGACTTCACCCAGGTGATTGCATCCAACGGAGAAATCCTGAAATGATCCTATGAATGATCCCCCTGACCATAACGGCCAGGGGGATTTTGACAGCTTCCCTAGAGAAAGGTTTTCTTCCGGATGGCGTTTCCCAGAGGACGGATGATACCGGCCAGAATCCAGAACAGGCCGGTGGTGCATAAAATTGCCATCGGGTACAGACTCCAGGTGAACATCCTGGTGCCAAAGGTGATGCTGATGAACAGCTCCAGCAGCATGGCGGAGCAGCCAAACACCACACAGCCGCCTCCCAGCTGGAAAAACCGGCCCCGGCGGACGTATTTCACAATGGCGGCAAAGCCTGTGACCAGCACACCGTACAGGGCTGTCACCGGAAAGGCCAGGGACAAAAACCAGCCGCCCCGGACTTCCAGATCGATGTACAGCAGCATCAGCCCCACCGCCAAAAAGTCAATGGCCAGAAACACCACCGCGTTGGGCCGGGCGAACCACAGTGGCAGCACCAGCAGCACATAGCCCGTCAGCAGTCCCGCCAGGGAAAAGCCGGACCAGCTGATGCTGCCGGAGAGGAGAATGTCCACAACCAGGCAGGCCCCCGCCGCCACCAGGAAAAACACCGTCAGCAGATACCGCCAGCCGCTGCGCTCCGCCTCCGGGGCATGCCACTCCCCGGGGTACAGGGATGTCCCCGGCGTTCTTTTCAAATCGGGATGGTAGGCCCGCAGGCCGCACAGGGGGCATTTTTCCTCCCCCTGTCCCAGCTTTACGCCGCAGTTCATGCAGTACACGGCCTCAGCTCCTTTCATTGCTGTCCACCGTTACCTCCAGCCCCAGCTCTACCAGCCGGGTGAGGAAGTCCCGCTCCAGCTCGGGCTCCACCGTGGAGCGTATCAGGTTGATGCGGGTGACGCCGCCGTAGGACACCACGCTGCAGTTGTTGGCATAGGTGGCCTGGGGGCCGATGGTAAAGTCCAAAAAGCGGACAAACCCCGCCATTTCAGCCGGTAGCCCGGTTTTGCCCAGATTGGAAACGTTGATGCTGCCCTTGCACTCTCCCACCCGGCGGTAGACCATCCGCAGGGCAAAATTTTTGATGGGCAGCGGCAGGATCTTTATCAGAAGATTTTGAGACGGCTGCACATTGGCTGCCACCCGTGCCGCCATCTGCTGGGCGGTCACCTGGGTTTCCAGCTGGCTCTGCACCGCCCGGGTCAGCTCCTTCAGGGTGTAGCTTCCCAGCCGGGGGTCCACTCCCACATTCACCGTCAGGGCGAAATTCCGCAGAGTTTCGCCCCCCAGCACCTTTCGCAGGTTCACCGGCACTGTCACCTTGGCCCACCGTCCTCTCTGGGGGAGCCGTGCCAGCTTCAAAATGGATTGGAGCATCACCGCGCAAAGAAAGGCTGTGACGGTGCAGCCGTATTCATGAGCCAGCTGCAAAAGCGCTGCCTCCGGCAGTGAGGCAATGGTCAGGTGGAGGAAGCCGTCCTCCTCCCGCAGCCCACCCAGCCGCAGGGAGTTTTCCTCTTTCCGGCTGAGAGGAACCTGCCCCGCCGTCCTTGTGAAGCTGTCCTCCAGCTCCGCCGGGCGGGGCGCCTGCGCCGGATCCAGCACCCCCTCCGCTGCCGAAATGGAGATCCCGTGGCGCAGGGACAAATACTGGGCTGTCAGGGTTTTCAGAAACACCATGCCGCCGGTGCCGTCGGTGAGGGCGTGAAAGCACTCCACTGCAATGCGGTTTTCGTAGTACAGCACCCGCAGGCAGCATTCCCGCAGCTCCTTACCCGTCATGTGAATCAGAGGACAGGCTCCGTCCAGGCGCACCTTGGGGGCACGCTTCAGCTTTTGCAGATAATACCAGAACAGCCCCCGGTGGAGGCTGACATACATGGAAGGAAATCTGGGCAGCAGGGCGTCCACTGCCTGCTGCAAAAGTGCCGGCTCCACCGGCTCCGTCAGCGTGGCCGACACCCGGAAGGCATTGGTCCAGTCCCGCCGCCGCACCGCCGGGAAAATCAGAGCCGCGTTGTCCAGCCGCATCCAGTCCGCCATGGTCAGTCCCCCTTTTCTGTCAGGGTCTATTATAGGGGGAATCGGAAAAAAGTCAACGCCGGATCGCGGGCTCTCGGGAGGTTGATATTTCAACGGAAAAAATGTCGATTGCCGTCGGTTCTTTGTGCATTACGGAGGAAATGAAAAAAGCCCCTCTGTTTGTGTTGACAATCTGTGAAAGATGAATTAGGATGGACAGTATCTTAAAGAAAATGCCGATATAGTTTCGGATGTATGGCCCGAAAGTTTCTACCGTGACGCCAGCCAAAGTCACGACTATTGGTACCGGTTTCCCTGACCAAGGTCTGCTGAGACGAATCACGGTGGGCGCGTCTGTGCGCCTGCATCCGGTTCGTCTTTTTTATTTTTGATATTTGGAGGATTTGCCATGGAGCTGATGGAACAGAAGATCCGCGCAGAGGGAAAGGTGCTGCCCGGCGGCATTTTAAAGGT
>JAXECZ010000060.1:0-7614 GCA_034104845.1 Faecousia sp. | reverse complement strand
TAGAAAGGAGCTGCCGCATATGAAATTCCAGTACAGTGAAAAGAAAGTGAAGCTGCCCGAAAAGGTTCACGCCTACGCGGAAAAAAAGGTGACCAAGCTGGCGCGCTACTTTGAGGAGGATGCGGAAGCACTCATTGTATTTTCTGTGGAGAAGAACCGGAACAAAGCAGAGCTCACCGTTCACGGTGCGGGCACCTGGTTCCGGGCTTCTGAAAGCACTTCGGATATGTTCGCCTCCATCGATGCTGCCGTTGCCACCATCGAGGGCCAAATCCGCAAGAACAAGACCCGCCTGGCCCGCCGGCTGCGGCAGGATGCCTTTGTCCGGAGCGTACAGGAGGAAACCTCCTTTGCTCCCGAACCGGCGGAGGACGACCTGAGCATCACCCGCGTCAAGCAGTTCTATTTCCGGCCCATGACCCGGGAAGAGGCCGTGCTCCAGATGAACCTGCTGGATCACAATTTCTTCGCTTTCCGGGATGAGGACAACGGAGGCTCTTTCGCCGTGGTTTATAAGCGGAACGACGGCGGCTATGGCCTGCTGGACGATGCCGAATAAGAAGCAGAGCCGCTTCTGAATGAATATCCAAATACGCCGGAACCTCTCCACTGCGGAGAGGTTCCGCAGACTGTCGAAAAAGTCCAGCTTTTGCTGGGCTTTTTCCATTTTCTATGATATAATACACATGGGTGATGAAAATGCTTGAACGTGGAAAAATGGAACGTGGAGTAACGACTGCCGCCAATCCCCGTGTGAAATTAGCCGCGGGGCCTCCCCGTCAAATTCATATTCACCGTGGCAGTACCGGTCGAGGGGCCCAGGAGTTGTGGGTTGACCGCCCAAGGTTCGTAACGAATTGGCTGCGGGGCCTCCCCGTCAAATTCCGCTTTGCTGAAGAACAGTCGATAAGCACATCATACAAAGCAGCCGCCTCCATTTTTGGAAGCGGCTGCCGGTTTTTTGTTGCCTGTTATTTCTTTGTGGTCTTTTCCGCTCTGGGCTTCTTGGGCGCTTTTTCCTGGACGGGCGCGGCCTTGGGCATTTCTTTCAGCACCACGGCGGTGCGGGCGGGCAGGTACAGCTGGATGGCGGAGTTGCCCTTTTCGTCCACCTGGGCGGGGTAGGTGATGTGCTGCACCTGGTCGAAGCCGCCGTAGATGGCATCGTCGGTGCTCAGGGCCACGGTGTAGTCCGCAATGGCGGGCAGGGGAACGGTGATGCCGGTGTAGGAATGGACGGGGCTGAAATTGAAGGCGAACAGCAGTCCCTTGCGGTAGAATACGATCACCTGCTTGTCGGAGTCTTTCAGCCGCAGATCGCCCATCCGCATGGAAAAGAGATCCGCTTCCTTGGTCAGGTGGATCATATCCTCGTCAAACTGGCCCAGCCACTGATATTTCAGGAAGCCGTTGTCCCGCAGGCTCCACTGACGGCGGCAGTAGTGGAAGCTCCAGCCGTTGCCCTCCCGGGGGAAGTCGATCCATTCGGGATGACCGAATTCGTTGCCCATGAAGTTCAGGTAGGCCTCGCCGCCGCCGGCCAGGGTATAAAGCCGGATCATCTTGTGCAGGGCGATGGCCCGGTCGATGGTGGGATTGTGGGTGGCCTTGTCCATGTCGGTGTACATGGCAGCGTCGGCCAGACGGAAAATCATGGTCTTGTCGCCAACCAGCGCCTGGTCGTGGCTCTCCACATAGGCCACGGTGTTTTCACCGGGACGGCGCATACACATCTCGCACCACATTTTGAAAATATCCCAGAATTCGTCCTTCCGCTCTTTCACGGTGCGGATCCACATATCCGGCAGACCCATACCCAGCCGGTAGTCAAACCCGATGCCGCCGTCGGCGATGGGCAGCGCCATGCCGGGCATGCCGGACATATCCTCGGCGATGGTGATGGCGTTGGGATTCACCTGGCGAATCAGCTCGTTGGCCAGCTGCAAATAGGTGATGGCCTCGGTGTGGGTGTTCATGGAGAAATATTTGTCGTTGGTGTTGAAATCGGTGCCCAGACCGTGGTCGTGATAGAGCATGGAGGTGACGCCGTCGAACCGGAAGCCGTCGAAATGATACTCGGTCATCCAGAATTTCAGGTTGCTCAGCAGGAAGTGAATGACGCCGGTTTTGCCGTAGTCAAAGCACTTGGTGCCCCAGGCGGGGTGATCCCCCTTGGGCCCGTCGTGGAAGAACTGCCAGGTGGTGCCGTCGAACATGTTGATGCCCTCGGCGGTGTTCTTCACCGCATGGGAGTGCACCACATCCAGCAGCACCCGGATGCCCATCTCATGCGCCTTGTTCACCAGATATTTCAGGTCATCGGGCTTTCCAAACCAGCTGGAAGCGGCGAAGAAGCTGGAAACCTGGTAGCCGAAGCTTCCATAGTAGGGGTGCTCCATGATGGCCATGAGCTGCACGGTGTTGTAGCCCGCCCGCTTGATCCGGGGCAGGATGTTGTCGGCAAACTCCCGATAGGTGCCTACCTTGCCCTCCTCCTGGGCCATGCCCACATGGGCCTCATAGATGTACAGGGACTTTTCTCCCTGGAAATGTTCATCGGTCCAGGGATACTTGGCCCGGTCGTCCACGATCTCGGCGGTGAAGGTGATGGTCTTGGGATCCTGAACCACCCGGCGGGCGTAGAGAGGAATGTGCTCCGTGCGGGTCATGTTGGCATCCACCACGGTTTTCACCTTGCAGCCGGGCCAAAGGGCATCGTCGCCGGGGAGGAAGATTTCCCAGTTGCCGTTTCCGACGGGGGTCAGAGGATGGCTGGTCTGATTCCAGCTGTTGAAGTCGCCCTCCAGATACAGCTGATAGGCGCTGGGGGCCCACTCCCGGTAGACCCAGCCGCCCTCCACATGGTGGAAGCCGAAATAATCATGAGCGTTGGCAAAATCATTCAGGGTTTGTCCATCGGCCAGAAGCCGGGCCTTGGTGGCACGGTAGAGGAACATTCGCAGGTCAATGTCACCTGAAAAAGGGGCAAGCTGGGGGTTCAGTTCCAGAATACGATACATAGTTAGGCTCCTTTCATTCCTTAAAACGCTGATGAATGTGCGCTTGGATTTTTCCTTTTATCTGGGGCAGCTTCCCGGTCCGTTTTTCCCGGAGCTCCTGACGCAGAAGCTGCAATTGGGCCAGGTTTTCCATCAGTTCGCCGTTGGCCTTTAAGAGATTGTCCAACGGCTCCCGGCGGGTAGGATAGCCGCCGCTTTGATAGCGGTCGATGACGATTTCATACCGCTGCATGGCTGCTTGCACCGCCTCCTGCCAGGAGAGGTAAAGCTCCCGGCTGGCGTTTTCTCCGATCCTTGCCATGCTTTCAGGATGGGCCAGCAGCTCCTGCAGGCAGGCGGCCATGCTCCCGGCATTTTCCTCCATCAGCAGGCCGTTTTGCCCGTGGGTGATTCCCTCGGCGGCGCAGCTTCCGGCAATCAGCAGGGAGCCCAGGCTGCAGGCCGCTGCCTCCCGCACCACCAGGCCGTTGGTATCAAAGCTGGAGGGGAAGAGGAACAGATCGGCCCGGCAATACCAGCAGCGCAGCACCTCCCGGTCATGAATGGCTCCGGTGAAGACGCATTTGCCGCCAATGCCGCAGCTTTCGGCGTAGGATACCACCTCGTCAAAATCCGCTCCGGCGCCGACAAACACCATGCGGAAATCGCTGCCCTGCTGCTTCAGCATGGTCAGGGCATCGATGGTGATTTTCAGCCCCTTATACCACATCATCCGTCCCACAAAGAGGAACACCGGCACTCCGGCGGGGAGATCATATTCCTTTGTGACCTGGGCGACCGTTTCCTGGCAGACCCGCCCCCGGGGCAGGTCAACTCCGTTGGGCATGACCACGCATTCTCCCTCGTAGCCCAGAGAATGCAGGTTTTCAGCGGCACCCCGGCTGACGGCCCAAACCTCATCGCAGGCGTTGATATTCTGCACCAGCGCCTTGATGCTGCCTGCGCGCAGCACCTTGCTTTTCAGGATATTGGCAATGTCAATGTCAAATTTGGTGTGGTAGGTGAGCACCAGAGGGGCGTCCACCACCTGACGCAGCTCCCGGGCAAGCACTGTGGAAACGATGGGACAGTGAGCATGGAGCAGGGCTACGTTTTTCCCTTGAAGCGCCCCGGCGATTTCTGGGGAAAAGGGAATTCCCGCCACATACCCTCCGGTGATTTTCCGGAAATCCAGGCTGGGATAGCGGATGACGGGATAGGGGAATGCCTCGTCGCTGCTTTCGGGGTGGGCCGGGGTGATGACCACCGCCTCCTTCCCGGAATCGGTGATCACCTGGGCATAGTTTTTCACCGCGTTGGCCACGCCGTCGATCAGCGGCGGGAAGGAATCGTTGAGCAGACAGATGGTTTGATTTGGTTCCATAAGAAGATGCGCTCCATCAATGGGATAAATTGTCTTTTTCTCCAAAGGAGAATCCCTCTATATATAAAAAATACCACACATTGCCCATTTCGTCAACCCAAAACAACCCTCCCCCAAAACACCGGGGTGAATTGGGGGAGGGAAATGATTTAAGAACAATGCTCTTTCAGCCAGACCATTGCCTGACGGTAGCCGTCGAAGCCCTGGCCCTTAATGGTGTGCTTGCAGGCGAGCCCTGCGTAGGAGATTTGCCGGAAGGCCTCTCTGGAATCCACATCGGAGATATGAACCTCCACTGCGGGGATGGACACGGCCTTCAGCGCGTCCAGAATGGCCACGCTGGTGTGGGTGTAGGCGGCGGGGTTGATGACAATGCCGTCCACCTTTCCATAGGCCCACTGAATTTTGTCCACCAGGTCTCCTTCGTGGTTGGATTGGTACTGCTCCACCTCCACGCCCAGCTCCCTGCCCCAGGCATCCAGCATCTGCAGCAGGTCGGCAAAGGTGTTTTTTCCGTAGATGCCCGGCTCCCGAATGCCGAGAAAGTTCAGATTTGGCCCGTTGATCACAAGAATTTTCATGCTTTTCTCCTTATTCTCCCAATGCGGACCGGATCGCCCTCAGGGTTTCCTCCACCGGGCCGTCATTTGAAATTTCCACATCGGCAAACTGCCGGTACAGGGGCTGCCGCTGGGCATACATCTGCTGCATTTTCCCAGGCTGGGACAGAGGACGCCCCTCTGTGGCAAGCTTATGAAGCTGCCGGGTCAAAAAGAAAATCGTCCCGTTCTGGTGCAGCAGGGGGTAGTTCCGCTGCTGGGTGACGCAGCCGCCGCCGGTGGCAATCACCAAACCGCTTTGCTTTCCCAATTCGGAAAGGGTGTCGCTCTCCATCCGGCGGAAGGCAGCCTCCCCGTCCTGGGGGATGATGTCCGTGATTTTCCGGCCCAGCCGGGCTTCCAGGGCTTCATCCGCATCCACAAATTGTTTTCCTGTTTCCTGGGCCAGCAGCCGTCCAATGGTGGATTTGCCGCAGCCGGGCATTCCAATGAGGACGATGTTCTCCATCTGACGCCGGAGGCAGCCGTGGATTTCCGGGATTTTGTTCTGGTCAATGGCGCTGCCGGTGAACCATTCGGCGCTTTCCTTTGCCTGGGCCACCAGCATCCAAAGACCGTTCATGGCCACCAGGCCCCGTTTTTCCGCATCCAGCAGAATTTGGGTCCTGGCGGGATTGTACACCACATCCAGCACCCCCTCCAATTGGGGGAACAGATTCAGATCAATGGGACTGACGCCTGTGTTTGGATACATACCCACCGGGGTGGTATTTACGATCACCGAAGCATCCCGGTGCAGGTGCAGATTGTGATAATTGTTCTCGCCGGAGCGGGAAATGACCACCACCTGAGCCCCCAGCTCCCGCAGCACCGCCACCGCCGTGTTGGAGGCGCCGCCGCTGCCGAGAACCAGAACCTTTTTGCCGCTGACGGTAAGACCGCTTCGCTCCACCAAATACTGGAAGCCAAAGTAGTCGGTGTTGTGACCAATCAGGCTGCCGTCCTGACGCCGGACGATGGTGTTCACCGCTCCCAGCCGCTTGGCCACCGGGGAGAGCTGGGACAAATAGGGGATCACATCCTTTTTATAGGGAATGGTCACGTTCACACCGGTAAAATCCCCATTTTTCAGAAAATCGCCCACATCCTCCGGCTCTTTCTCAAAGAGCTTGTAGTCGTAGCTTCCCAGAAGCCCATGAATCTGGGGGGAGTAGCTGTGCCCCAGCTTCCGTCCAAGTAATCCGCACTGCATTTAAACCACCTCTGTATAGCTGCCCAGATATTTGAATTCCTCGCAGAAATCCTCAATTTCGCACATGAGCTGCACGAATTCCCCGGAGTAGATGGAGGTCTCCAGGTCGAAATAGAACATGAACTCGAATTCCCGGTCGGGCAGGGGACGGGATTCCAGCTTGGTCACGTTGATGCCCAGAGTATAGAGCCGTGCCAGCACCTTATAGAGGGCACCGGGCTTGTGGTTCAGGATCATCATAATGCTGGTTTTGTCGGAACCGGGATAGATCTCCAGATTCTTGCTGATGCAGATGAACCTGGTCCGGTTGTTGCCCTTGTCCTGGACGGAGGACGCGATGTTGTCCAGCCCATAGAGCTGGGCGCAGGAGCGGCTGCTGAGGGCTGCCACATCCTTTCGGCCGGACTTTGCCACCAGCTCCGCGGCTACGGCGGTATTGGCCACTGCGGACACATTTACGCCGGGGAGCTTACTCAGGAATCCCGCACACTGGCTGATGGCCTGCTCGTGGGAATAGATCTGTTTGATGTCCTCCAATTTCGCGCCGGGGTTTACCAGAAGATTGTGATCCACCTTTAACCGGAAGGTGCGGACAATGGAGAAATTGTGCTGAATCATCAAATCGTAAACCTGGTTTACGGATCCGGCGGTGGAGTTCTCAATGGGAAGGATCCCGTATTGGCACATGCCCTTTTCGATGGCGGAGAACACCGCATCGAAATTTTTGAAGTACATGATCATGGGACTTTTGAAAATCTTCTCACAGGCCAGCTGGGAGTAGGCTCCCTCCACCCCCTGACAGGCAACCATGGGGGACTGGGGGAAGAGCTTGGGCGTATTTTCGATTGCCTGGGTGATTTCCTGAAACAGGGGCGTCTGGCTGCCGTTGCGCTTTGCCTGGTAGCTGCGGCTCAGCTCAAAAATGGTGGAGTAGAGGATCCTGGTGTAGCTCGCCATCTCCGGCCCTGCCTTTTGCGCCACCTCCTGCAGGATCTCCCGCTCCCGGGCGGGGACGAAGATGGGCAGATTCCGCTCCCGCTTGTAGTCCGCCACCTTGGCGGAAACCTCCATTCTCGCACGGAACAGCTTTACCAGTTCGTCGTCAATTTGATCAATTTCGGCTCTCAGTTCGGTGATATCCATTGGGGCATCCTTCTTCCTTTTGTTATGCTTTCCCGATTTCCGCGCTGTGCGGCTGCGCTACTTCTGCCAGCCGGTGTCCAGCATGATATCAAAAATGGCAATGGCTGCGGCGGCTTCCACCACCGGCACGGCCCTTGGGACGATGCAGGGGTCGTGGCGGCCCTTGACAATGAGCGCCTGTTCTTCCCCCCGGCTGAGAGACACACTTCTCTGCACCTGGGAAATGGAGGGGGTGGGCTTGATGGCCGCCCGGAAGAGAAGCGGCATTCCGTTGGT
>JAXECZ010000050.1:0-21345 GCA_034104845.1 Faecousia sp. | reverse complement strand
TTTTGAATAATCTGCTTCTAGCATTTATTACTCAAGAATTTTCGTTGGCTGTTTTTTCGCTTACGCTTAAACAATCCATTTATTGTCCAAGGTGTCTAGTTTGTCTTTTCGTTATTCAATTTACAAGGTACAGAGTCGTTCCAGCGCATCGCTGTGAACTTGCAACAGTTTATCACAATCCGCTTATTTTGTCAAGAACTTTTTTAAAATTCCTTTAAGTTTTTGTGACGTTCTGTTCTTCGCCGCCCGCCCTCGCGGACAGCCTCGATATATTACCACCACCCTCCCCTTTTGTCAAGCATTATTTCCTCTTTTTTTCATATTTTGACCCAGCGTCCACAGCAGCGGCACAATTGCCCACAATGCGGCCAACAGCAGCACATACACCTCCGGCCGGATAGGTAGTCCAAGCAGGTACAGCCCATATGCGGCCAATCCACCGGCCCATACCCGCCAGTCCCTCTCCTCTTTCGCCATGCCATCCAGCAGATAGCAAATTAGGGCGAAATTGCCCACGGTGATGGCGCAGGCCGCAAGGCTCTCCATATGCTGCCCGACACCGCCAATGGTCACCCCCCTGCTGAACTGGTAGATGGATGAACTGCCTCCCGCCACAACTGCGGATACCAATGCCGCCACGCCCACCGGATGAAACAGCCACTGTCCTGTTTTTCGAGCCAGCAGCGGCAGCAAAAGCACGACGGCCAGCTGCATATCCGGAAACTGCGCCTTGGGGCGAAGGTGCTCCGCCTTTAGCTGGGGCAGGCTGAAAAAGGCCAGAGCTGCCAGAATTGCATACACCCCATAGCGCAGAACCGCATTCGCCCGGATGGCACTTCCCCGCCACACCCCGTAGGCCGCCAGCAGCATCAACCCTGCCGGCACCGCCAGAGCCGCCTGATTCCCCGGCCAGCAGGAATGGGTCTGGTTCAGGGCCCATGCCAGCAGCAAAACCAAGGCCGCGAATCTGACCGGATACAGCCATCTCCACTTCGGCTCTTCCTGTATGCTCATCCAGGTGCAGAGCAGGAAGGAAACCAATGCCAGCAACAGGGTGGGCAGCCAGTTTTTCCCCGCTGCTGCCTCCGCAGCCGGTACCATCAGTGCCATAATGGAAAATGGAACCGTTGCCTTGTTATTTTTCAAGAAGATATCGCTCCTCTGAACAGGTCAGCTTTTGCAATGGGGTGGATTCGTCCGTGTCCGCCAGATGATGGGACGGGACATGGGTGTGCAGGAATTCCGGGATCGTTTCCATATCCATTTCCGACGCAGCAACGCAGACAGTCACCCCAGGTCGAAGCAGTTTTTTCAGCTGGGGCAGAAGAAAGCGGCTCCTCTCGGTGATCACCAGATTTTCCACCGTATCCAGGAACAGGTGTCCCGAGGACGTTGCCTCCAGATTTTGCAGAGCCCCGTCCAGGGTCTCCCCCACGCCCACATCCATGGTATCCGTTGACAGGCGGATTTGCTTATCCTCTGTTTCCACCGCCAGAACCGACACCGGGCGCAGCTCCCCCAGCTCCGTGCCCGGCGACGGAAGCAAGGAAAAGGCCATCAAAGCCAGGGTCATCATGATCCAGTTTTTCATCGCTGCCTCCTTTTATCCTGAGGGTTCATCCTCTCTTTGCGGAAGAGATTCTCCTGCAGCCTGGGTCGGAGAATGCCGTTGTGCTCACTGCTTTGAAACGGAGAGACATAGGGCACATCCAGGCTGGTGAGCCCCCCTAAGTGAATGGAAAGGGCGATGAGTCCCAGCGTCACGCCGAAGAGACCCGCTGCCGCACCCAAAATCCCCAGGCCGAAGCGCCAGACCCGAACAGCCTCCGCCAGATCCCGGTTGGGCAGGACAAAACCGCAGATGCCTGCGATGCTGACCACGATCAGCGCCGCCGGGGAGATCAGGCCCGCTTCCACCGCCGCCGTCCCCACCACGATTCCGCCCACCGTTGACACCGACTGCCCGATTGCCTGAGGCAGGTGGATGCCCGTTTCCTGCAGCAGCTCGAAGGCAGCCAGCAGGCCCAGGACCTCCATGGCCGAGGGAAAAGGAACATTTTTCTTGCTTTCGATCATGCTTCGCAGCAGCGGCAAGGGAATCATCTGCTGATGGAACACCGTCATGGCGATATAGAACCCCGGCAGCAGCAGGCTGAGCAGCAGCGCACTGTAGCGAAGCACCCGGATGCAGGAGGCGGAAACATAATCCCGGCTCAAATCCTCCGTGCTCTCCATCAGGCACTCCAAATCCACCGGGGCAAGATAGCCCATGGGAATGCCGTCCACCAAAAGCCCCACCCGTCCATCCAACAGTCCTAAGCAAAAGGTATCCGCCCGCTCGGTGTATTGCAGCAGCGGAAAAGCCGTTTTTCTGGAACCGGAGACATATTCCTCCACCGCTCCCGGAGTCAGAAATCCGTCCACATCGATGGAATCCAGACGTTTCTTCATCCGCTCCACCAATTCCGGATTGGTGATCCCATCGATCCAGGCAACCGTCACATTGGTCAGGCTCCGGCGTCCCACCCTGGTTTCATCCAGACGAAGCTCCGGCGTCCGCAGATGGCGGCGGATCAGGCTGGTATTTGTGCGGATGGTTTCCACAAAGCCATCCTTGGCGCCCTTGACGGTGTTTTCCACCTCCGGCGCACTCGGGCCCCGCTTGTCACCGGTTTTGACCTCGAAGGCAATGGCTCCGGCTCCGGGGAAGAGCACCACACAAAAGCCGTTGACCAGCTTCAAAGCCACATCCTTCAAGTCCTTGCACGCATCCGCCACGCTGTTGTACACCCCGCCCCGGAGGGCATTGTCATAGAGCAGCGTGATGCTGTCGCCCTGCAGGTGCTCCGCCAGGGGCTTGAACACATATTCCGAGGTATCCCCTCCGGAGGTAAGGCCGTCAATGGCATAGGCATACAGGGTAAAGCCGCAGCAGGAAAGCTCCCGTACCACGAAGTCCCCGGCATGGCCGAACAGGGCGCGAATCTGGGAATCCGTCAGGAATTGAGCCATGGCATCACCTTTTTTCAATATCTTCCTGAGCAGTATATCCGGATTTTCTTTTCCTATACGGAAAGGATTGCAATTTCTAATAGAAAATGGTATATTGTTATATCGTAAACAGGCTTATCGGTTTCACGCAGCATGTAACCGAATTCCAATTTCCTGCGATAAACCGATCATAACATCTTATCCCGGAGGCATATCCATGAGCAGCATCGGAAAAATTGAGAAAAAGGTCGGAAGCCGGTTTTTAAGCTATTATGAAATGGAAGCCGTTCACCGGGACGGGAGCATCAGTCCGTACTATATGGTTTCCCGAAATCCGGATGCCAGCTCCCTGAAAGCGGTGACCGGCGAGAATCCTCCCGACGGGGTGGTGATTTACAGCCTCTATCAGGATAAGGTGGTTTTGGTGCGGCAGTACCGGTATCCCATCGGCGGGTTTCTTTACGAGTTCCCCGCCGGCTTGGTGGAGCCGGGAGAAAATATGGAACAGGCGGCCATCCGGGAGCTCTACGAGGAGACGGGATTGACCCTGACCCCCACTCCCTGCGGCTGCTTTGGCCGTCCCTTTTTCACCACCGTGGGCATGACCGACGAGAGCTGCGGCACGGTGTTCGGAAGATGCACAGGAGAGCCCACCAACCGCCACCAGGAGGATACCGAGGAAATCCAGGTGGTTCTGGCGGATAAAGCGGAATGCCGCCGGATTCTGAGAGAAGAGCGGGTATCCATCATGTGCGCCTATATGCTGATGCACTTTCTTGCCAATGAAGGCGATCCCTTTTATTTTTTGAAATCCATTTGAGGTAAAATCATGTCCAGTATCATTGCCGCCATTTCCACAGGGAAACAGGTCTGTGCCATTGGCATTATTCGTATGTCCGGCGAGGGGTGCATTGCCGTCGCCGAAAACGTTTTTACGCCCCAGGGGACTCCCCTCTCCCAGGCGCCCAACCGGAAGCTGGTGATGGGAACCCTCCATGACAGCCAGGGACGGGTGATCGATCACTGCATGGCCGTTTGCAGCCGGGCACCCCACAGCTACACCGGGGAGGACACGGTGGAATTCCACTGCCACGGCTCCCCCGCGGTGCTGGCAGCGGGATTGGATGCCCTCTACCGCGCCGGAGCAAGGCCTGCCCAAAGGGGAGAATTCACCAAGCGTGCCTTTTTGAACGGAAAGCTGGACTTGACCCAGGCGGAAGCGGTGATCGATCTGATCGAAGCGGACACCGCCGATGCCGCCGCCAACGCCGCCGGACAGGTGGGGGGTGTGCTGCAAAGGAAGCTGGCTCCCATCTATGATGCCCTCACCGACCTGTGCAGCCATTTCCATGCGGTACTGGACTATCCCGACGAGGACATTGAGGACTTTGGATTAAACAATTACGCCGCCACCCTCCGCAGTGCCGCCAAGGAATTATACGCCCTGCTCATGACCTACGGCCAGGGGCGAATTCTGAAGCAGGGTGTGGCCGCCGCCATCGTAGGAAAACCCAATGTGGGAAAATCCAGCCTGTTAAACGCTCTGGCGGGGTTTGACCGGGCCATTGTCACGGACATCCCCGGCACCACACGGGACACGGTGGAGGAATCCGTCATGGTGGGCTCCACCCGGCTGCGGCTCATCGACACCGCCGGCATCCGGGAAACCTCGGACACTGTGGAGGCCATGGGTGTGGAGCGCTCCAAAAAAGCACTGGAAGAGGCCGACCTGGCAATTTTCGTCTGTGACGGCTCCCAAGCGCTGACAGAGGAAGACCGGGAAATCATCGATCTGTGCCTGGACAGCCCGCAATCCATCGCCCTCATTAACAAATCCGACCTGGGCAGCGCGGTTTCGCCCAGCGACCTGCCCTTTCCCTTTATTCTGGAAACCTCCCTCACCAAAAAGGAGGGTCTGGACAAACTGGCGGATGTGCTGGATGACATGTTTGCAGGGGAATTGCCCTGCGACGGCTCCCTGCTCACCAATGCACGGCAGTATGACGCCTGCCGAAGAGCTTACGAAGCCATTCTGGAAAGTCTGAAAGGCTTGCAGCTGGGGCAGACGCCGGACGCGGTGCTCACGGACATTGAGGCCGCCATGGAAGCCATGGGGGAGGTCACCGGGGCAACCGTCCGGGAGGACATCACCGCAAGAATTTTTGAGCGGTTCTGTGTAGGAAAATAGCCGACAGCGCCGGCAGGAAATTACGATACGCACCCTGGCAATCGTCGCGACTTCCGCTATAATACTCGGTATCTTTCTTGCGGTGATCATTTATAGGTATTAGGAATTAAAAAAGAGGCATTTCATGATTTATTTAGACAATTCTGCCACCACCAAGCCCTGCATTCCGGCGGTGGAGGCCATGACAAAGGCAATGACCGAAACCTGGGGCAACCCCAGCGCACTGTATGGGTTTGGCATCGACACCGCCCGTGAGCTGCGAAATGCCCGAGGCAAAGTGGCAGCCGCCATGGGGGCGGAGCCGGAGCGGGTATTCTTCACCTCCGGCGGCACGGAGGCGGACAACTGGGCCATCTTCGGCACCGTTAAGCGCATGGGCAAGCGGGGCAGGCATCTGATCACCACCGCCATGGAGCACCACGCCATTTTGAATTGCTTCAAGGAGCTGGAAGGCCAGGGCTTTGAGGTCACCTATTTAAAGCCGGATCCCATGGGGCGCATCCGGCTGGAGGATTTGAAAAGCGCCCTGCGGAAAGACACCATTCTGGTATCTGTCATGATGGTGAACAACGAGGTGGGCTCTGTGATGCCCATCGATCAAATGGCAAAAATCACCCACCGGCTCTGCCCCGATGCCATTTTCCACACCGACGCAGTGCAGGGCTTTTTAAAGGTGCCGTTCCAGGCCAGAAATCTGGGGGCGGATCTGATCAGTGTATCCTCCCACAAGATCCACGGCCCCAAGGGAGCGGGAGCGCTGTACATCTCTCCCCGGTTAAAATCCTTTCCTCCGCTGCTCTTAGGCGGCGGCCAGGAGGGAGGCTACCGCAGCGGCACCGAGGGAACGCCAACCATCTTCGGCTTCGCCGCCGCTGCAGAAGCCATGAGCAAATCATTCCGGGAGGACATTTCCCGGGAAAAGGAGCTGATTTCCAATCTTGTGGAAAGGCTCTCTGTTTTCCCCGGGGTGGTCATCAACGGAGCCCATGAGGCACCCCACATTCTTTCCGTTTCCATTCCCGGAGTGCCCACCCAGAATTCCATCAACATTTTGCAGGACGCGGAAATTTGCGTCTCTGCCGGAAGCGCCTGTGCCAAGGGGCACCGGAGCCATGTGCTCACCGCCATGGGGATTCGCCCGGAGATCATCGACTGCACCTTCCGGGTCAGTCTGTGCAGGGATACCACCCAGGAGGAGCTGGACAAATTGGTGCAGACCATTGGTCATGACATTCTCCCCCGGATTCGATGAGAAAGGAGCTTATCATGAACAAAGAAGCCCTCCGTGCCATTAAATTCGCCCTGTTTTCCATCAGCGCAGGGATCATCCAAATCGTTTCCTTTACCCTGCTGAACGAGCTCACTCCCCTGCCGGAGCACATCAGCTATCTGATTGCCCTGGTGCTGTCCGTCCTCTGGAATTTCACCTTTAACCGGCGCTACACCTTCCAGTCCGCCGGGAATGTTCCCAAGGCTATGCTGCTGGTGGCGCTTTTCTACTGCGTGTTCACCCCCGCCTCCACCTGGGTGGAGAAAACCCTGGTTGGGATGGGCTGGAACGAATATCTTGTCACCATCATGAACATGGTGTGCAATTTTATCACGGAATTCCTGTATGACAAATTTGTGGTATTCCGCAAGGATACCGACACCAACGACATTGCGAAGAAGAAGCAGTGATTTAAAAAATGAGCGGGGCCTCCCTTGCGAAAGGCTCCGCTCTCTTTTTATATCAGGTTATATCAGGCTTACACAATACCCTGGGCGTTCATGGCATCGGCAACCTTCAGGAAACCGGCGATGTTGGCACCGGCCACATAGTTGCCCTCCATACCATAGGCCTTGGAGGCATCGTCGATGTTGTGGAAGATGTTCACCATAATGTCTTTCAGCTTGGCGTCCACTTCCTCAAAGCTCCAGCTCAGCCGCTGGGAGTTCTGGCTCATTTCCAAAGCGGAGGTGGCCACGCCGCCGGCGTTGGAGGCCTTGCCGGGGCAGAAGAGAACGCCACTATCCTGGAGGTACTTGGTGGCATCCAGGGTGGTGGGCATGTTAGCGCCCTCGGCCACGGCGAAGCAGCCGTTGGCAACCAGCAGCTTGGCATCCTCCAGAGTCAGCTCATTCTGGGTGGCGCAGGGGAAAGCCACGTCGCACTTGGTAGACCAAACGCCCTTGCCCTCGTGGTAAATGGCGTTGGGACGGGCCTTGGCGTACTCCGTCAGCCGGGCCCGCTTCACCTGCTTCACTTCGATCAGGGTGGCCACGTCGATGCCGTCGGGGTCGTAGATCCAGCCGGTAGAGTCGGTGCAGGTGACGGGCTTGGCACCCAGCTGCCAGGCCTTTTCGATGGCATAGGTTGCCACGTTGCCAGCGCCGGAAACCACCACGGTCTTGCCCTGCAGGCTCTTGCCGTTGCAGCGGAGCATTTCGTCCGCCAGGTATAAAAGGCCATAGCCGGTGGCCTGGGTACGGGCCAGGGAGCCGCCGTAGCTCAGGCCCTTGCCGGTGAGCACACCCTCGTACAGATCCCGGATGCGCTTATACTGGCCGAAGAGGTAGCCGATCTCCCGGCCGCCCACGCCGATGTCACCGGCGGGCACGTCGGTATCGGCGCCGATATGCTTGCAAAGCTCTGTCATGAAGCTCTGGCAGAAAGCCATGACCTCCCGGTCGGATTTGCCCTTGGGGTCAAAATCGGAGCCGCCCTTGCCGCCGCCGATGGGCAGGCCGGTGAGGGAATTCTTGAAAACCTGTTCAAAGCCCAGGAATTTCAGAATGCTCAGATTGACCGAGGGGTGGAACCGCAGGCCGCCCTTGTAGGGGCCGATGGCGCTGTTGAACTGGATGCGGTAGCCGTTGTTCACCTGAACCTGGCCCTTGTCATCCACCCAGGGCACCCGGAACAAAATGGCCCGCTCCGGCGTGGTCAGCCGCTCCAGCAGGGCATTCTTGCGGTAAGCGTCCTCGTTCTTATCGATGACCACCGCCAAGGACTCCAGCACCTCTGTCACAGCCTGAATGAACTCGGGCTGATCGGGATTCTGTTTTTTTACACGTTCCAGCACTTCATTAACATAGCTCATGGATATCGTACTCCTTTGTACTCCATAGAATCGATTGCGGGGAGAAGCAATATTTACACGCAGCGCATACAAATGTACTCCCACCGCGCATCCTGGAGGTCATTGTATCAGAAGTTATTCCAGATTGCAATTATTTTTTGCAAGTTTTTTGTTGGAACTTGCAAAACCAGGAAAACATACAGAAGATTTTTCAGGATACACTCTTATTTTTGTATCATTTCCCACAAGAAATTGCAGGTTCGATTCCAAAGGACTCCCGGAAAACGCGGAATCATCAAAAAAACAGAGGCGGTTTCCCGTCTCTGTTTCTGTGAATGGATGGTTTAGTAGGCGACGCCCCAATAGATCATATGCTTGGCGGGCTTGCCGCAGCAGGCGCAGGTATCGTCCAGGTGCTCCTGGTTGAAAGGAATGCAGCGGGAGGACATTCCGGCTACCTCTTTCATCTTCAGCTCGCACTCCAGCTCGCCGCACCACATGGTCTTGACGAAGCCGCCGTTTTCCTCCTGGATACGCTTGGCCTCTTCCAGGCTGTGCGCCTCGTAGATGTGCTCCTCCAGATTCTTTTTGGCCCGCTGATACATCAGCTGATGCACCAGCTCCAGCTGCTCCGCCGCAGCGGCCTCCAGCTGATCCAGGCTGACCACAATCTTTTCCCGGTCGGTACGCCGCACCAGGACGCACTGATTGTTCTGCAGATCCCGGGGGCCGCACTCCACCCGCAGGGGCACACCCTTCATTTCGTACTCGGCGCACTTCCAGCCCATAGAGTTATCGGAATCGTCCAGCTTCACCCGGAAGCCCGCCTGTTCCAGCCGCTGCTTCAGCTGTGCAGCCGCTTCCAGGACGCCGGGCTTATGCTGGGCAACGGGCAGGATGACGATCTGAATGGGCGCCACCTTGGGGGGAAGCACCAGGCCATTGTTGTCGCCGTGGGTCATGATGATGCCGCCGATGAGCCGGGTGGACACGCCCCAGGAGGTCTGGAACGGATTGACCCGCTGATTGTTCTTGTCGGTAAAGGCAATGTCGAAGGCCTTGGCGAAGCCGTCGCCAAAGTAATGGGAGGTACCGGCCTGCAAGGCTTTCCGGTCGTGCATCATGCATTCGATGGTATAGGTTGCCTCCGCGCCGTTGAACTTCTCCTTTTCGGTTTTTTGGCCCCTGGTCACAGGCATGGCCAGCACATTCTCGCAGAAGTCGGCGTAGATGTTCAGCATCTGCCGGGTGAATTCCTGGGCTTCCTCCGCCGTGGCGTGCATGGTGTGGCCCTCCTGCCACAAGAACTCCCGGTGGCGCAGGAAAGGACGGCTGGTCTTCTCCCAGCGGAGCACGGAGCACCACTGGTTGTATTTCAGCGGCAAATCCCGATGGGACTGAATGATCTGGGCAAAATGCTCACAGAACAGGGTTTCGGAGGTGGGACGGATGCAATAGCGCTCTTCCAGCTTCTCGCTGCCGCCCATGGTCACCCAGGCGCACTCGGGAGCGAAGCCCTCCACATGGTCCTTCTCCCGCTGGAGCAGACTCTCAGGAATCAGCATGGGCATGTACACATTCTCCACGCCCACCTTTTTGAAAGAGGCATCCAGAATCTTCTGCATATTCTCCCAGATGGCATAGCCATAGGGGCGGTAGATGAACAAGCCCTTGATGGAAGAATATTCAATCAGCTGCGCTTTTTTGCAAACATCCGTGAACCACTGAGCAAAGTCCACCTCCATGTCGGTGATCTGCTCAACCTTTTTGTCGTTGGCCATTTTTCTTTCCTCCCATATTCCAAGCCAAAGCCCGGCTTCTAACCAAATGTTACAATATATTGTAGCATACATGTCAAGAGGGATACAACGGTTTTCGGAAAAGAACGAAAACTTTTCTCCTGTCCCCTCTCTTGCGCTTTCCGGTCATCCATGATACTATGGGTAATAACCAAATAGGGCTGCCAACTTTCGTCATCGTATAATCAGATCGAAACAAATCCCCAAGGATGTTGAAACAGAGGTACAACATGAAATCCATTCGAGAAATTTACAAAACCGGAAAGGGGCCCAGCTCCTCTCACACCATGGGCCCGGAGCGGGCGGCAAGGCTCTTTCTCAGGGAAAATCCCGATGCCGACGCCTTCCGGGTGATTCTCTACGGCTCCCTGAGCAAAACCGGCGTGGGCCACGGCACCGACCGGGTCATCCGGGAGACTCTGGCCCCTCTGACTGCGGAAATCGTTTTTTCCGACGCGGTGATTCCGGATGCCCACCCCAACACCATGGATTTCCTGGCGCTGAAAGGCGGAAAAGAAATCGCCTCCCTGCGGGTGGAGTCCGTCGGCGGCGGGGACATCCGCATCCCCGGAAGAAAGGACGACGATCAGGAAGAGGTTTATCTCGAGCACTCCTTTGCCGAAATCGCCGATTTCTGCAAATGGCGGTATATCCACACCCTCAGCGAATATGTGGAGCTGAACGAGGGGCCGGAGATCTGGGACTTTCTCATGGAGGTCTGGCAGGTGATGAAGCGCTCCATTGACGAGGGTCTGTCCGCCTCCGGGGTGCTGCCGGGGGGCCTGAATGTCCAGCGCAAGGCCAAATTTCTCTATGAGCAGACCCCCAAGGACAGAATACCCGCCCTGCTGGAATTTCAGCAGATTGCCGCCTTCGCCTACGCGGTGGCGGAGCAGAACGCGGACAACGGCACCATCGTCACCGCCCCCACCTGCGGCGCCTGCGGTGTGCTGCCTGCGGTACTCAAATACGCCCAGGTGACCAGGGGCTTCACCGACCAGCAGATCTGCCGGGGCTTGGCCACCGCCGGGATCATCGGCAATCTCACCAAGAGCAACGCCTCCATCTCCGGGGCGGAGTGCGGCTGCCAGGCAGAGATCGGCACCGCCTGCTCCATGGCTGCCGCCGCACTGGCGGAGCTGTACGATCAGAATCTGGATCAGGTGGAATACGCCGCCGAGGTGGCCATGGAGCACCACCTGGGGCTGACCTGCGACCCCATCTGCGGCCTGGTGCAGATCCCCTGCATCGAGCGCAACGCCGTTGCCGCCATGCGGGCCATGAACGCCTGCAATCTGAGCTATTTTCTCACCGGTTCCCGAAACATCAGCTATGACATGGTCTGCCGGGCCATGCACGAAACCGGCATCAACCTGAGCACCCGCTTCCGGGAGACCAGTGAGGGCGGGCTGGCCAAGCTTTACACCAGAAAGCGGAAATAAATCATCCTTTGGGAGACAATGCCATGGATTTGAAGAACCTGACTACCTTTATTCATGTGGCTGAGCTGGGCAGCTTTACCAAGGCCGGCGCGGCTCTGGGCTGCTCTCAGTCCACCATTTCCTTTCAGATTCGCCAATTGGAGGAGGAACTGGAATTCCCGCTGTTCGAGCGCATCAACCGCACGGTGGTGCTCACCGACAAGGGACGGGAGGTGCTGGCCTACGCGCAGCAGGTTCAGAAAATGACCCAGCAGCTCAAACAGGACATGCACGCCGGCAGCGCCCGGGCCGTGCGGATTCGGGTGGCCATGTCCGATTCCCTCTGCAATTCCCTTTTGGAAGGGCATTTTCAGCAGTTTCTCCAGGAGCATCCCGGCATCCATCTGAAAATCATCGCCGCCGGAACGGAGGAGATGTTCCGCCTGCTGGATCACAACGAGGTGGACGCCATTCTCACCCTGGAAAACCACATCTACAACACGGAATACGTCATCGTCCGGGAGGAAAAGGCCGCCCATCATTTTGTGGCCGCCAGCCATTCCCCCCTGGCGCAGCTGGGACAGATCTCCCCCCAGCAGCTGGTGCAGCAGCCCTTTATCCTCACGGAAAAGGGAATGAGCTACCGGCGGCAGCTGGATGAGCAGCTGGCCCAGCGGTCGCTGGAAATCCATCCCGTTCTGGAAATCGGAAATCCCCACCTGATCTGCGAGCTGGTGCAGCAAAATGTAGGCATCTCCTTCCTGCCGGATTTTGTGACGGAAAAGGCGGTAAAAGCGGGAAAGCTGGTGCATTTGCAGGTGCCGGAGATTCAGGTGAACATCTGGAAGCAGCTGCTGCACCACCGGGACAAGTGGATCTCCCCCCAGATCAGCTCCGTGCTGCAATACTGCGTGGAAAAAGAATTCCATGCTACATAAAACCATCCCGTTTCCGGTGAAAACACCGAAAACGGGATTTTTATGCGACTATCAAGAAAATTGGGAGTTGACGATGTGATGGGGATGGCAAGGGCACGGCAAATTCCAATTCTCCCTCTAATTGTAAACCGTCTGCATCAGCAATCCGGCAGGAGCTGCCGCTGGGGCTTTTTTCTGCCCCACCTCAGGAAGTAATAGGAAACCTCAATGACGCAGCAGGCCATCCAGCCCACAGGGTAGCCAAAGCCCACCAGCCAGGGGGTATTGGCAACGAACCGGGTCACCACAAACAGATAAATCTGCCGCAGCAGGACAAAGGTCAGCAGCATAATGGCCATGGGGGCGGTGGAGTCCCCCCTGCCCCGGAGAGCTCCCGCCAGAACATGATTGACGCAGTTGAACAGCAGGAAGACAAAATTGGCCCGGACGAAGAGCACACCGAATGCAATCACCGCCTTGTCCGGCGTGAACAGGGAGATGGCCGGCGCGGCAAAGATGCACACCAGCAGCACGATTACCGCCGTCACCCCCAGGGACAGGCTCACCGTGATCACCGTTCCCTTGTCCGCCCGCTTCTGCTGGCCGGCGCCGATGTTCTGGCTGACAAAGGTGGTGGCCGCCATGGCCAGGCTCTGCATGGGCAGCAGGACAAATTGATCCAGCTTGTTGTAGGCGCTCCAGCCCGCCATGCACTCTGAGCC
The DNA here is from genome assembly GCA_034104845.1 of Faecousia sp. Lineage (GTDB taxonomy): Bacteria > Bacillota > Clostridia > Oscillospirales > Oscillospiraceae > Faecousia. Next base: position 8,245 of record JAXECZ010000050.1, on the reverse strand, counting down.
GAAGGCATTGATATAGGACTGGACAAACACATTGCTGACCGAGGTGATCACGCTTTGTATCGCCGCAGGCAGCCCCACCGCCACGATCTCTCCCAGCACCTGAGGATCGAGGGAGATGCCTTTCCAGCTCAGCCGGTAGATATCCCGGGTGCGGGTGAGCAGCAGCAGGGTCAGTCCGGCGGAGACGAACTGGGAAAGGATGGTGGCATAGGCCACACCGGCGATGCCCGCCCGGAGCTTCAGCACAAAGAAGAGATCCAGCAGGATGTTCAGAACACTGGTAAGAATCAGAAAATACAGGGGTCTGGTGGTATCTCCCACCGCCCTTAAAATGCCGCTGCACATATTGTAAATCACCAGGCCGGAGAAGCCGCCGATGTAGATTTGCAGATAGATCTTGGCCTCGCCAAACACATCCTCCGGTGTCGCCATGAGCCGGAGCATGGGCTCCACCATCAGAAGGCCAAAAACCGTGAAGAATCCCGCAAGAAGAAAGGTAGCCGCCATGGTGGTCTGGATGGCGGTGTGGAGCCGCTGGGTATCCCGGGCACCGAACCTTCTGGCAATGACCACACTGGCGCCGGTGGAAAATCCGTTGAAGAAGAAAACCATAATGTTCACGATCATGGTGGTGGAGCCCACCGCGGCCAGCGCCTGAGTACCCACGAAATTCCCCACCACCACGGAGTCCACGGTGTTGTAAAGCATCTGGAAGACATTTCCCAGCATCAGCGGCAGGGAGAACAGCACCAGCTGCTTGACGATGGAGCCCCGGGTCATGTCCCTGGCGGTGGATTTTGTCTCAGTCACAACGATTCCATCTCTTTTCTTTCTTTTTTCCTCATTATAGCAGAGGAAATCCCTGTGTCAACCGATAAAAAAGTTGGAGATATCACCGTTTTTCACGCCTTTCGGACAATATAATCGTTTTCGCTCCCCTATCTACACAAAAACCGCTTCCCAGAAGAGGAAAACCTTGGGCAAGACGATGGAAATTTTCTCCCAGCAGGAAAAATCGTTGACTTTATCGCTTTAGCGTGGTAAAGTATCAGGCAGAAAGAGCACGGGCGTTCTCTCCTTGCGGGGTGGTTCGCCCGGGAGGAGCGTTACCATGTTTAATCTGCCAATGGAATCCATTCTCTCCGGCCTGCAGGCGCTGTATAGCCGCTATGGCTATTCCCGATACAAGATGAACAAATTCGAGGAATACGACCTGTACGCCCGGAACAAGGACTTTCTTATCTCCGACTCTGTGATCACCTTCACCGATCTGGACGGAAAGCTCATGGCACTCAAGCCGGATGTGACGCTTTCCATCGTGAAAAACACCCGGGACGAGCCGGGCATCCGGAAGCTATTCTACAACGAAAAGGTATACCGGGTGTCCAAGGGCAGCCGCAGCTTCAAGGAAATCACCCAGGTGGGCCTGGAGGCCATCGGAGAAATCGACGAATACTGCATCTATGAGGTGCTGAAGCTGGCGGCGGAAAGCCTGAGCTGCACCCAAAAGAGCTGTATCCTGGAAATCTCCCATCTCGGGCTCCTGTCCGATGCCATCCGCCACGCCGGAATCCCCCAGGAGGAGCAGAAAGCGGTGATCCGGCGGATCGGGGAAAAGAATCTCCATGAGCTGCAAGGCATCTGCGTTCGGTTAGGCGTCAGCCAGGAGGCAACAAAGCTGCTGTGCAGTCTGGCCGGTCTCTATGGCACGGCGGAGGAGGTGCTGCCCAAGGTGCAGTCCCTTTTGAATGGGATCGCCCGGGAGGAGGAGCTCTCCCGCTTCCAGAGGATCCTGTCCGCCCTCAGCAGCGGAAAATACGGAAGCCTGGTGCGGATCGATTTCAGTGCCGTCAGCGACCCCCAGTATTACAACGGCTTCATTTTCAAGGGCTTCGCCCAGGGTGTCCCTGCGGCGGTGCTCTCCGGCGGGCAGTACGACAGCATGATGAAGAAAATGAAGCGCCGCTCCGGGGCCATCGGCTTTGCGGTCTACCTGGATATTCTGGAGCAGTACGCCCCCGCCGAAACCGAATACGACATCGACACCCTGCTGGTCTACGACGGCAGCTGCTCCATTTCGGAAATTGAGGCCAAAGCAAAGCAGCTCACCGGCAGTGGGCAAAGCATTCTGCTGCAGCGGCAAATTCCCCCCGGAATTCGCTGCCGGCAAATCGTCACCATGGAGAAAGGCGGGGCGGAATAAATGGACTATTTAAACGTGGCCCTGCCGAAAGGGCGTCTTGGAGAAAAGGTACTGGCCATTTTTGAGGCGGCGGGCTTCCCCTGCCCCACCATTCACGACCCGGGGCGAAAGCTGATTTTTGAAAACGAGGACGCAAGAATACGCTACTTCTGGGTGAAGCCCTCGGATGTGGCCATCTATGTGGAGCGGGGCGCTGCGGACATCGGCGTGGCCGGGAAGGACATTTTGCTGGAATACGAGCCGGATATCTACGAGCTTCTGGATTTAAAAATCGGCAAATGCAAAATGGCCGTGGCCGCCAAGAAAGATTTCCGGGACGATCCCGGCAGAACCCTGCGGGTGGCCACCAAATTCTCCCACATTGCGGCGGACTACTATCTTTCCAAGGGCCGGGATATTGACATCATCCATCTCAATGGCTCCATCGAGCTTGCTCCCATCCTGGGATTGTCCGATGTGATCGTGGACATTGTGGAAACCGGAACCACATTGCGGGAGAACGATCTCACCGTTGTGGAGGATGTGGTGCCCATCAGCGCCCGGCTGATTGCCAACAAAGCGAGCTATAAATTCAAAAATACCGTGATCGACAACATCGTCCGCTGCACCGCGCAGCTGTTGGAGGAAAAGCTATGATTCGCATTTTCAAATATGGAGAGGTTCCCAACCAGGAAATCTTTGCCCGGACAGAGCCCACCGCCAATGTTTCCGGCATTGTTTCGGAAATTCTTCAGGAGGTTCGCCTCCGGGGAGACGAGGCACTTCTGGAATACACCAAAAAATTTGACAAGGCGGAGCTCTCCGGCTTGCAGGTCACGGAGGAGGAATTCCAGGAGGCTCTTTCCTCCTTTGACCCGAAGCTAAAGGAAGTGCTGCAAAGGGCTGCCACCAACATCTCCAAATTCCACAGCCGCCAGAAGCGAAACAGCTTCATCCTCAGCGACGAGGACGGCATCGTCATGGGTCAGAAAATCATCCCCATCGACCGGGCGGGGCTCTATGTCCCCGGAGGCACGGCGGCCTATCCCTCCACCGTGCTGATGGATGCCCTCCCTGCCAAGATCGCCGGGGTAAAGGAAGTGGTGATGGTCACACCGCCCAATGCCCAGGGAAAGATCAATCCCGCGATTCTTGCCGCCGCCCGGATCGCCGGGGTGGACAAAATCTACAAGGTGGGCGGCGCCCAGGCCATTGCCGCTCTGGCCTACGGCACCGAGAGCATCCCCAAGGTGGATAAGATCGTGGGCCCGGGCAACGCCTTTGTGGCGGAGGCCAAGCGGCAGGTCTACGGACAGGTGTCCATCGACATGATCGCGGGCCCCAGCGAGATCCTCATCGTCTCCGACGGCAAAACCGATCCCCGGCATGTGGCTGCCGATCTGCTGTCCCAGGCGGAGCACGACAAGCTGGCCAGCGCCGTGCTGGTCACCGATGACCTGGAGCTGGCAAAGGCCGTCCAGAAGGAGCTGGAAGTGCAGATCCCACAGCTGGAGCGGGCCGAGATCGCCCGGGCCTCCATCGACAATAACGGAAAGATCATCGTGGCCGGGAATCTGAACCTTGCCATTGACATTGCCAACGAAATCGCCCCGGAGCACCTGGAGCTCTGTGTGGAGCAGCCCTTTGACTATCTGTCCAAGGTTCGCCACGCCGGTTCCGTATTTCTGGGCCGGAACTGCCCCGAAGCCCTGGGGGACTATCTGGCCGGGCCAAACCACACCCTGCCCACCAGCGGCACGGCCAGATTTTCCAGCCCTCTCAGCGTGGATGATTTCATCAAGAAGATGCAGTACACCTATTTCACCCGGGAGGCCCTGGCGGGTGTTGCCGGGGATGTGGCCTATTTCGCAAAAGCCGAGGGGCTCACCGGACACGCCAAGAGCGCGCTGATCCGCACCCAGGAGGAAAACACATGAGCCGGTTTTTTAGTGAGAAATATGATTCCCTGGTGCCCTACGTTCCGGGGGAGCAGCCCAAGGAAATGCGCTATCTCAAGCTGAACACCAACGAATCTCCCTATCCCCCCTCTCCCCTGGCGGTATCCATGGCCGCAGAGGCGGCGGAGCATTTGGAGCTTTACTCCGACCCGGAGTGCCGGGAATTGGTGGAAGCCGCCTGTGAATGCTACGGCGTGGGAAAGGATGAAATCCTTTTCACCAACGGCAGCGACGAAATTCTGAATTTCGCTTTCATGGCTTTCTGCGACCGGCAGCACCCGGCGGTATTTCCGGACATCACCTACGGCTTCTATCCGGTGTTCGCGGACTTAAACGGGGTGCCCTATGAAACCATCCCCCTGAAAGAGGACTTCTCCCTGGATGCTTCGGACTATGTGGGCATCGGAAAAACCATTTTTATCGCCAACCCCAACGCCCCCACCGGCCTGGCCCTCTCTCCGGCGGAGATCGAGCGGATCGTGGCCTCCAACCCGGACAATGTGGTGGTGATCGACGAGGCCTATGTGGACTTCGGCGGGCAGAGCGTGGTGCCGCTGATCCACAAATACGGCAATCTCCTGGTCACTCAGACCTTTTCCAAATCCCGCTCCATGGCGGGAGCCCGGCTGGGCATGGGCTTTGGCTGCCGGGAGCTGATCGGGGATTTGAACACCATCAAGTATTCCACCAACCCCTACAACATCAATTCCGTCACCATGGCCGCCGGTGTGGGCGCATTGAAGGATACCGGCTATTTCCGGAAAAACTGCCTGGAAATCGCCAAGACCCGGGAATGGACCAGGAAGCAGCTTCTGGAGCTGGGCTTCCGGGTCACGGATTCCAAGGCGAATTTCCTCTTTGCCGCCGCGCCCAACTACCCCGGCAGGGATTTGTATCTGGATTTGAGGGCAAGGGGGATCCTGGTGCGGCATTTTGAAACACCCCGGCTGAAGGACTTTAACCGGATCACCATCGGCAGTCAGGAGCAAATGGAAGCGCTGATTGCCGCCATCAAAGGCCTGCTGGCTGAATAACACCCTTGGAGGCTCCCTATGAGAATCGCTGAACTGAAACGAAACACCGCCGAGACCCAGATTTCTGTCTTTTTGAATCTGGATGGCACCGGCAAAAGCGAAATTGCCACCGGCTGCGGCTTTCTGGACCATATGCTCACCCTGTTCGCCCGCCATGGCCGGTTTGACCTGAACGTGACCTGTCAGGGCGACACCCAGGTGGACTACCACCACACCACGGAGGACATCGGCATCGCTCTCGGCACCGTCTTTTCCCAGGCCCTGGGAGAGAAACGGGGCATCTGCCGCTACGGCGACACCATCCTGCCCATGGACGAAGCCCTGATCCTCACCGCCGCGGACATCTCCGGCAGGAGCTTTCTGGGCTTCGAGCTGCCCGTCCCCACGGAAAAGGTGGGGGATTTTGACACGGAGTTGGTGGAGGAATTCTGGCTGGGCTTCGTCCGCAAGGCGGAGTGTACCCTGCATTTCCAGGAATTAGCCGGAAGCAATTCCCACCACATCATCGAGGGGGCTTTCAAGTCCGCCGCCCGTTCCTTAAAAAAAGCGGTGCTCATCGACCCGGTTTACGCCGATGAGATCCCCTCCACCAAAGGAGTGCTGTAATGATTGCCATTGTGGATTACGGCGTGGGGAATCTCTTCTCCTTAAAATGCAGCCTCCAGGCCATCGGCGCGGAGGTCACAGTCACCGGGGACGCCCAGACGCTGAAGCGTGCCGGCAAGCTGATCCTGCCGGGGGTGGGTGCCTTTGAGGACGCCGCGAAGAAGCTGCGGGACACCGGGCTGGATACTGTGATCAAAGAAGAAGCCGCCAGAGGCAAGCCCATTCTGGGCATCTGCCTGGGAATGCAGCTGCTCTTTGAAAAAAGCTATGAATATGGGGAGCACCCCGGACTGGGGCTGATTCCCGGCAGTGTGGTGCCCATGGAGGGATTGCTTCCCAGGGAGCTGAAAATCCCCCACATCGGCTGGAACGCCCTGCGGATCAAAAAGAGCAGTCCCCTCTTCCGCCGCATTGCGGATGGCGACTGCGTCTACTTTGTCCATTCCTATTTTGCCGCCCACTGTGAGGACTTTGTGATTGCCGGCACGGAATACGGCCAGTGGCTCACGGCGGCGGTGCAGCGGGAGAATGTATTCGGCTGCCAGTTCCATCCGGAAAAAAGCGGCGCTGTGGGACTGAATATTTTGAGAGCCTTTGCCGAAATGGAGGAGCTGCCATGCTGATCTACCCCGCCATTGATCTATACCAGGGCAAGGCCGTCCGGCTGTACAAGGGGGACTATGCCCAGATGACCGTTTACAGCCACGACCCGCCCGCCATTTCAGAGGATTTCGCGAAGAGCGGCGCAAGCCATATGCATATTGTGGATTTGGAGGGAGCCAAAACCGGCCAAACCCCCAATTTGGAAACCATTCTGGAAATCAAACGCAGAAGCGGCCTGTTCTGTGAGGTGGGCGGCGGCATCCGAAGCATGCACACCCTCCAGCGCTATCTGGAAAGCGGCATCGACCGGGTGATCCTGGGCACTGCCGCCGTCACTGAGCCCGGCTTTCTGGAGGAAGCCGCCAGGAAATACGGCAGGAAAATCGCCGTGGGCATGGATATCAAGGACGGCTTCGTGGCCATCAAGGGCTGGACGGAAACCTCCCAGCTCACCGCCTTTGACTTCTGCCAAAGGCTCCAGGAAGTTGGGATCGAGACCGTCATCTGCACCGACATTTCCCGGGACGGGGCCATGAAGGGCACCAACCACCAGCTGTATCAGGCTTTGATGGAGCGCTTTTCCCTGCAGATCATCGCCTCCGGCGGGGTGTCCAGTCTGGAGGATGTGCGGCGTCTGGCACAGGCCGGGCTCTACGGCGCCATCATCGGGAAAGCCTACTACACCGGCGCTATTGACTTGAAGCAGGCAATTGAGGTAGCCAAATGATTACAAAACGAATTATTCCCTGCCTGGATGTCCGGGATGGCCGGGTGGTCAAGGGTGTGAATTTTGCCGGACTGCGGGATGTCTCCTCCCCTGTTGCCCTGGCGGAATACTACTCCGGCTGCGGCGCGGACGAGCTGGTGTTCTATGACATCACCGCCTCGGCGGAGGGGCGCTCCCTGTTTACTGAGATACTCCGGGAAACCGCCTCCAAGGTGTTCATTCCCCTGACCGTGGGCGGCGGCATCAACACGCTGGAGGATTTCGACCGGGTGCTGAAATGCGGCGCCGACAAGGTGAGCGTCAATTCCGGGGCCATCCGGAATCCGTCTCTGGTGTACGAGGCCGCCAAGCGCTACGGCAACCAATGTGTCGTGCTCTCCGCCGACGTTAAGCGGGTGGACGGCGTGTTCCGGGTCTTTTCCAAGGGCGGCAGAGAGAACACCGGCATGGAAGCGATCCAGTGGATTCGCCGCTGTGTGGAAAACGGTGCCGGCGAGGTGGTGGTGAATTCCATCGACACCGACGGGGTAAAGGGCGGCTTCGACCTGGAAATGCTGGATGCCGTGTGCGACGCCGTGTCCGTGCCGGTGATCGCCTCCGGCGGCGCGGGAAACATCCAGGATTTTATCCGGCTGTTCCAACACAACCCCAAAATAGACGCAGGGCTGGCCGCCTCCATCTTCCATTTTGGAGAGGTCAGAATTGCCGACCTGAAGCAGGCCATGGCAGACGCCCAAATATCTGTAAGGAGATAAATCATGCTGAACATCGATGAACTGAAATTTGACGAAAAGGGCCTGATTCCCGCCATCGTCGTGGACGCGGTATCCAAGCAGGTGCTGACCCTGGCCTACATGAACCGGGAGAGCCTGAAGATCTCCATGGAAAAGGAGCTCACCTGCTTCTGGAGCCGTTCCCGCCAGGAGCTTTGGCTCAAGGGAGAGACCAGCGGGAATTACCAGCACATTGTATCCATCACCGCCGACTGCGACCAGGATGCCCTGGTCATTCTGGTGGAGCCGGAGGGGCCTGCCTGCCACACTGGGGAAGTTAGCTGCTTCCACAATCCGGTATTCCAGAGTGAAACCCGGCAGGAATTTTCCTATCAGGGGCTCTACTCCCTGCTGGAGGGCCG
>JAXECZ010000042.1:0-4187 GCA_034104845.1 Faecousia sp. | reverse complement strand
CTGGCCATCCTCTCCGGCTGCTTCTTCACCGTGGCCGAAAATGAATACGCCTGCACCGTGCGGTTCTCCAAAATCATCAGCACCACTTCCGATGCAGGACTGCACCTCAAGCTCCCCTTTGTGGACAGCGTGAAGTACTTCACCAAGGCAACCCAGCTCTATGATATTCCGCCCTCCGAGGTGCTCACCTCCGATAAGCAGAACATGACCGTGGACTGCTACATCCTCTGGTCCATCTCCGACCCCAAGCTGTTCTATCAGACCCTGGGCTCCACCAGCACCGCAGAGCAGCGGCTGGACGCCCTGACCTATAACGAGCTGAAGACCGTCATGGGCACTTTGGCCCAGGCGGACATCATCAACATGGAAGACGGTGCACGGCGGAACGACATCTATTCCAACATCGCCTCGGATGTGGACCGGCTGGCACGAACCTACGGCATCCGGGTGGAGGATGTGAAAATCAAACAGTTTGACCTGCCGGAATCCAACCTGAACGCGGTTTACAGCCGGATGATCTCCGAGCGGAACCAGATGGCGGAAAAGTACACTGCCGACGGCAACTACGAAGCCTCCATCATCCGCAACAATGTGGACAAGCAGGTGAACATCATCGTCTCCGACGCGGAAGCGTCCGCCGCTCAACTGGTGGCCGAGGGCGAGGGAGAATATATGCGGATGCTGGCCGCGGCCTATGACACCGCAGACAAGAAGGATTTCTACGAATTCACTCTGGCACTGGATGCCCTGAAGCAGAGCCTCAACGGCAGCGAAAAAACCGTGGTTCTGGACGGCAACTCCGCTTTGGCAAAGATCCTCATCGGCAATCCGGAATAATTCAATCCAAACATCCAAAAAACGGGCTGGAAGCAATTCAAGTCCGTTTTTTTAGCATTATTTACCGCAAAAAGAAACGCAGCAGCCGTTCATACAGGGCATTCCCATAGGGCTGATAGCGCATGGGAAGATCCAGCCAGCACTTTTTATCCACGATGGATTTCTCGTGGGAAAAGGCGTTGAAGCCAGCCTTGCCGTGGTAGGCACCCATGCCGCTTTCACCCACGCCGCCGAAGCCCATGCCACTGGTAGCCAGATGGATCACCACATCATTGACGCAGCCGCCGCCGAACCGGGCCTGTCCCATCACACGGCGGATATGCTCCCGGTTCTTAGAGAACAAATACAGCGCAAGGGGCTTGGGGCTGCGGTCCAGCCGTTCCAAGACCTCATCCAATCGGTCATAGGGCAGTACCGGCAGCAGGGGCCCAAAAATCTCCTGCTCCATCACCGGATCCTCCCAACCAATTCCATCCAAAACCGTCGGAGCAATGCGGCAGCCGTCGTCATCGATATCCCCGCCGGTAACGATCCTCCCGCAGTTCAAAAGTCCAAGGAGCCGGGAAAAATGCTTCCGGTTAATGATCTTTCCATAATCAGGATTCATAAGGGGCGTTTCTCCAAATTGAATTCGGATCTGCTTCTGAATTTCCTCCATAAGCCGTTCCTTGATGCTGCTGTGGCAGAGAAGATAGTCCGGCGCAACGCAGGTCTGCCCGCAGTTGAGGAATTTTCCAAAGACGATCCGCCGGGCCGCCAGCTTGATATCCGCGCTCTCCTCCACAATGCAGGGGCTCTTCCCCCCCAGCTCCAGCACAGCAGGAGTCAAGTGCTCGGCACAGCGGCGAAGAACCTCCTTGCCCACCGCCTGACTGCCGGTGAAGAACACCAGGTCGAATTTCTCATCCAGCAGGGCGCTGTTTTCCTCCCGCCCGCCGGTGACCACCGCCACATATTCCCGGGGAAACGTGTGATCCATCAGCTCCTTCAGCAGCTGGCTGGTGGCCGGGGAATAAGCGCTGGGTTTCAGAATAACCGTGTTGCCGGCGGCAATGGCATCGGCCAGGGGCTCCAACGTGAGCAGAAAGGGATAATTCCATGGGCTGAGGATCAGGGTGCAGCCATAGGGCGTGGGCTGCCGGAAGCTGTGCGAAGGAAATTGAGCCAAAGGGGAATACACGGTTTTTCTCCTGGCAAAGCGTCCGGTGTGCCGCAGCAGATAGCTGATTTCCGAAAGCACCAGCCCCGTCTCGCACATAAAGCCCTCATAGCCGCTTTTCCCCAGATCCTCCCGGAGGGCTTTCTGGATAGCGGCCTCATTGGCCTGCACCGCGTCCCGCAGCTTTTGCAGCTGCTCCAAGCGAAAGCCTACATCCTGGGTAATTCCTGTGGAAAAATAATCCCGCTGCCTCTGAGCCAGGGCAGCAATTTCCTGTTGCGTCAAGTACCGTCCCTCCAATCAGCAATGTCATAGTAGGGCAGCACCGGCAGCGCCACCCGAAAGGCACCCTGGAAAATCCGACAATATGCGGCTTTTAAGAAAAACATGTTGCAAACCCTCTCTTTGTCATTTCCGCAGGATTGTACCATAAATTTGTTGATTTGTCAACATATCGGAAATTGTGGGAAACAGGGGAATTCCGGAAGAAAAAACACCCCGAAGCCGTTGGCCTCGGGGTGAATGTGATGAATCAATCAGTCAGTGACGTAGGGCAGCAGGGCAATCTGACGGGCCCGCTTGATGGCGGTGGTCAGGTCGCGCTGATGAGCGGCGCAGGTACCGGTGGTACGGCGGGGCAGAATCTTGCCGCGCTCGGACAGGTAACGGCGGAGCTTTGCGGTATCCTTATAGTCAATGCTGGTCACTTTATCCACGCAGAACGCGCAAACCTTCTTGCGCTTGCGGGGACGCATACGCTGTTCGTTAGCCATGGGGTTTACCTCCTTCGTAAGTTTCTTGATGAAAAAGTTCTTTAGAAGGGCAGCTGTGCGTCGTCATCCTCCAGCATCGCGAAATCGGACGCCGGAGCGCTGGGCGCGGAATAACTGCCATAGCCGGGAGCCGCAGGGGCATTGTAGCCGCCGTAGCTGGGAGCCGGGGCGCTCATGGGGGCTTCGTAGCCGCCGGAACGCTGCTCGCTGCGCTTGCTTTCGCCGAAGTAGACATTGTCTGCCACAATTTCGGCGGTGCGGCGCTTGTTCCCGTCCTTATCGGTCCAGCCGCGAATCTGCAGCCGGCCAGACACCACCGCCATGCTTCCTTTGGTGAAATACTTGGAGACAAACTCTCCGGTAGAACGCCAAGCGACACAGTCGATGAAGTCGGTTTCCCGTTCTGAGCCATCCTTGGGGGCAAAATCGCGATCCACAGCCACAGTAAAGCTGGTGACGGCGATGCCGCTGCCGGTGCGGCGCAGCTCGGGGTCACGGGTCAGACGGCCCATGATGACAATGTGGTTGAGCATTTCGAATTACTCCTCCACAGCGGTGGTCAGGCAGCGCAGGACGCCATCGGTGATCTTCATCACACGCTCCAACTCTGCGGGGAACTCGGGCTTGACTTCCATGTTCATCAGAACGTAGTAGCCCTCGGCCAGGTCGTTGATGGGGTATGCAAGACGACGCTTGCCCCACTCATCGATGCTGGACAGAGTACCCTCCGCCTCCACCATTGCCTTGAACTTTTCCACAAGTGCTGCGATGCCCTCTTCGCCCTGAGCGGGGTCGATGATGTAGAGCACCTCATACTTACCGGTGATCTTAGCCATGTTGATTGCACCTCCTTTTGGACTTTTGGCCCACGGTCGCGCCGTGAGCAAGGATTGTCCGCATTTGCAGACCATAGTATAATACAGGATATGGGTCAAATTGTCAAGAAATATTTCCGCATTTTTCCCGGTAAGGCAATTTCCCGGGGGCGAACCGGGCAATCCATTCCTGCCCCTTGACCTGGTGGAGAAACTATACGATTATATGCTTATCGACTGTTACTCAACAAAAGCAGAATTCAGCAGATCAGCCACTGTAGGGGCGGCTATTAGCCGCCCGCAACGTAACAGAACCGCGCGCTTGGTTGAAAGGCATGCAATCCGTACCAATTGTAGGGGAGGCTCTCAGCCTCCCGCTTTTGTTCCGGGTCAAAAGTGTTCGGTTGAAGGGTACCACGTCCGACATAGTACGAATTCGCCCAAGCTGATTCGTGATTGTAGGTTTGTACCGTGCGGGAGGCTGCGAGCCTCCCCTACAGTTTTATCGTGGTGCTGTGGGAATTCGCCCAATCCGGTTCATCATTTTTGGCTTGTACTGCGCGGGAGGCTGATAGCCTCCCCTACAGTGGTTGGGGAGGGAGC
>JAXECZ010000137.1:0-5131 GCA_034104845.1 Faecousia sp. | reverse complement strand
GGACTCCATAACCTCCTGGCCGCCAGCCTGGGTGAAGTCACCGCTCTGGCTGTCCAGAATCTTCCACTCGGGATGCTCTTCGGCAACCTTGTTGAAGCCGGTGGTACGGCCCAGAGTAGCGGAAGCGCCCACGGAGCCTTCGATCACCAGGATATTGGCGTCTTTGCCGTCCAGGTACTCAGCCAGCCACAGACCGGCGGTCTCGCCTTCCAGAGCGGTATCGGTGCCCAGGAAAGTGGTGTACAGCTCGGGGTCAGCGGAAACGGTACGGTCGGCGATGATCACGGGGATACCGGCTTCCTGAGCTTCCTGCAGGACGACTTCCCAGCCGGCTTCCTGCACGGGGCAGATGACGATGTAGTCAACTTCCTGCTGGATGAAGCTGCGGACGGCTTCCATCTGGGCAGCGTGGTCGTTGTCGGCGTCCACAAAGATCAGCTCGTAGCCGTTCTCTTCGGTGAAGGTGGTCTGATAGTCGTTGGTGTTGGCAGCGCGCCAGTCGGATTCGTGACCGACCTGAGCAAAGCCGATGACTACATTGTCCGCAGCCATGGCGGGGGCGCACAGGGCGACAGCGATGAGCAGCGCCAGCATGCAAGCGATAAGTTTCTTCATGGGATTACCTCTTTCCTAAAAATTTTGATTTGCCCACGGCGTGTGGGCTTCTGCTCATATAAAAGCACAAAAAACGGCGTTCGTCAATGGATTCTCCGTCGATAAAAACAAAACTGTGATTCTGAATAAATACCATTTTGGAGGAATCAAACAAAAAACCATACAACTTTTCTGAAACCTTGCTAATTGACAGAGGGATGGTGAATATTTTATGATAAGTGTGCTGAAATTTATGGATTTGCCTGATTTCAGTTCCTTTTCTCCGGAAAGCAATCTGCTGTGCGGACGGAGAAAAAGGTTCGTTTTTTTCGGATACGTTTTTTGATAGAGTAATTTTTCTCCATTCTTTTATAGAAACTATACAATATTTCACAATTTTGCAGGGCGGAAATTGAAATATTTCTACAATGATTTCCTGCTCCTGCCCCATCACGGAAAGGAATGTTATTATGGCTGCCAAGTATCTTGTGATCGCTCAGGAGCTGGAGCGGCAGCTGCGCTATGGGCTGCCAGAGGGACAGAAGCTCCCCACTGAGGCCGCCCTTTGCCGGCAATATGAATGCAGCCGGCAAACCGTCCGCTCCGCCCTGGCCATTCTGGAGGAAAAGGGGCTGATCCACCGGCGGCAGGGCAGCGGCTCCTATCCTACCCAGGCCGCAGGAAAAACCGGCCGTCAGATTGCCCTGGTGCTGGCCGATCAGGAGGAATACCTCTCTCCCACTGTGGTGCGGGAGGCCCGCAAGGCCGCCTCCCAGGCGGGGTTCAGCCTTATTTGCCTGGAAACCGGCGGCGACAGGCGGGAGGAGGCAGTGCTGCTGGAGAAGCTGCTGCGTCAGCAACCGGCAGGGATCATCCTGGAGCCCATCACCGATTCGTTGGGCTGCTTCCATTGGGAGCTGGTCTCCAAGCTTCGTGCCGCCGGAATCCCCCTGGTCTGGCTGAACGGCCGGTATGATACCCAGTCCCCGGCGGTGCTCCTGGACGAATCCATGGGCGCCGGTCTGCTGATGGGGCGGCTGGCCTCCGGTGGGCACCGGCGGGTTGGGGCGATTTTGCAGGGCGATGATTCCCGGGGAGGCCAGCGGTTCCGGCTGCTCTGCCGCAGTGCCGGGGAGCTGGGGATCCGGCTGTCCGACGAAAACTGCCTGTGGTATTCCCAGCAGGAGCGCCTGCTTTTGCTGGAGGGGGATGATGCCCTGCTGCGGCGGTTCCAAAGCAGCTATCGCCGGGACTGCTCCGCCGTGGTCTGCTTCAGCGATGAAATTGCCTACCGGCTGCAAAAGCATCTGTGGGCCATCCGCGCACCCATGAGCATTGTCAGCTATGACAACAGCTACCTGGCCTCTTTCCAGGATGCCGCCCTTACCACTGTGGGCTTGGATGGCGGCAGTCCCGGCAGTCAGGCGGTGCAGCTGATTTTGGAGCAGATAGAGGGGCGGCCCTCGGCGGATGTATTGCTGCCCTGCCGTCTCTATCCCCGAAAAAGCGGGTAGGAAGCCCCTTTTCAAAGGAGAATCAAGGATACCGGCTTGCGAAATGTTCGGTATGGAAATGGGAGGAAAAGATGGCAGCAACAAAAGATATGACAACAGGGGAACCGGCCAAGCTGCTGTTTGGTTTTTCGCTGCCCTTGATGCTGGGAAACGTGTTTCAGCAGTTTTATACCATTGTGGATACGATTATTGTGGGACAGGGAGTGGGAATGCAGGCACTGGCATCCATTGGTGCAGCCGACTGGCTGAACTGGCTGTTTTTGTGGATGGCTGCCGGAATGACCCAGGGCTTTTCCATTCTCTTTGCACAGCATTATGGCGGAAAGGATGAAAAATCATTACATAAATCCATTGGCAATGCAGTCATCCTCACCATCGGGGCGGCAGCTGTGCTGACTGCGGTGGGGGAGCTTGTGGCGCCGGTGATGCTGGCGGTTTTGAAAACACCAAAAGATATTGTCGCAGGCTCCCTGACCTATCTGCGGATTATGATAGGCGGGCTTACGGTCATCATGTTCTATAATCTGGAAGCCTCTCTTTTAAGGGCATTGGGGGATGGACGCTCCCCTTTGATAGCCATGGTGATCGCTTCCTGCACGAATATCGGTTTGGATCTGCTGTTTGTGATGGGATTTCATTTGGGGATTGCCGGTGCTGCTGTGGCAACGCTGATCGCACAGGGAATTTCCTGTATCTATTGTTTCATTGTCCTGAGCAAAATCTCTTTTCTGAAGCTAAAGCGTCAGTCTTTTGCAATGGATATCGGCCTGGCAAAAAGACTGTTAAGGCTGGGGATACCTGTCATGTTCCAGGATGCGATCATCAGCGTTGGCGGGATGGTGCTTCAGTCCGTCATCAATGGATTTGGCGTATTGTATGTAGCGGGTTTTACGGCAACAAACAAATTGTATGGTATTTTGGAGACGGCGGCTATCTCATACGGATACGCGATTTCAACCTTTGTTGCTCAGAATAAAGGGGCGGGAAACAACAAGCGTATTAAACTGGGCATGGGGAAAGGGATTGCAATGGCGTTTGCCACCTCGGTGCTGATCTCTGCGCTCATGTTCTTATGGGGAAAAGATATTCTCTCTTTGTTCATTTCAGCGGAAGAAGTACAGGCGGAACAGGTATTGCAGATCGCCCATCATTACTTGATGATCATGAGTACTTTCCTGATTATCTTGTATGCGCTGCATACCTATCGCAGCGCCCTGCAGGGGATGGGAGATACCGTCATACCCATGGTATCCGGAATGGTGGAGTTTATCATGCGGGTATCTGCTGCCATATTTCTGCCGCGGCTCATCGGGCAGGAAGGGATATTTTATGCGGAGATTCTGGCATGGTCCGGAGCCTGTGTGCTGCTGGTAACTGTGTATTACAAAAGGACTGCATGTTTCAAAACATAACGTGCTTATCGGTTTATCTTGCAAATTGGAATTTAACGGGATAACTCGTAGAATACATGGGTTTGCTTCGGCAACGTCTTTTTTGGTAGCAGGGTAAATTGTAAAACATTGGAATTTTCATAAATAAAATGCTTCAGTAATGATATGACAAAACGGCTGCAACTTCTGCAGCCGTTTTGTACATATTCTTCTGTAGCCGGTGCCGGAAGACACTGGCTGCCTTGCTGAGGGACTTTTTAACATTATAGGATGGTCATTTTGGAATCCAGGGTTATGCGTTCTCCGGTGAGGGGGTGGGTGAACTCCAATCTTTTGGCGCAGAGAAGCTGGGTTTGGATTCCCAGTCTTGCAGAGTAGGCCGTGCTTTCTTCCGTTCCATATTGGGGGTCGCCCAGGATGGGGCAGCCGAGATAGGCGCAGTGGAGCCTCAGCTGATGGGTGCGGCCGGTGACGGGGTGGAGCTCCAATTTGCTGGTGGAATTGCTGCGCTCCAGGACGCGGTACTCGGTGAGGCAGGGCTTGCCGTTGGGGTCGATTTTCCGCAGCAGACTGGGCAGCGGACACCGGGAGATGGCAGCGGTGACGGTGCCGGTCTCCTCCGCTGGGCCGCCGTATACCAGGGCGTGATAGGTCTTTTTTGGCTTCTCCTGCTGCAAAAGGGCGTGGACATGGGAATTCTTTGCCAGAAGCACGATGCCAAAGGTGTCCCTATCCAGCCGGGTCAGGGGATGGAAGGCGGATTTTTGGCCGGTTTTCCCATAATAACCCGCCACGAAATTGGCCAGGGTGCCGGAATTTTTCGCTCTGGAGGGGTGAATGAGCATCCCCGCCGGTTTGTCCACCGCCAGCAGCCAGTCGTCCTCATACAAAATGGTGAGAGGGCCATCCTCTGCTGGGTATTCCGGAGTTTCCTCCTCCAATGTAACGGTGATCACGTCCCCGGGCTGCACCGGGTAATTGGTGTGCTGCGGGGTACCGTTCACCCGGATGCCGTCCCCCCATTTCAGCCGGTTCATCAGGCCGGTGGACATTTTCAGCTCTTTTAAGAGAAATGAGGACAGCCGTCCGGGGTGCGTTGCCGTGATGCTCAGTTCCATCCCATCATCTCCTGAATCAAAAAATCCCTGCCGGGGGTGCCGACAGGGATCGAAAACATCTTAGTTCAGGGCAGCCTTGGCCTTTTCCACAACGGCGGCGAAAGCGGCGGGATCGTGGATGGCCATCTCGGACAGGCTCTTCCGGTTCATGGTGATGCCGGACTTGTGGACACCGTTCATGAAAGTGGAATAGTTCATGCCGAAGGGAGCCACGGCAGCGCTCAGACGGGCGATCCACATGCTGCGGAAAGTGCGCTTCTTCATCTTGCGGCCAGCGAAAGCGTAGTTGCCGGACTTCATCACGGCCTGCTTGGCCATCTTAAAGTGCTTGGACTTGGAACCCCAGTAGCCCTTGGCCAGCTTCAGGGTAGCATTTCTTCTCTTGCGCGTCATCATTGCGCCTTTAACTCTTGCCATTTCTGTATCCTCCTATCCTTATTTGTACGGAATCATCTTTTTGATGGCATCCACATTGGTCTGATCGGCGTATGCGGTTGCGCGCAGATGACGGGTA